>CAZKQL010000043.1:0-693 GCA_964554925.1 uncultured Gammaproteobacteria bacterium | reverse complement strand
GGTAGTGCTTGGCAACGTGGAATGCAGAATTCTGGAAATAAAGCACAAACGAATACGAAAAGTGATGGTAAAGAAGACAGAAATTAATGCGTAATTATACGCTATGCAAATCATCAATGAAATCACCAGAGAATTGAAAAAGCATACCGACCCGGTCTATCGAGAAGGATCGCAACGATTTTTTAAAAATCAAATACAAAGTCTGGGCGTGCGTGTGCCGATAGTTCGCACCATTGCAAAAAAATTTTACAAAACACTGAAAAACGCATCTAAAAAAGAAATTTTTGCGCTGGCAGAAAAACTATTGCAAAAACCGGAAGAAGAATACTCGACTATCGCGTTTTCTTTTATCCGCGCGCGGGAAAAAGAATTTGTTGTTGCTGATTTCGTTTTTTTCAAAAAAATTGTAGAACGCCATGTTACCAACTGGGCGCGTTGTGATGATTTTTGTACACATAGTATAGGAACCCTGCTGCAAATGTATCCGGAACTGGTGGGCAAAATTAAGGTTTGGACGAAATCAAAAAATCTTTGGATGCGTAGAGCTGCGGCTGTAAGTTTTATTTATCCGGCTCGCAAAGGGATTTTTTTGAAAGACATATTCGAGATCGCGGATGCGCTTTTACTCGACAAAGAAGATATGGTACAAAAAGGATATGGCTGGATGCTGAAAGATGCGAGTGTGGCAGAACC
>CAZKQL010000042.1:6774-9056 GCA_964554925.1 uncultured Gammaproteobacteria bacterium | reverse complement strand
GGGCTCATCATCGCGCAGCCGGATTTGGGATCGTCGATTATTTTAATGGGAATTTGGTTTGGTTTGATCTTGCTTTCCGGAACAAAAAAGCGCTATATCTTTGCACTTGTTGGGACTGCATTATTGGTTTTTGTCATGAGTTGGTTTTTTCTTTTAAAAGATTATCAAAAAGATCGTTTGTTTACGTTTATGAATCCGGGGCATGACCCGCTCGGAGCCGGATACAATGTGACTCAATCAATTATCGCGGTAGGTTCAGGAAAAATTTTCGGAAGAGGATTGGGCTTTGGTTCGCAAAGCCAATTGCATTTTTTGCCCGAGGCACAGACAGACTTTATTTTTTCGGTTATCGGCGAGGAGTTGGGGTTCATCGGTGTAAATATTTTGCTGGTCGTCTTTAGCATTTTGCTGTGGCGGTTGGTGCATATAGCCAAAAATTGCAGCAACGATTTTAGCGCCTACACCGTGCTTGGTGTGGCGCTGCTTTTTTTGTTCCAGATGCTCGTAAATGTCGGGGCCGCAATAGGGCTTTTACCGGTTACCGGAGTTACCTTACCCTTTGTAAGTTACGGCGGATCATCAATTCTTATAAATATGCTGCTTATCGGCGTTGTCGAGAGCGCGGCGGTTTCGGGGACGAGAGCGGGTTAATGTGCTATACTTGACACAAAGGGGCTCTTACTATACAGTATGAGCCACCTACGAGGTTTCTCTATGGTAGAAGATATCGCAAATCAAGGCGGAGCAGCCGCGTATATAAATCGTTCAAAGATTATAAAGCGCTGCCCTACTTGTACAAAGGATTACAAAAAACAGCATATAAAGGTGGTGGAAGAGCAAACGGGCTCGGCGCTCGTGCATATCACCTGCGGGCAGTGCAAGCAGGCGGTTATAGCCATTTTGGGGCAGACGAATTTCGGGGTGGGGCTTCTTGGTCTTGTCACTGATTTGACCCTGGAAGACACCAAACGCCTACGTCGCAGAGAGCCGCTATCGGAAAACGATTTTCTCTCATGCGTCGAAATTATTCAAAACAATCAACTTAATATATTATTTACGTTCAGATAAATTGGTATGACGATTTCTCTACAAACAGCAAAACGTGATGGAGTAAAAATGTCGGATTTACGCGACAACGGTCGAATTCCGGGTGTAGTGTATGGTGGCGACAGAACCGGCGCGACCAGTTTTAGCGTTCCCTACAACGAATTCGCAAAAATTTACGATGAAGCCGGAGAGTCAACTTTGATTGATTTGAAATTGGAGGGTGAATCCGAGCCGGTAAAAGTTATTATCAAAGAATTGCAATACGACCCCATAAAAGGAACCATAATGCATATCGACCTCAAGCAAATCAAAATGGGAGAAGAAATGGAAGCAACCGTTGAATTGATATTCATCGGTGAACCTCCCGCGGTAAAAGAATTGGGCGGTACGTTGGTTAAGAGTCTTGAAAGTGTTGATGTTAAATGTTTGCCACAAAACCTTATCAGCCATATCGACGTAGATTTGAGTGTCCTAAAAACATTCAGTGACTCAATCGATGTCGCTGCTCTAAACATTCCATCGACCGTTACTATTCTTGGAGATATGAATACCATGGTGGCAAGCGTAACGCCTCCGATAACCGAAGATGAATTCAAGAAGATGGAAGAAGCAAGCGCCGCTCCAAGCTTGGAAACAATCGCGGTAGAAGAAAAAGGAAAGAAAGAAGAAGACGCGGAAGCAGCTCCGGAAGCGAAATAAATTAGACACAAGAAAAGAGCGCCACGCTCCGCGTTTTGCGGGGCGGGGCGCTTTTTGTTATCATACACATCTATGAATATACATGAATATGGCCGAATAATCGGAAAAAAATTCAAAGAACGGAAAATTCTTTTTTTGTATACGGCCGCGGGAGTCCTTGTTTTGGCCGCGCTTGGTTTTTTGGGTTATTTTATACTTAAAAAAAATACCTACAAAGCGGTGGCAGAGGAATTCAAATTTTCGTTCGATGAAAAAAAAGAAGAAAAGAATTGCGGGGTCCGCAGGTATACGAGGCGCCGGTAGAAGCCAATTTCACCAGATTTATGGCGCTGTTTCCGCTCGACGCAAAGGTGGAAAAAATCGGTCCGGTACGCAGTTCGCGTTTGTATTATCTCGATTGGCTGCGCGAGTTTGGGCGGCCTATGTACATGCATGTGGGTGGATCTCCGGAAGCTTTGCAGGCTCTAAACAGCGAACGTTTTTTTGATATAAATGAATTTTCGCATGGCTGGTACTTTTGGCGGGATAACGCGCGC
>CAZKQL010000042.1:3633-6764 GCA_964554925.1 uncultured Gammaproteobacteria bacterium | reverse complement strand
ATGCTCCGCACAACGCGTACACGTCAAGCAAATTATTTTCGGCAGCGTGGGAAAAATATGGCAAAGATGAGATTATAGCCACGAGCTCTTGGCAGTATGCGGACGGTGTGGGATGCGCAGAAAATTGCGTAGATCAATTGAAAATTATTTTTTCGCTCCCCAGTTATGTGATCCGCTGGAATTATAATACTTCCACCAATCAATTTGACCGGTATCAAACCGAGGGTCGGCATAAAGACACCGGCGGTAAGGCAATTTCCGCGGACACGGTTATCATACAGAGTGTAAGTTCTCGCGTGATAGATGAAATCGGGCGCAAAGACATAGAGACGATAGGAACAGGCGAGGCGATAGTATTTGCAAATGGAATTGCGACAAAAGGAACATGGAAAAAAGACAGTGTTTCCGCAAAAACACAGTGGTTGGATGCGCAGGGGAACCCCATTGTTCTTAGTCCGGGCAAACTGTGGATTGAAGTGGTTGGGAAAGACAGCGAGTTTACTTTTTAGAATCGAATTATCGCCAGTCGATCCAAATTGGCAAGATCTTTTTTGATCTCAACCGAAGCGTTGGGGAAGTAGCGTTCTACTATTTTTTTGAATTCAATTGTCTGGTTTGGGTCGATTTCACAAAGCAGGATTATTTTTTCCTGCCCAGCCCTGTTGTCCCCGCCCTGTACTCGAGGGCGGGGCTCTAGCGCTGTGGTCGGTCCTGCTTTTTTTGTGAGTTGTTCCAATAATTGTTTGTATAATGCCAGGCCGTTTTCCGAGGCGACAAGCGCGTAGTATGGTTCGTGTTGTATGGATTTTTCTTCTATGAATTGTTCGTGCGTCAGATAGGGGAGATTTGCCGTAATAATTATAGTGCGATTTTGGTAGTCTGCAAAATCATACGGCTCGAGTAAACTGCCGGTTCTAAATTTTATGGCGGCATTCAAGAGGTCCGCATTTTTGCAGGCAACTTCGAGAGCCTCGCCCGATACATCGCTCGCGGTATATGTAATACGTCCATTTTGCGTGCCTGTAGTTTTGAAAATGCTAATGGGGATACAGCCTGTTCCGGTCCCAATATCAATTATCTCGAGATGTCCATCCTCGTGTCGTGCAAGATCAATCGCCTCTTGCACCAAGAGTTCAGTATCCGGGCGCGGCACAAGGGTGTGTTTATTTACCAAAAAATGGTATCCGAAAAATTCTTTGCTGCCGAGGATATAGGCGAGCGGTACCCCTTTTTTTCTTTTGCGGAGTTTTAAACGATACAAAAAATATGAGCCAAATGGGATTTGTTCGTTTTCGTGCGCGATTAAATATTCGCGATTTTTTTTGAGGATGTGCGCAAGGAGCAGTTCGCGATCGAGTGCATCCACATGACCTGCTCTGTGCTTTAGCGCTTCGCGAATTTGCATATTACTCATTTCCCGAGTAGTCCGCGGCGCGCAAGGCTTCAATCATCGGTTCCATGTTGCCTGCGAGTATCACACCGATATTGTTCCAGCTTTCTTTTATGCGATGATCCGTGATTCGGTCTTGAGGAAAATTGTATGTGCGGATTTTTTCACTTCGGTCGCCGCTGCCGATTTGGCTTTGTCGTTTTTGCATGAGTTCTTTTGCTTTTTTTTCTTGTTCAATTTCAAACAAACGGGCGCGCAGTACATTCATGGCTTTCAGTTTGTTTTGAGTTTGCGATCGTTCGTCCTGACATTGAGAAACAACACCGGACGGAAGGTGCGTAATGCGTACGGCCGAATAGGTGGTATTCACACTCTGGCCTCCTTTTCCGCCGGACATAAAGACATCAATGCGCAAATCTTTTGGATCAATGCTGACTTCGGTTTCTTCGACTTCCGGCAATATCACTACGCTCGCGGTAGAGGTGTGAATCCGCCCCGCCTTTTCGGTTTCCGGAACGCGCTGCACGCGATGCACACCCATTTCGTATTTCATGTCTTTGTAGACGTTTGTTCCATTCATTTCAAAAATCACTTCTTTATAACCTCCAATTCCGATTTGATGCGAATCAATCAAGCCCGTTTTCCATCCTTTTTTTTCCGCGTAACGCATGTACATACGGAGCAAATCTCCTGCAAATAATGCGGATTCATCTCCGCCCGCGCCCGCGCGGATTTCCACGATAATGTTTTTCTTGTCGAGCGGGTCTTTTGGTGTGGTTAATTCCTTTAATTCTTTTTCGAGTTTCTGCTGCTTGGATTCGAGTTCAAACAATTCAGCTTTTGCGAGCTCCAGCATGGAAGCGTCCTGTTCTTCGGAAATCATCCGTTTGGTATTTTCCATTGATTTTTCACACGCCGCCAATTCTTTTATTTTTCCGGCCACTTCTTGTTGCTCATTGAATTGCTGCGAAACGGTTTTCAATTTTTGTTGATCATTAATGACAGCCGGGTCTTGAAGTTGCTGTTCTAAATTATTAAATTGTGCGAGTAGGTCGATATATTTTTGTTGCATATAAAAAAATGAAAATAAAAACAGACCAATAGTGGTCTGTTTTTCTATGTGTACGGCTATTTGGCGTTTTCAGGAGTTGCTTCAATCTTTGCGGCTTCTTTTGCGGCGCGCACGGCGTGTTTTACTCTCTTGCCTTTTCTAGCATCTGCAGTCGCGTCTTTTTTTGCCATTTTTTCCTGGAATTTTTCTACGCGACGAGCAGTGTCGATAAACACTTGTTTGCCGGTGTAGAAAGGATGTGACGCTGACGAAATTTCGATATCAATTACAAAGTGCTCTACACCATCGATGGTTTTTGTTTTTTCTGAAGATCGGGTCGAAGTCGTAGCAAATTCAACACCGGATGAGGTGTCTACAAATACGACGTTATTGTTTTTTGGGTGAATTTCAGTTTTCATAGTTTTTTCAAAGTGGGAATACTATAGCAATGGATGTAATTGCTGTCAAGTGCGGTATGGGGAAGGAACGGGTCGCGTTGTCAGAAACCAAGATTAGCTACCTATTGTCCTAGCTGCTCTCTGTACCAATCCAGGTGCAGATTTCCCGGAGCCCCAAGACTTACTTTTGAAGCCAAATTTTCCTGCATATCAATTTCGTATGCATCCAATTTTTCGTATGCCAATTTGTATGCATCTCGAAATGGCACTCCTTCTTCCTTTACCATTTTTG
>CAZKQL010000042.1:0-3623 GCA_964554925.1 uncultured Gammaproteobacteria bacterium | reverse complement strand
AAATTTCCTTTGAAATTTTTTCTTCTATCATTTTTTGATTAGGCTTTATTCCTTGAATGTACACTTCCAAAACTTCCAAACTTTTTTTAACTATTTCCACTCCATCCATTACCGGTTTTTTAATCAGCTGCAAATCTCGGTTGTAACCGGACATTAAATTTTTTGACATTGATTGGATCATCGCCTGATTTGACATAAGTACACTCACGAGTCCTCGCAAAATTTCCATTACGTCAAGATTTCTTTTTTGCGGCATGATACTTGAGCCGGTGACAAGAGAATCATCAACATCAAAAAAGTCATGTTCTTTTGAAGTAAAAATCAACATATCGTGCGCAAATTTGTTGAGCGTCATCATGATCTGCACGAGTCCTTCCAAGAATAAACTTTCAAATTTGCCTTTGCTGTTTTGACAATACAGTGAATTGACTTGCGTCTTTTCAAACCCAAGTTTTTTGGTGGTGTGCTCTCTATCGAGCGGCAATGAGACGCCAAAACCTGCGGCACTTCCCAGTGGATTTTTATTGATATGTTTTTTTATTACCTCGAGAAGCGCGATATCATCGAGCAGACTTTCCACATAGCTTCCCATGTAGTGTCCGACACTTGAGAGCATGGCTTGTTGTGTGTGCGTGTATCCCGGCAGAGGGATATTTTGATGCATTTGAGCAAAGCTCAAAAACCGTCGCGCGAGTTTTTTTGCGAGTTTGATAACCGTATCGGTTTCCGATCGCATATATAGCCTCATTGCGGTTAACACCTGATCGTTTCTGCTTCTGCCGGTATGAATTTTTTTGCCGATATCCCCCAATTTTTTGGTAAGTTCGTTTTCTATCACCGTGTGGCAGTCCTCGTCATGGATTGAAATTTCTATGTGTCCCGCTTTGAATTTTTGTTCAATTTCATTGAGACATGCATTCAAGTTGTGCAATTCATCTTTTGTAATGATTCCTATATGCTCCAGCCCCTCTGCATGCGCATAGCTTGCCTCTATATCGTAAAGCATTAAATTTTTGTCGAGAATATAATCTTCGCCAACTGTGTATGCTTCCACGAGCGGATCCAATTTTATCTCCTTTTTGGTCCAAAGTTTTTCCGTCATAAAAAAAGTTATTTAAAACACTGTATTAATAAAAAATTCTCTCTTTCGAGAGAAGGCTGCATTTATATTTTGACAATATCAATACAATCTACTCGCGAAAGAGAGAGTTGGTACGACGAACTATTTGAAGACTAATTTTTTGCATACTTGTCTTGAATGGGAAGAATTATAGCAGTAGAGGCAAAAAAATGTCAAATATTGACAACAAACCTGCTATCAAGTATCATCTCCCCATTCATTAATCCCTCATTTTGGGCATTTTTTCCTCTCTCCGCCATTCGGAGGGTCGCCCCTAAGAGGTTAAAAGGAAAAACATATGAAGTATCCTACATTAGTTGAGATGCTCCAAGCCGGAGCGCACTTTGGACACCAGGTATCTCGCTGGCATCCGAAAATGAAGCAATTTATTTTTGGCAGCAGGAATGGTGTACATATAATTGACTTGCGCGAGACAGAAAAGCAGCTCGCGGACGTTTTGCCAAAAGTTAAACAAATGGTGGCGGAAGGCAAAGTGATTTTGTTTGTATCAACGAAACCGCAAGGCCGCGAACTCGTAAAGCAGGCTGCTATAGAATGTGGCATGCCATATCTAGTCGATCGTTGGTTGGGAGGCGCGCTTACCAATTTTGACGAAATCAAAAAACTCATCAGAAAATACGTCGCTTACAAAGAAAAGCAAGCGAAAGGTGAATTTGAACAATATACCAAAAGAGAACAACTCGAGATGAAACGAACCTTTGACAAAATGGGTTCCTATCTTGAAGGTTTGTCAACGCTCACGCGCATGCCGGACGCGATTTTTCTTCCCGCGGTACAGCGTGAAAAAACCGCTTTGACCGAGGCAAAAAGAACCGGTGTACCGGTAATCGGTATTTGTGATACAAATGCAAATCCGGAAAAAATCGAATACGTTATCTGCGCAAATGATGACGCGGTAAAATCAATTTCTATGATGGTGGGTCTTGTAAAAGACGCGGTAAAAGAAGGCCGCGAAGAATGGGAAAAGAAGGCGAGAGCTGAAAAGAAAATCGGAGTTGTAGAAGAAGCAGCTGCAAAACCGGAAGAAGTTGTAGAGATCGCGAGTGAATAAAAGTGATGCGAGCAAGTCGCACGGCGGTGTTGTTGAACAAGCTCCGGAGACCGAGCGGGCATGGTGTCCCGATGTACTCATCGGGACGAGCGAGGTCGAGGCGCAGCGGCGCGAGCCTGCTGGGCGAGCGACCGCGTTTGTGAAACAACACCACCGTGCTACTTCATTTCATTAGATATTTCAATAATTTCTCAACAATATGACTACAACAGCAACTGACGTCGCAAAACTTCGCGCCCAAACCGGCGCCGGCATGCTCGAAAAGCGCTCGATGAAACCAACGGGAATTTTGAGCAGGCGGTGGATCTTCTTCGCACAAAAGGTATCGCAAAAGCCGCAAAACGTGCGGGCAAAATTACCGCGGAAGGAATGGTGACGAGTTATATTCATGGCATGGGTAAAGTTGGTGTACTTATTGAATTGAATTGCGAAACAGACTTTGTGGCAAGAACCGAGCAATTCCAAACTCTTGCAAAAGATATTGCCATGCATATTGCCGCATCAAGCCCGGCATATGTAAGCCGCGAACAGGTTCCGGCAGATCAAGTTGAAAGAGAAAAAGCGGTATACCGGGATCAGCTAAAAAACGAAGGTAAGCCGGCAGAAATGATCGAAAAAATTCTCGAAGGAAAACTCTCAAAGTGGTACGGTGATATTTGTCTTCTTGAGCAAAAATTTATAAAAGATGAAGACAAGAGTATTGAACAAATTTTGACCGAAAAAACAGGCGCAATCGGAGAGAAAATTACGGTTCGTCGCTTTGCCCGCTACGAGCTTGGAGAGGGCATTGAGAAAGAAGAAAAAGATTTCGCGGCAGAGGTCGCGGAACAACTTGGACAATGATTGTACTCATAGAAGTATCCACAAAAAGTCCGCCGAAAGCGGGCTTTTTTTATTGCTTCGGACATGGTAAAATAAGGCCACGATGAGTATTAGATGAGTGTTCGTCAAACATATAAAAATGTAGCGATTTTTTCCTTTATAATATGCGCGAGCGTGTTCTATTTTAGTTTTGGAATATACTTTTTTGATGTATTCAAATTGGGCAATGTCCAAGCGGCATCCATTACTTGGGATGGAGAAGGTGGTGACGATGATTGGTGTACTGACGCGAACTGGTCAGGCAATGCGGAACCTACGAGCGCGGACGATGTTACTATTGATTTGGAAGCGGTTACGACCACTTCAAGCGGCTGTGTGACAGAGGGAAAAAATTTGAATTTTAATTCGCTTACTTTGGGTGGATCGAATACCACTACACTAACTTTGAGCGCGAATATCGGAACCGGTGGCAGCATCACCATACGGAGTCTTGGAACATTAACGCAGAGCACCAGCACGGCGCAAACAATTTCCGGCACATTGACCGTCGAAAGCGGTGGCACGCTGAAACACGCGGACAACAGTACGACACAATCGAACTTTATCGAC
>CAZKQL010000041.1:0-9186 GCA_964554925.1 uncultured Gammaproteobacteria bacterium | reverse complement strand
AATCGGTTTTAATTCAACAGAAGCCATTGAAAGTAATTTTCGCTGCACCAATTTGCGCACGAGACACGGCAGAATTCCTAGGTAACCTCGTTGATATTGTTTGTGTGCAAGCGGTCAACGATCTCATGGCCATTGGCTACTGGTACAAAGATTTTCCACAAACAACTGATGAGGAAGTCGTTGAATTATTAGAAAAATCAAACCATGAATATAAATAAGTAATCTCAACAATCATCAACATATCTCATCAATCATTATTGACAGACTAAAAAAATATTGTATAATTATTTTATGGTAAGTTCGATCCAGGCGATTCCCACCTGGTGAATCTCAGAGCTCCCGCAAGGGAGCTTTTGTTATATATAAATTAAAACGGTGTAGTATGACCGTAAGACGAGTGACATTTTATAAATATTTAATCCCGGATTTTAGAAAAAATTTGAAGGCGTTCTGTATAATACATACTGGTGGATGAGGGCGGCCCCGCCCTTCGCGAAGGGCGGGGCAATTCCCCCTCCGTCCACCACTTTAAAATCGACCTCCCGGTCGACTATATCTTTGCAATTTTCGATATCGCGGCGGCGCTTGGCATATACGCGCAAGCTGCCGCCGCAACACCTCCAAAAGGTTAGAACAAAAAAAGAGCGATCGCGCAGACCACAGAAATGTCTGCCGCGACGAGCGCCGGCCACTTGTAGTGGTAATGCTCTTCGGCGTCACGCCACTTGGCGATGGTATATGACTTGCGTTTCCAGAGCTCAACGAGCCATGCGCGACGCGCCTCCGGGTCGCGCGGCATATCGGCCGTCACGTCCGCGGCTTCGAGATGGATGGTAGAGCCAAACAGCCGGTGGAGTCCGTCGACGCCGATATTGTGCCCCTTGCCAAAGGCCGCGGTGGCAGTCACCACACAGTAGCGCTGGCCGGCCGCTTCAAGCCCTTCTATGACTTGTGTAAAGCCTCCCTCGTGAGGGAAAAGTACGGGGCCGATCCATTCCGCGTGGTTCGGGTGTCTGGTTCGATCGCGCGCGACGCTCGCGGCTTTCGCTCTGCCGCCGCACAGGGCGATGGCGATGGTGCGCGCGTAGCGTAGAGGTCCGAGGCTACTGTCGATGCTTCGACGAATGATCGCTCGGGCCTGCTCGGGCTGTCCACGGCTGATGAACATACTTGAGCCAAAACCCTTGAGAGCCCAGCCGACGGGATTGGTCAGATTGCGCACATCCACGACGACCGAGACGCGGGCATGGAAATGCTTTACCGCGAGCCAGCCCCACATGAACATCTCGAGAGATGATCCGTGGTTTGGGATGAACACGACGTGTTCGCCCTTGTAGGCCAGCGGCAAATCGCCGTGTATACAGAGTCGCATGAGCATGACACGCCGGAAGAAGAACATCAGCATCCCCGCCCACAGACGCGGAACCCATTCAAAAGGGCTCCACTGTGGCGGGCATCCGAACGCGATGAGCAGTAGACGCAGGATGGGGTTCACGACAAGGCTCACGAGGCTAATGACAACCGTCAGGGAGCCCGCGAGTGCGTAGGTCAGAACGACTCCCGCCAAACGTGAAATCATGGCCTTCTCCTACCTATTGCCTAGGATTTTGTTTATCACACTTGACCCAATATAGTCAAAGTATCACATCTCGCTATTTCGCATGATGGCGATAGCGAATGATGGTGATCGCAAGCATGCTAATTGCCACGCCGAAGGTCCAGTTTGAAGGATATTCCCCGGAAATGGGCATGATCGCGGGAGAAGCTACGAGAATGCCATCGTAGACAAGCGGTGCCACGAGCGACGCCTTACCGAGTCTCCCAAAGTGGTTGTAGCTTTCGCCGAGACCCTTCACAATCCCAAAAATTGCGAGTCCTCCGAGGAGCGAACCATAGACCAGCATGAGGTTCCAGGAAAAAACCAGCCCATCACGGACGAGTGAACCGCACAGAACGAGGAGAATTCCACCGCCGATGTTCATGGTGATGTTCGTCATGCGGTGACCTTTGGCCAGCTTTATGCTGATGTTGAACAGCATGTAGCCGCAAATTGCAAGCATGATCCACACCACGCCAGTGATTTGAAAGGCGTAGCTTTCGTATGTGGTGAATCGGATGACTACCATTGTTACCATCAGAAGGTGGCAGGCCAGATCGAAACGGTTGGGTCGCTCTTGGAACGCGTTTGGCCAGACCTGGTTGAGGACGACGAACATTGGCCAGCTCAAGCAAGCAAAACCGTTATATACAGCCTCGATGCTTAGGCTAACGGGCAAATGCCCATGTGAACCGCGCAGACCGACAACAATGCCGAGGATCCCGAAAGAACCGAGAACCGCCACAAACCAATTCGGTCGTAATCCTTGGGTCCGAACCTGTGCGGAATAGCTTATGGCCGTGGCCACAGCACCGAATATATTCGCTGCGCCAAGGGCAATGAGGCCACCCATGCCAAGGGACAACCAAATTGCCACGTTGAACAACAGATAAGAAATAACCGTCGCAAGGACATAGCTCATCGGTTTCTCCTTTCCAGCCCTTCTTACTCCAAAGACAGAATATCACATAAAGAGGGCATAGAGTCAACTCTTGCCAGGTCCTGTGTAAATTGTTAAAATAACAAAGATATGGAATTCACAAAAGCAAAAATCGATCAAAGTTAATCGGATGACAGGCCACCCGCGGGGGTGGTTTTTTCTTATATATGGATCAAAACTGGAATCTGAAACAACAATTTTTGGCGGAAGTAAAAAACAAAGGCGGCTGGGCCAATTGTCATGCTCATTTTGATAAATCATTTTATATCAACCGTGAAACACTCGCCGAGTCCATGGTTGATATGGAAAAAAAATGGCAGATGAGTGACCACATAAAAATGAATGATTCTCAATTCGACGTAGAAAAACGTATCGAGCGGGCGCTTGATTTGCTTATTGCCCAAGGAGTAACTAAAACCATAAGCTTTACCGAAGCTTTTGCGCTTGTGGGGACGAAAATGATTGACGCTGCGCGAATTGTACAACAAAGATACCGAGATAAAATTTCTTTTAAAACTATCTCTCACCCGATTCGTGGAGTTGCCAAAAATATAGGTGATTTGAAAATATTCGAAACTGTATCAGAACGCGCGGATATAGTGGGTGGACTCCCTTCGGTCGACAGACCACTCGATACACAGCATCTTTATATTATTTTCTCAATCGCAAAAAACCTAAACAAACCGCTGCACGTTCATATAGATCAAGAAAATAATCCAAATGAACGAGACACGGAAAAGGTGATTGAATTCGTAAAAAAATTCGGTTACCTGGGACGTGTAGTATTGATACACGCAATTTCGATTTCCGCGCAACCAAAAGAGTACCGTGCGCGTATATATAGAGAATTGGCGGATTTGGGTATTGCCGTAGTGGTATGTCCGTCCGCCGCATTGAGCATGAGACAGCTAAACCAACACCAGAGCGGCGTTCATAATTCGATCGCGAATGTTCCGGAAATGCTGGAGGCCGGCGTAACGGTTGGTATGGGGGTAGATAACATGTGCGATTATTACCAGCCATTTGTAGACGGAGACATGTGGGTGGAAATGAGAATGTTAATGGAAGCAAACAGATTTTATGATTTTGATGCGCTGGTCTCTATCGCTACCACAAACGGTAAAAAAATATTTGAAATAACATAATTTTTATTTATGCAAGAAAAAACATCGTACGTGCATATCGCGACCTATGAGCCGCGAAGTATAGAAGAGGTAAAAAAGGTGGTGCTGCTATACTCGGGCGGACTCGACACATCGGTAATGCTCAAATGGATACAAGACAAATACAAGGCGGAAGTAATCGCGCTTTGCCTAGATATTGGGCAGCTCGCGGACGACCTCGAAGCGGTACGACAAAAAGCGCTCAATCTCGGAGCGGTAAAAGCGATCGTACTCGATTGTAAAGATGAATTCGCGGAAAAATATATCGCCCATGGTATAAAAGCAAATGCCTGCTATCAGGGAAATTATCATTTGAGTACACCAATCGGCCGGCCACTACTTGCAAAAAAAGCGGTGCAAGTCGCGATGGAAGAAAAGGCCGATACGATTGCGCATGGCTGTACCGGGAAAGGAAACGATCAAGTACGATTGGAAGGAACCGCGGTCACGCTTAATCCTGATATAAAAATAATCGCGCCGGTTCGAGAATGGGGCATGGGGCGTGATGAAGAAATTGTATACGCGAACGAAAATAATATTCCAATCAGTCATTCCGTACAAAAACCATATTCGCACGACGACAACATGTGGGGGGTAACCAGCGAAGGCGGCGAAATAGAAAATCCGGAGCTCATTCCCCCGCTCCGCAACATCCTGGAAATCACCGTGCATCCGGAAGACGCGCCAAATGACGCTGAACTTGTTGAATTGGAATTTGTAAAAGGATTGCCCACTGCCCTAAATGGCGAGCAAATGAAATTGAGCGAACTCATCATTAAACTGAATAGACTTGCAGGCAGGCATGGCGTGGGAATTGTGCACCATATAGAAGATCGTATTGTGGGGTTAAAGGTTCGCGGACTCTACGAGCAGCCGGCAGCGCACGCGATTATTCGTGCGCACAAAGAACTTGAAAAATTTGTCTGTACCCGCGTCGAAAACAAATTCAAAGAAATAGTGGACCAAGAATGGGCATATTTATGTTATGGCGCGCTGTGGTACGAGCCATTGATGAAAGATTTGTCCGGTTTTATTGATACCCTGAATGAAAAGGTAAACGGAACCGTGACGCTAAGACTGTATAAAGGAAGCTGCGAAGTCGTTGCGCTCAAAACTCCGGACGCGCTGTTTGATGAAAAACTCGCAACCTTCAACAAAAATGACTTGTTCAATCAAAACGCAAGCCCCGGATTTACCGAAATCTACACACTGCAAATGAAGATGGCGCGCCGAACGAGAAAAAATATCTTGTTCACGGTTGCGGGAGATAAAAAACAAGAATTATTGGCGACCATGAAAGAATTGTCCGGTATGGGCATGATGCTGTATGCTACACAACATACCAGTGAATTTATGGAACAGAACGAAATAAAAAATAAAACAGTGTACAAAATTTCTTCAAGTGAACGGCCGAATATCGAGGAACTTATGCGGGAAAGACGATTTGACTTGATTATCAACATCCCTTCTCCGGAAACACCAAACGGTCAGAAGACCGATGGAGAGAAAATGCGCGAGCTTGCGGTTGAGCACAATGTTCCGCTCATTACAGATGTCGAAGTCGCGAAAAGTATGGTGGAAAAAATAAAACGCGCTCGTGAAGAATAAACTATGAATCTCGAAACCCGCTGTCTTGGCCTGAATTTCAAAAACCCGCTCGTACTGGCATCGGGTATTCTTGATTTGACCGCAAGCAGCATGAAACGCGCAGTTGATAGCGGCTGCGGAGGTGTCACCGTAAAATCAATTTCACTGGGCTCCCGCCCCGGTCATCCAAATCCTACCATGTTTGGCGAAGACCATTATTTTATGAACGCGGTGGGGCTCTCGAATCCCGGAATCGAAGAAGCGATGAAAGAATTGAAAGCATTCAAAGAAGTATCTGACGCACCGCTGATTGGTAGTATATTTGCGGGTACGGCCGATGAATTCGCGGAACTCGCCGGTATAATATCCGACGCGCCGATAGACGCGCTCGAATTAAATTTGTCTTGTCCGAATGTGGGAAATGAATTTGGCGACCCATACGCGTATTCTCCGGTCGCGATTGAAACCATCACAAAAAAAGTGAAAGCCAAAACGCATAAACCGGTATTGGTAAAACTTTCTCCGAATGCATGGAATATTCATGATCTTGCCAAAGTCGCGGAAACCGCCGGGGCAGACGCGATTATCGCGGTAAACACGGTCTCCGCGATGCAAATAGATGTGCGGGCGAGACGGCCGATTTTGCACAATAGACATGGTGGACTTTCCGGACCCGCGCTATTTCCCATTGCACTTAGGTGCGTGTATGATATTTACAAATCCGTGCGTATTCCGATTATCGGAACAGGCGGCATTACAAGCGGACGCGATGCTATTGCGATGGTTATGGCGGGCGCGACACTGCTCGGAGTCGGGACCGCGGTGTACTACAAAGGAGTGGAAGCATTTAGACAAATACTCGATGAGATGGAAGCGATTATGCAAGAAGAAGGAATCAAATCGCTCGATGAAATTCGAGGAGTAGCACATGCGGTTTAGTATGGAGTACAATCTTTTATACAAAATATATAAATTCATCTTAGAAGACCCAAAACTACTATTCTTTTTTAGTTTGGTTTTTCTATGTTATGTACTTGTTATTTTCTTCTGTACGAGGAATAAAACAAGATTTACCAGGTCAATTCTTATCGGAGCACTTTCATCAATTATTCCATGGTTCCTTATGATTAATCCGATCAGAACTTCCTATCACACTTCAGAAGGTTGGCAGAAAGGATTATCTATCAGTTTTGGGATAATTGAGACACTTATATACAGTGCATCAGTATTTTTCATTATGAGCTTTCTTGCATATTTTATTGAAAAGCCTAGCAAAAAAATATGAAAAAAAGAAATGACAATCCAATTCTTTTACCGATTACAAAAATTGTCGACGAAAATCCTCATGTAAAAACATTTTGGTTTGATTATGATTTGAAAAGCGAACCCGGACAATTTGTGATGCTTTGGATTCCCGGATTGGATCAAAAACCGTTTTCCATTGCCTACGATACCGGCGAAAAATTCGGCTTATCTGTTTTCGCGGTCGGGCCATTGAGCAAAAAATTATTTGAACTCCGAGAAGGCGATCGCGTGGGCATTTCCGGCCCTTATGGAAAGCCATTTTCCGTGCAAAAAAACAAACACTACATCACGATCGCGGGCGGATACGGCGCGGGTCCCCTTGGATTACTGGCGGAAAAATTACAAAACACAAATTCTACCGTTGATTTCTGTGTGGGAGCGCGAACAAAAAATTTGTTGCTGTTTGAAGAACGAGTTTCAAAATTGCCGCATGTTAAGGTACACGTTTCAACTGACGATGGAACAAAAGGCCACAAAGGATATGTAACAGAAATGGTTCGAGAATTGCTGGAAAAAAATACAAACCGCGAACAAATTATTCTCGCGACTTGGAAAAAGCAGTCTTAAAACTTGGAAATGAATTTAATGTTGCATGTGAAATAAGCGTAGAGCGATACATGAAATGCGGGGTCGGCGTCTGCGGACAATGCTGCATGGATCCGCTCGGGCTCCTTATGTGCGTGGATGGGCCGGTCGTTTCAAAAGATACTGCCAATCAACTCACTGAATTTGGCACATATCACCGCGACAAAAGCGGAATTAAACATAATTACTAAATATATGAATCCGGTAATTGATATTCTCATAAAAGTTGGAGCGATATTGCCAAACGATCATTTCGTGGGGACATCCGGAAGACATTTGGAGGCGTATATAAACAAAGATGCTCTTTTTCCTCACACTGCAGAGACCGCAAAAGTCGGTAAATTATTTGCCGAGACATTCAAAGATTTTGATATTGACGTGGTGGCCGCTCCTGCCATGGGCGGAATTATTTTATCCCAATGGACAGCGCACCATTTATCTAACATAAAAGGCAAAGAAATTTTGGGTGTATACGCGGAGAAAAAAGATGGTGATTTGGTATTTACACGCGGTTACGATAAATTTTTACATGGCGCAAACGTTTTGGTTATCGAAGACCTGTGTACGACCGGCGGGTCTCTCAAAAAAGTAATCGACAGCGCAAAAGTCTGTGGAGCAAATGTAGTTGCGGCGTCTGTCATGGTAAACAGAGATCCGCAACATGTTACACAAGCAGTGTTCGGGGTACCTTTCTTTCCACTTGCAGAATACGAAACCACGTCGTATAGTGCGGATGAATGCCCCATGTGTAAAAGCGGAATTCCCGTAAATATCTCGATCGGTCATGGCAAAAAGTTTGTTGAAGCAACAGCAAAATAGTATGTATACCTACAGCGAACGGGCGCAACTCACACAAAATCCAACTGCAAGAAAATTGTTTAAACTCATGGACGCGAAGCAAACGAATCTTGCTTTGAGTGTAGATGTAACGGACAAAAAAACGTTTCTTAAATTGGCTGACGTGATAGGCTCTGAAATCTGTGTCTTGAAAACGCACATGGATATTATCGAGGACTTTGACTGGGATTTGATCAGTCAATTGCAAAGCCTTTCGCAAAAACACAACTTTCTTATTTTTGAAGACAGAAAATTCGCGGATATCGGCAACACCGTTCAGCTGCAATATGAAAAAGGTATCTACCATATTTCTGATTGGGCGGATATCGTGAACGCGCATACGGTACCGGGCCCCGGGATTATTGAAGGACTCAAAAAAATCGGTTTGCCAAAGGGTCACGGACTGCTTCTGCTTGCGGAGATGAGTTCTGCGGGAAATCTGGCGACAGGAAGCTACACCGATGAAACAATCAAAATGGCAGAGGAACATGATGACTTTGTTATTGGGTTCATCACCATGCGAAAGCTGGTAGACGATCCAAAATTCATAAACTTTACGCCGGGAGTAAAATTGGCAGCCGGAGGAGACAACCTAAAACAGGTATACAAAACACCGGAAGATGTAATTCTAAAAAATGGGTCGGACATTATCATTGTGGGACGCGATATTTATGAACATGCGGATCCATTGGATTCCGCTAAAATGTATCGCGAGGCGGCGTGGAACGCATACCAAATGCGAATTCAGAAATAGTTAAGGTAGGATTGACAAAAAAAAAATCCAGTGTATACTTAGTTATAGGTTGACGATCCTCACGTGGATATACATCCACTCGAATTTCAGTCCCGCCCTCAATGAGGGCGGGACTTTGTTTTTTTATTTATCAGCTTCATACTATAATTCCGGATAATAATTCTATTTTTATCTATCAAAAGTTAAGAAAAAATTTGTACTCGCCTGTTATAATAATCTATGGTAGCAAAAGGGCGAGGAGTGGATGGTTTCACGGCGAGGATCGTCAACCTCGCTTCGGAGTTCGATTCTCCCCTCGTCCACGGACGCAGCCAAAAGTTGCGTGCTACCAAAACCCCACTCTCACCAAGAGCGGGGTTTTCTTTTAACTGCGCTTTTTTATAAACAAATAAAACTAACTAATCCAACTGTCCTACAA
>CAZKQL010000040.1:3952-9573 GCA_964554925.1 uncultured Gammaproteobacteria bacterium | reverse complement strand
GTATAAAATACTGCAACTACATCCCGAGGCTGGCTACGCGTACCCCAATTTTTCTTGGGGAAGACAAAAAATGCAATCCCGAGAATTTAATCCCGAATTGTTAAAGCGTGAAAACTATATTCATATCTCCTGTCTCATTCGGCGAAGCGTTTTCACACCATTTGACGAAACCATAAAAAAATTCCAAGACTGGGATCAATGGCTGAGTTTTTCCGAACGCGGGATAACCGGTGTGTGGATGAATACATATTTGTATAAAGTAATACCCGGAGGCGTAATCAGCACATGGCTGCCGAGATGCGCCTATCAAGCTCCGTGGAAATATATGCCGTTTATTAGCGGGATTGTAAAAAAATATGAGGAAGGCACAGAAATTATTCAAAAGAAACATAGGCTTCTCTAGCGAGGAGCCGTTTTATTGAATATTCGGTAGAGAAGCGTAACTACAGAATCAAATCCATGCCCGGATCTTCCTATGAACGCGGTGGTAAATACAATGAAGAGAATGCCAAAAACATGAAACAGCGCGGGAGTGGTTATATTTATAATCATAAGTGATACAAGTCCCGCCAGAAGTCCCACATGCAGATCGTGATAATCCGAATACTGCCGGACTCGTTTGAAGCATTCAAAGAGTATCACTCCGAGGAGTATACAAAAATACAGTAATCCCACCGGTCCAAGCTCGGCGAGCATTTCCAAATATCCCCAGTCAAATTGTCTTGTTTCGATTGGTGTAAAAGAACTGAGGTTTGTATAGACAATAGTCGCGCCAAGACCAGCTCCCAGAATCGGATTTTCTTTTATGGTTTCAAAAATGGAAGGCAACAGAAGCATACGCGTACGCGAGCTCTCTTCCGCATCCGGATTTAGAAAACTTCCGCCCCGAAGTCCAAGCACAGAAAGTCCCAAATCACCGCCCTTGCTTGCGACTAAGTTAACACCGGTAAATATAAGCAATAATATAAGGGTCGCCCATACTCCTTCTTTTATCCATTCTTTTGCTTTGTGCTTGTATTTCAGCAAAAGCAGCGCAGCCGCGAGACCCAAGAAATACGCGCGAGACATATTGAGAGCAAGTATAACCGCACAGCAGATGTACAAGATTCTCCACATGGGATGATGTTTTTCATCACGCATGAGTAACGAAAGAATGATAGTCGCCGCGGGAACGATTACGAGATGCTCAGGTAATACAATTCTAAAAAAATATGGGGTGAGCATGGTGATTTTTCCCATGGCACTATCCCTAAACCACTGGTAGAATGGGTCATGCAGTTCATATACCCCAAAGCTGAACGTAAAAAAAGTGAAAAGTGAAAAGATCGCGGAGCCTATAAGAAACACGATAAGCAGACGTATAAAATATTCCTGCAGCTTTTCATCCTTGAATAAATGGTAGGTGGGCAATACAAGAAACAAAAAAACATAGGGGATTAGGTCTTGTATTACAAAATTGTACTTATGCCCATGCACAAGACCGATAAGCGCCGCAATATGAACCAACAAGAAAAGCGGGATAGAGAGCAGAAACAGCCGGTGGGGTATACGCAATTGGTGGATGTAGTCGCGGTTACTGAAGGTAAAGAAAACCCACAGACAAATAAACGTGGTGATGAGTATGGTTCGGAGCGACAATCCGTAGAATTCAAAAAGGTGTCCGGATCCGCCGAGAAATATTTCCGTAAGAATAAGCGCCCACCCGGCCTCTTGGCTTCGGAAATACACCACCCCGAGAAGCATGATGAGTGAAAAAACCACCATGGCCTGGCCGATAGAATTACCGACGAGCAGATACGATCCAAATCGGATCATAAAAAAAAGAGCAAAAAGCGCGAGACTTTGCTGACTAAAAAAAATTGAGCTGCTACTTAATTTCGAAACTATCAGGGGATTCCAAGACTGTGTCCTTGAATGATGCATATCCGTGTATAAACTCCGCCGCAGTCATTTTATTTTTTCCCTCCAGCTGGAGCTCGATTAACTCCACACTGCCGTCGCGGGTTCCGACGTATATCTTATCATTATTGTAGGTAATTGTGCCATACGCAAGGTTCATATCTGTATGAGGAAGTAATCGTATGAGCTTCAATCGCTTTCCGTTAATTTTTGTCCAGACACCCGGCCATGGATGGTAAGCTCTGTAGGTATTATAAATAGCGCTCGTGGTGGTACTCCAATCGATTTGCCCGTCCTCTTTTGTTATTTTTTTGCAAAATGTAGCGTCCGCGTCTATTTGTTTCCGAGGTTTAACAGCGCCACTCACATACTCAGGAATTATTTTGAGAAGCAATCTCGAAGAAACGACAGATAATGTTGCTTCCACATCCGGGGTTGTATCCTGCTCACCGATAACAATTACTTCTTGCGCTAATATAGGCCCCGTATCGAGTCCTTCATCCATAAGCATAATGGTAACTCCGGTGCTTGTTTCGCCGTGCAGTATTGCACTCTGAATAGGGGACGCGCCTCTGTATTTGGGTAATAGTGATGTGTGTACATTGATGGTTCCGTATTTTGGAATTTCCAACACGGAAGCCGGGATGAGTTTTCCGTATTGCGCCACAACAAACAAATCGTATGGTTCACTGCCCGTATTGAATTGTTTTAGACTTTCGGGTTCCAAAACAGGCACATGCCGCAGCAGCGCGAATTCTTTTACCGGTGATGCCTTCAGTTCCTGCTTTCGCCCAACGGGCTTGTCCGGTTGCGTTACAACCTGCCCTACATCAAGAGATTTATCTTCCAAAAGCGCTTGCAAAATCGAGGTGGCGAATTGATGAGTTCCAAAAAAAATAACCGAGAGTTTTTCCATATCAGGAGATTGACTTCACATTATCGAGAATTGTTTCAAAAAGTATTTTTTTGCTGTGTTCGGATTCAAACAATTCTTCCGCGCGGTCGATATACAAAATTCCGTTTAAATGATCCACTTCATGCTGCACCACTCTCGCGAGAAATCCATGCGCCTCAAATTCAAGCTTTTCACCCTGCTCATTTTGGCCGAAAACCAGAATATCTTTGTATCGCTTAACCGGACCATAGGCTCCGGGTACAGACAAACAGCCTTCGCTTTCTTTTATCATTTTTTTACCTATCTTTTGCCATTCCGGATTTACCAAAATCAAATCTTTGCCCGCGTGTTCGTGGCGTTTCGGAAAAGCCGCTTTGCCAATAATACAGATGCGCAAATTTACCCCTACCTGCGGCGATGCAATTCCAATTCCTTCATCCGCGTACATGGTGGGGATGAGCTCTTCCATGAATTTTTGAAGCTTCGCTTCTTTTAGCTTTCGCGGACTTACTTCCTCCGAACGCTCTCTAAGCGACGGCACAGGAATAGTTATTATGTTGAGCATGGTACATGATTAAAGACTCGTAAGAGACTGCGGATGAGGATCGATTTTCCACCGGTCAGGTATTAATAAATGTATAGCTTTTAGCATCTCTTTGTCGAAGTTGGAAAATTTTATAGCAAAACCTATGCAGAAATCTGCCGGTGGAGTTCCGGAATGTAGTTCAAATAGGCTGGTCAGTGTACAGCCGGGAGCCATTTTTGTCAACGCTTCTCGTACAGTTTCATGAACCATTTTAGCATATTTTTGAGCGTTTTCGTACTGTGCATCACGATAATAGTAGCGCACCACATAGGTATATGGGGGATAGCCGTGCTGCTGTCTATTTGAGAGTTCTGTTCTATAAAAGCGATCCGGCTCTCCCAAAGATCGAAATATAACATGATCCGGGATTTTGGTTTGTATGATTAATTCGGCATTTGCGTGTTTGTAATAGAGCGCTCTCCATATCAGGCTCCAGACATGTTCGCTCGCATTCATTTCCGATAACGCGAGCTGTCGGTCAATATCGAGGTACATGATGAGGTCTGTTTTATTCCAATCAACATGGGGAAACGCGGCCTGCGTACCGATTATCACGCAAGGCGCGTCCGCTTTTTTTTCAAATTCTGCGTCTTTTTCTATGCGGGCAACTTGATATTTTGTATGTGCCAGCAGGGGAGCAATTTCAAGCTCAACCATGTGTGTCGTGATTCTGAATTTTTGCTGATCCGCATCCTTACTTTGCAGAGCATCTTTTCTGTTTATAAATATAAAAACATCTCTCTCGTTATCCATCGCATTCAGCAGCTTTTGTTGCAGTGCCGGATTTACCGCGGTAAAATGTTTTGAACCTGCTTCCGCGGTTTTTTCAAAAATCAATGCGGGATTTGGCCTCTTCTTGAATAAAATTTTTGGTGCCGAAATTTCTTTGCTATTATAGGGCATGGCTTTTTTTTGTATCTTGAAGTATGTATCGATTGATAGCACATAGCTCATGTATATTATTTCCGCGTTGTGCATTTCGGCAACATCCGCCGCAACATCTTTTACATGGAATCGCGGAGCTTGATCGTGCTGCTTGTGGTTTTCATCATGTTCGTAGTCAATAATAATGCTGTCCAATTTAAAAAAAGGAAGCAATATCGAAGCGCGCGTTCCGATTATCACGCGAGGTTCTCCATTTCTTATTTTGAACCAACAGTCAAATTGTTCTTTTACCGACAATTTGCTATGCCATATAACGGTGCTCCGCTTAACTTCATCCGGAAAAAATTCATATATTTTTTTCGCTTCGTAAATTTCCGGCACCAAGATTAATGTTGTTCCTTTACAATTTTCCAAAATACATTTTGCATGCATCTGCTCATTTTCGTATGTGAGTACATTGTTTGTTGCGAGGATTTTTTTTTGAGAGACGGGCAATGCGACCGGCCCAACAGTCGACAGTTTTCTTTTTTGGAGAGGCATCATGCCCATTTTCAAAAGTGTCGCAGTAGATATGCCATAGAGTTCCGACATTTCACAAAGAAACGCCAGGTATTTTTTTGAAACGATCGGTTCGGGTATAACAATATCGATAAGTTCTTTCAATGTACCGCGCTCCTTCTGATCGGCGGAAGCATCGGAAATTTGTGCAATTACTCCATACAGACTCGATGATCGGAAAGGTGCGATTATCAATTGCCCGACTTTCGCCGACATAAATAGTTTTTCCGGTATTACATAATCAAAAAAAGACAGGCGACGCGGTAGTCTTTTGAGTGGAATAATTCGAGCTATCACATTAAATATTAAAATCTCCCGTTAAATAACCGACGCCGACCGGTGCTTCGTAGCAGAGAGTTTTAAACGTATAATTTGTATTTTTGACGATACCAAGCAAAATCAAAAGAGACCGGTAGATGGATTCGTCTGCCTCCCGTATTTTCTTTTTATCCATAGTGATAATGGCCGCGGTATTGTGCTGCTCCAGATTTAGAATTATTGTCTTGTCAAATTCATTTTCTTTGGTTCTCGTTAACCATTTTCCTGACGCGCCTTTGTGAGACAAGTGACCGGAAACGATTACGGCTACGCGTTTTTGCTGTTCATATATAACGTCTTTCAATAATTCTCCGAATTTCAAGAGGTCCGTGCCGTCTCCCGTGTGCGGACCGATCGGCAAAACCTCGATATCCGGTCGCTCTTCAGTCAAAAGCAGGAGCGGCACCGAAATTCCATGCCCTATTTTTTCCTGACTTATGAGCCGAATTTTTTCGCCCCTCGTGCGGGCTTTTTTTGAAA
>CAZKQL010000040.1:2679-3942 GCA_964554925.1 uncultured Gammaproteobacteria bacterium | reverse complement strand
CAAGTCAAAACTGCTGTGTGCATTTATCGAAAATGTACCGCCAAAAAGCTGCGTATATGAGGAAATAATAATGATGATGTCCGGTCGGGCCACATATAAATGCTCTTTGAGTTCAGAGAGCGCGAGCAATGAGTTTTTTACCAAATCCGCCGATGCTCGGGAAATTCCGCTTATCAAAAGCGGAGTGTGCGGCACGATTCCCGCAAATACCAATGACATAGCTAGAAATTGTTAATCGTCCAATTACTTATGCGAATTATTTCTTGATCTCGCGTCGAGTAGTAAGGATCTCCCAGAGTTATGATGTAAAATTTTTTTCCATCGCTTTTTCTGGAAATCAGCATTGCCAAATTGTACCCTGACTCATTTACAAAACCGGTTTTACTGGCAATAATGTTAAACTCAAGATCGTTTCTTCTCATGAGCAGATTGGTGTGTGTCCCCGCGTGATGCGGCTGATTATCAAGATCATATACTTCGTCGTACTCAAACGATTTGATACCAAGGTATTTCTTTATGGCCTCGGTTTCGAACGTTTTTGTCATAAGCCGAACATAATCTCGCGCTGTTCCTTGGTTGCGCAAATCATATCCGTAGTTATCCGCAAAGTACGTCTTATCAAGACCCCAATTTTTTGCTTGCGCGTTCATGCGTGAAATAAACGCGGATTCATCGGGATCAACTGAACTTGCCAACATTCGAGCCGGGGTATTTCTTGAAGTGACCAGCATGGCTTTCATTAGGTCATCATTTTTAACGGCCTCGCCTTCCGCGATTCTCCATGAGTGGTACAGCGCCTTATGCTTCTCTGCTTTATAGACCGTGTATTTTCCCAGATCGATTCCTTCGCTGAACAATCTATACGCGGTCATAAGTTTTGTAAGCGACGCGATTGGCCGTATTACATCGATATTTTTTCCGGCTAAAATTTTTCCATTCTCGTCAGCCACCACATACACGTCAACTCCGGTTTCTATTTTTTGCGCGCCTTCGTAGCTCGTATTTTCTGCCGGAGTTACTATTACTTTGCCGGTTACAGGAAAAATAATAGGCAGAGCTCCGCTTTGAGGCACGACATCGATTGCTTTCGTCGGTGGAGTCTCCGGCACGTTTTTTTTCTCTACCGGCCGCTCAGCTGATACTGCAGGCGCTTCCAAATACACCGGCTCTCCAAGCGGGTGAATATCTGCTACAAATTGATCTATCCAAATTACATTATTCCAATTATAGCCGAGTCCGTTAAACACCGCTTCAGATGTTATG
>CAZKQL010000040.1:216-2614 GCA_964554925.1 uncultured Gammaproteobacteria bacterium | reverse complement strand
AGCGGGGAGAGTCTCTGAAGTCCTTCCAAATCAGCGCCGGTTCCCTTATCAATCGCAAGCTGTGGAAAGCGAGCCTTTGCGATGGCTTTATC
This sequence comes from uncultured Gammaproteobacteria bacterium, assembly GCA_964554925.1. Taxonomy (GTDB): domain Bacteria; phylum Patescibacteriota; class Patescibacteriia; order Magasanikbacterales; family UBA922; genus CAZKQL01. The sequence continues at coordinate 2,522 of CAZKQL010000040.1, read as the reverse complement.
CAAAAGCGGCGCAAAGCTGTCAGCTTTTACAAAATAAAGCTGTTTGCTTTCTCCTATTGAGAGAATTCTTCCCGAGGGGAATTGCTCTTTTGCGGTTATCGGAGCGCCAATGGAATACCCCCGCAAATCCTCTTCTTTAATTTTTATCACTTCATCCGGATTATAGCCAAGCGCCTTAAACGCATTTTGATTTTCGAAAGGTCGTAGTGTGTCAAAATCAAGTAAATAATAGGTTCCGTTTTGCTCCAAAATTGAGTAGTTTGCAAACGCAAGCGGGATTCCGGTTTCATAACGAGCCAATTCCGCAATCGGAACCTCTATTATCGCGCGCGGATCAAACCGTGACACAAGAGCGCTCATGCTTGTTATGAGGCGTTTTTTTCCATCTTGTATAAAATAAACACTTGGGTCATTCAGCGCTTTGAGCAATGTTCCGTCCGGATATACTTGTTTAAACCAATTTTGCCACAGCTTCCAAAAATTTTTATTGCCTTCGATATGCGGGGTGTAGGTGTAGAGAAATCCGGTCGCATAATTTGCAGGGCTTACCGCGATTCCATCGATGGAATACGACGAGAGTGGCTGTTTTATCCAGCTTTCGGTCTTAACATGATCATAATACCACCGCATGATGCCTGCGGCGGCATCGACTTGTTTGCCAAAGCCTTTGTATTTTAAGACTTTTTCTTCGGTAAAACTGCAGCTGTCGCAAACCGAATATCCTGTCGCAAAATCGAGCTGTCTTTCCGTGGGGTCGGCATCAGATACCAAGCTTTGCTCCTTTTGGAGCATAACCAATAAATACTTTGGATTTATTTTGTATTCACGGGAAGCGTCGTAGATAATATCCGCCGCGCGCTTATTTTTTCCATTTTTGTCCTGTGCGATGTAGCCCGAGAGATACCCTTTTTTGTTTACCAAAAAAGCCTGGATTTCGCCCCTCCCCATGCTTTCGTAGTCCTGCATTTCCTGGTCGCTTATGATGAAATTAGGGTTGAATTCGTCCGCGAGAGAGACTTGTAACGGAAAAATAAAAATACCAACCAATATTCCAAAAAAAGCACCTTTTAATCTGTGTTTCATAAAGAAAAATTATGGAATCAGTATAGCATAATTTGTTTCTGTCAAGAAATCTGCTAAACTGTAGCCATGAAAGGAACATTATATATTGTCGCCACGCCTGTCGGTAATCTGGGAGATATTACACTTCGGGCGCTTGAAGTACTCAAAAGCGTTGATTTTGTGCTATGCGAAGACACCAGAGTCACTAAAAAACTTTTAACCCATTACGAAATTTCCACAGCCACCAAAAGTTTTCATCACCACAGCACTCCAAAGGTCTACCACGAAATACTTGAATTATTGCAAGATGGCAAACAAATCGCGCTCGTATCTGACGCGGGAACACCGGGCATCAGCGATCCCGGAAATAATCTGGTTGATTTTCTCTCGAGGCGCGACAAGGAAATTATTATTGTACCGATTCCCGGCGCAAGCGCTTTGCTCGCCGCCTTGAGTGTTTCGGGCTTTCCGACAGACAGTTTTTTATTTTTGGGATTTCCACCTCATAAAAAAGGCCGTAAAAAATATTTTGAAGCGGTGTCAAAAGCTGAATATACGGTTGCTTTTTTTGAGTCGAGTCATAGGATACAAAAAGCAATTCTTGAATTGGCGGAGTTTTTACCTAAGGGTAAAACAATCTTGATAGGCAGAGAGCTTACCAAAAAATTTGAGACATTGTACCGTGGCGCCATTGATGAAATTTCTTCCATGAATATTACGGACAAAGGAGAATTTGTCGTAGTGATAAATGGAAAACCATAAAAACCGATTATGAAAAACAAATACTATATTACCACGACATTGCCTTATGTAAACGCGGATCCGCATATTGGATATGCCCTCGAAATCATCCAGGCTGACGCGCTCGCGAGGTATCACAAATTGTGCGGTGACGATGTTTTTTTCAATACCGGAACCGATGAACATGGCATAAAAATTTTCAGAAAGGCGCAAGAGCAGGGGATGGACACGCAAGTCTATGTGGATGAATACGCGGAAAAATTTAAAAAATTAAAAGAACTTCTCAATCTGTGGGATGGCATCAGTTTTATACGCACCACAAACGAGGAGCACAAAAAAGCCGCGCAAGAATTTTGGAAACGTTGCGAGAAAGCGGGAGATATATACAAAAAAAATTATCAGGTCAAATATTGCGTGGGGTGCGAACTCGAAAAAACTGACTCTGAATTGACTGACGGTATATGTCCGATTCATCCCACCTATACGCTGGAATTGATAGAAGA
>CAZKQL010000040.1:0-206 GCA_964554925.1 uncultured Gammaproteobacteria bacterium | reverse complement strand
TAAATTTTCTCGCTATCAGGAAAAACTATTGAAGTTGTATAAAGAACGACCTGATTTCGTAGTTCCCGAACATCGGCTGCGCGAAATCCAAGCGTTTGTAGAGCGTGGGCTACAGGATTTCAGCATTTCTCGACTAAAGGAAAAAATGCCGTGGGGAGTGGAAGTGCCTGGGGACGCGGATCATGTAATGTATGTGTGGTTTGACG
>CAZKQL010000039.1:9381-9628 GCA_964554925.1 uncultured Gammaproteobacteria bacterium | reverse complement strand
TCTTTATCCGGATCAGTGATGTTGTGCAAGTTCCTTAACGTTCTCTTGATATCTTCCACGGCGTCAGGCACATCATTTTCCGAAAAAGCGCTCGCCATTATGGTATTGAAGTGATTGGTTCCGAGCAGATATTGCTGCGCCGTGCTGTATGGAATAATGGCGATATCGTCTATATCAATCGCGCCGATCTGACCCTTTGGCGTCAAAATCCCGACCACGCGAAAATTTTTATCTTTTATCTTTATTT
>CAZKQL010000039.1:7709-9340 GCA_964554925.1 uncultured Gammaproteobacteria bacterium | reverse complement strand
AACAATTTGTTTTTAACTTCCGAACCGATTACCGCGACGCTCGCCTTCCCGTCCACATCATCTTCGGAGAAAAATATTCCGTCTTCCGGATATATATCCAAAATTTTGGTGATCACCGGCGAAGTGCCGAGTGTGGTAGCGTCAACGGTTTCTCCGGAATAACTCAATGATCCCGGAACCATAACGAGTGGCGTCGCTTCATCCATGCCCGGCACATTTGCTTTGTTTGTGATTGCTTTGAATTCTCTGTCTTTAAGTGAATCGGACAAAATCGAAGCGAAATCAGACGGCCCGCGCGGTTCGCGTCCCGGCTCCACAATCATTGTTTTTGAGTCGAGTCCTTGAATTTGATTTAGAATTAAATTTTCAGCCCCCTCGCCTACTGACTGAATCAAAATAATGGACGTGATACCGATTACAATCCCAAGAATGGTGAGAGCTGAACGCGATCTGTTTCTGGCGATCCCCGCCATCGCTGTTTGTAATGAATAGCGCGTCTTCATATTATTTTTCAAATGAATTCGCAAGACGGCGGCGATGGTCGATCTTTGTATCGCTTGCGATGTTACCGTCATGTATGCGCACAATTCGTTCGGCATGTTCCGCGGTCAATGTTTCGTGTGTAATAAGAATAACCGTGTGGCCCAAATCTTCATGCAAATGTTGAATCACCTGCATCACCATACTTCCGGATTTTGAATCCAAATTTCCCGTCGGTTCATCCGCAAAAATCACCGCGGGCGATGTAACGAGTGCTCGCGCGATCGCGACTCTTTGTTTTTCTCCGCCGGAGAGCTGCGAAGTCTGAAACAATGCTCGGTGGGTTAGACCAACCGCTTCTATCGCTTGTGTCGCCAATGTATTCCATTTCGTTTTATGAATCTTTGAATACAAAAGCGGCAGCATAACATTGTCGAGGACCGTGGTTTCTGGCAGCAGATTAAATGCTTGGAAAATAAAACCCATTTTTTCATTTCGAATGATCGCCAGTTCATTCTCCGAATATTCTCGGGAATCTTTTCCCTCGAACAAATACGCGCCGCCGGTCGGACGATCCAAAAAACCTAAAATTTGAAGCAAAGTGGATTTGCCTGATCCCGAAGGCCCCATAATAGCCACAAATTCCCCTTTGTGAATATCTAAAGTTAACCCGTGCAGTACCGGAGTTTGTGTGCCCTCGGTGTAGTAGGTTTTTTCCAAATTTTTTATGGAAATGAGTGCATCCATACCGTAAGAGCTAGATTTGTGAGAAGACGCGACGCGGTTTATGTTCCACTTTTTCTGGTCTCTATGATGATCGTTTCTCCTTCAGAGACACCCGAAATAATTTCAATCATACCGTCAACCGATCTGATTCCCGTATCAACTTTCCTCTCTTCTGTTTGACCGTTTCCTTTGTCGATCATTACAAATCGCTGGTTATCTTTTGTTATGATAGATCGCTGAGGCAGAATAATCGCATCTTCTTTTTTGTTTGAGATAATCTCGATGTTTGCTGTCATGCCGCTTTTTATGCGATCGTCTTTTTGTAGAAATTGTATTATTATTTTGTACGTCGGAACGCCCTCTATCACCGTTTCGGACAAATCCACTTCAGAAATCTTGCCCTCGAAAAGCACCGTGTCCCCATA
>CAZKQL010000039.1:1874-7699 GCA_964554925.1 uncultured Gammaproteobacteria bacterium | reverse complement strand
CGCGTCAAGCGTGACATCCGCGTCTTTGCCGACGCGTATCTTCGCGATATCCGCTTCCGGGATAAATGCCTCAATTTCAAAATTCGCTTCGGATATTATGGAAATAACCGGCGTATTCGTGAGCGCAATCTCGCCCACCTTTGTGTTGATCTTTGTGACGACTCCATTGATCGGGGCGCGAATTATGGTTTTCTCCAGATTTGCGGCCGCGCCTTGTGAATCCGCTGCAGCAGCCGCAATACGCGCGCGAGCGCTCGCGATATTCGCTTCCGCACGACGAATATTCGCCTCTTGAGAAGTAAGCTCTTCGGCGCCCGCGGGAGCTTTTTTTAAAACCAATTCTTTTTTTGCTATCTCAAGAGAATTGATGGCGACATTAACGCTGGTCTCGGCGGCCTGAATATTGTTTGCGTTGGTTGATTTTTGTGTACTGATTGCCTGCTGCTCGGTTATTATGGAACCAAGGGCCGCGTTCACACTATTGCGCGCGGTTGTGGCATAGCTTCGATAGGTTGTTTCTTCTGTCTGCGACAGTCCCGTATTATCCGCTATGGCCACATCAAGATACAACAAAAAAGAATACAACTCCGACAATTTTGACGAAGCCTGAACAAGCGCCGTATTTCTCCCCGCTTGATCCAGCGGAATTGTCTGCACGATCGTCTTTAGTTCATTTATCACTCGTTTCATCGTAGTTTTGCGGCGTTCAATTTCTGTCCGTATATCAGAATCCGCGGTTTGAAACGACAGATAATCATAATCATGCCCCTCGATAAACAACGGATCTATGGTTTGGTTGAAAGCAATATCAGCGTCTATATAAATTTCCTGCAAAGTCGAAGGAATATTTTCATATGCCTGCTCCAAATCAAGTACCGCCTTTGTTTTTACAATGTCAACATTTTTCTTGGCATCAAAGAGCGCTTGTTCGGCCTTTGCCACATTCGCTTCGACTATTTTAACTTCCTCTCCCGTACCTCCCCGCTTCAATTCTTCCAGCTTGGCTTTTTCCACATCAAGCGCGGCTTGGTATTGCATCAAATCCGCTCGAGCGCTGGCTATACTTGCGTTGGCCCTCCTCAAACTCGCGGCCAAATCCGCGCTCTTTAGGGCGATCAATACCGCCCCTTGTTTTACTTTCTTTCCCACTTTTGCGTTTATTCTGGAGACTTTACCGCCGGATTCAAACGCGAGGTCAACTCCTTCCGCCGGCTCCACATTACCGGTCGCGCTCACCTGTTCGATTATCGCGCCCCTTGTGGCCAAAACCGTGGTGAATGAGCCGTTACCTTGATTTGTTCTCTGTTTTGCGTATGAAAAAACGACGATACCCAAAGCTATAACTGTTATGGAAACCCAAACCCTATGTTTTTTTACGAATAAAATCATCTTTTTCATAATGAAATACGCCTAGTGCGGTCTTGACAGTAAGATATTTCAGCCAAACTGTCAAGGATAAAAAAATAGACCCTAAGCCTATTTTTATGCAATTTATCGTCTATTTTATTTATAGATCGCGATCAAACGACGTGGAGTCAGTGTTTCTCTCGTCATTAGCCCACCCTCATAATCAAACCAAATTCCCATAAAAGTATCCCGAGGAATTTTTCGCATTCCGCCAATTTCTGGATCTTGCAAGTAAATATATTTTTCATCAAGACCCGAGACAACGGAATAGTGTCCTTCCGGATATAATAAATCCGCGTGATAATCGGTACGGCCCGGGGTAAACCAGTTTACAATCGGTGGCACTCCTTTTTTGAGCCATTCTTCGATGTCTTCAAATGTCGCTTCGTCCTTCAATTCCGCCTTAAAACCGATTTCTTCTGCTCCTGTTTTTAAATCTTTTCCCCAAGTACCGTGTGTTTGTGTCGTCTTGAGTATGGTGGCCAATTGATCTTCCGTATAATCCGGCCCGCCGTAATAATTCAAAATAATCTTCAAAACCCCGGGACCGCAATAAGCCATGCCTAGTGTTTCTTGAAATGGCTGCACGTCGAGATGTAAATTCATAATACTATTTCCACGTTATCATCTTCATATAATCATTCGGTCTATCCGTGAAGATTCTAACATAAAATGGGATGCCTGTCATTGCCCCGGGTTTGGTATCGGGATTTATCTCGATATACTGCTTCTCTTTATCGGCAGCGATTTTTATGAGTTCGGGTTTTGTGGCAAATGTAATATAACCAACCTTGAGAGCGCCCCCGCCGTAGCCGGCAGGAAGTTTGGCGTTTTCATTGTGGTTAATCACATAACGAATCGGCATGTATTCCGGTTTAAACAAAGCATGTTGCGCTATAATCATACGATAATTCGTTAAACGAACAATCGACTTTGGCCATAGCGCGGGTTTAGGTCCGGCTTGCGCCATTACCTTTCCGCATTCATCGTCAAACAATATTTTCTCGCCGGGCAAAAGTTCAAGCTTGTCCAATGTGGCATTTTTATAACGACGACCCCATAAAATCGCTGCTACAAAAAAAAGAACGACAGAAATTAGTACGGATAAAAATTCATTCATAAAAGATAATCAGGGAACGCATCCCTTTTGTTGATACAGGGGAATTAAATCACTGCAGGGCTTTCCCGCATAGGGCGAATCTATAATAGGAGCATCTTCTATGCATTGTTTGAATGTGGGACTATAGGTAAACCCTGTCGGGCAGGTCGGCGGCAGGTCGGGATCTTCTTCGATCTTTGGCAGCGGCTCCGGTTCCACAATCGGTTTTGGTTTGGGAGGCTCCACTATCACCGGAACACTTATGGTAAGAGTCGCTTGTGCTCTCAATCCTTCGATATCGGTTACTTCTATAACATACGCACCTGCCAAAAGATTTGCATTGAGTAAAACTTCTTTTGATAAAGCTCCGGAACTATCGGTAAAATCAGCGTAGCCGGAAAGTTTATCGTTTCTTCCTTGGCCTTTCAGGTAAATTGTCGTGCCCGCAAGCGGATGGAATCCTGATATGTGCAGATTGATTTTCATACCCGGCTTTGCGGTTATGGGAAGTACTGATACTTTTGGATCAAGCACATTTTTTGGTTTTGCATCGGTCGTATTTTTTTCTTCTTTTGTATTTTGTTCGTTTTTTGGTTTTTCTTTCGGGGCTGTTACCAAAAATTTCATCGGCGATCCGCTCAGGGTAAGCACATGTTCGCCCGGCTTAATATTCGCTTCTAAATAAATTCCATCGATTATTTCTTCGCCTCTTCTTTCCAAAAGCGGAGTTTTCAGCACCTTTCCATCAACAACGATTTCAACACGAAGCCCTACCGTGGAATTTTTCAGCCACACTCGGATCGCATCTCCCGGATATATCTCGGTCTGTAGAACAGGCGGCAGAACGCGTATAGACAGTTCAAGTTTTGCAATTGCTGTGGCGCTATGCCCTTCGCTATCCGTAACCGTGACAGTCAATGAATCAACATCACTATATTTGGAAATCCAATCCGACCCGAACGAAACTTCAGCATCCGCCGAACCATCCCAGTTGGTTTTCCATTGAAACGCGGCCGCGGTCGGCAAAGGATTCGGGCGATCAAGGTGTTCACCATATTTATTCATCGGAATATTCATCGCTTTCTCCGTAAATGCTTTGCCGAGCGTTGTTCCGGATAATGTTATGGACAGCGTATTGTAACAGGCAAAACCTGAACCGCTTATCCTAATTCCGGACATACTTGCTTCGGCACTTATTTCGGGTTTTTTTGAACTTGCGCAAGACAAAATAAGCTCCGGATTGCTTGATGCACTTGTTTTGCCAATGCTACCCACTTCATATGGATCACCCAATAAAAACGCATCCCGGCTCGCTTTATTTGTCGCGCCAAGTACCACATACAATTCCACCGGCCCATTTTCTTTTCTCAAACTCGCGGCCTGTGCCGGAACTTTTGCTCTTACTTTCGCTCCCCCATTTGCCAAAGCGATTACTTCCAATTCCGTCAAATTGACTCGCGACGCAAGACCCCAGGGAACTTCAGACGAACCCACTATATATATCTGCTTCACCATCATATTTTTTTCCGCGCCATTGAACGACGCGAACCTCGGCATGTTTTCTATGGTTATTTCAGTCATTTCTCCCACGGTCATGCTAGGGGCTGTTGCCACTTTAATAGGCTCGAGTAGAACCACATCCAAGGTAAATTCGGCAGGAGCAATTACAAAATACTCATTGTCTATTTTTAATGTAACCACGTGCTTTCCGGGAGACATGGTTTTCGGCACACGGAATTTCAATTCCAAATCATCTCGCACTCTTGCGGTTCCGTATCCTCCGGTACGGATTACTTTATCTACGTCCCAAGGATTCGCATACATCCACCGATGATGTTCGTTCAAATCCAAGTCAACGCCGTCCAATTTCGCTGAAAGTGTATAATACATTTCTCCGGGAAGTCCTTTAATCGTCTGCGCCACCCATTGGCCGGGCGATACTTTGTATGGATTTTCCGCATATTCCAAAGCAAATGTTTCCGGTGTCCTAAAATTTCTCGGAGATTCCTGCAATTCAACGTATGAGGTTTGATTGGTGATAGCATTAAAATCTTTTGCGTACACATATAGTTTGTGTTTTCCACCGGGTATTTTTGCTATATCCATCTGGTACGAATACCTTACCAAATTGTTGGAAGCGCCTTTTTCTTTTAACCAATAGTCGGGAAATTCACTCGGCTGGTTTGCTTTTACAGTGCCGAGATAAATTCCGCCTTGATCTCGTGGTTTATCGAGATAAAATTCCACATCAGCTCCGGTTTGCACATCCGCGTCAATCGCCCAGCCGGTTACTTTGCCATCATTGCCGGCCGTATCAACAGAACCAACGGTGCTCGCGGACAGAGTAAAATGCTTGGGTGACCCCGGAAGTGTTATTACGTCCGTCCACTCCCCGATTACGGTGTCAAAGGCTTTTACGACGAGTGAATGCTGTTTTCCATCACGCCATCTTGCGGGAATATTGAAATAAAATCCATGATTACCGGAAACTGCTGCGCCGACCGGACTTTGCTCTCCAGCGGACGCGCTATTACTGGTTCCGTCAATTTCCATATTGATCCACACCGCTTGATGTGGCGTATCGTTATCAATTGCCCAGCCATACGCCACGCCGCGTTCGTCAATGCCGATAAAATCTCCAATCGGAGTGGTATTTTTTACAGGGTCAGGAATAATTACTTTATCACTGGTTCTCTCACCGCCGATTCCTCCGGTATCAAATTCCGGAGCTGAAATTTTTATTTCTTCGGCAAAAATATCAATAATGTCATAAACCAAATCATCAAGTGGACCCACAAAAAAATCCCAAACAGGAAAAATAAGATTTTTCATGATAGGATTATCTACCGCTTTTAAGGTATTTTTTATAAAATCCTTCGCAGCTTGCGCGCCGCCTTTTATAAAATCAGGCAAGAACGGTTTTATAACAGAATCAAATGTCGGACGCAGCAGAGAAATAACACCGCGAGCAAGCGACGCCAACGGCTTCATGGGATCAATCACACCCATAATGCCGGAAAGCGCGGGAGCGACATTTTTTATTACATTGGTGGCCGGACTTTCCTTCGGATACAGAATAATCGGCGGCTCGGGCCATATCGGAATTTCATCCGGCAGATTACCTACAAACTTTTTTTGTATTTCCTGAATACCACCCACAAGATCAATTTCCATGTCAAGCGGAGGAGGAAGTTTAATCTTGGTTACAGACTTTATTGCATTCCCTACTTGTTCAATAGCTCCCGCAACCTCTTTGCTGATGCCACCAATAAGTTTACCGCCCTCATCTACAAGTCTCTCGCCGCCATCAACAATTCCG
>CAZKQL010000039.1:1334-1842 GCA_964554925.1 uncultured Gammaproteobacteria bacterium | reverse complement strand
ACCCACCAGTCCTCTACCCAACCCGCTTTTGCCGGCTGCGGCGCAACAATGCCCGCAATGACCATACACGCGGCCGCGAGAAATAATGTTATTTTTTTTGAAAAAAATTGCATAGAGTACTACCTAAACTCCTTTTTTGAAAAAAAGCAGATAGATAAAATATACATTGATAAACGGTACGAAAAGATACAAAGCATGCCGACCGGGTCTCCCCATATCATGCAGGCGTTGAATAACCAAAAAAATAATTTTTAGAGTAAGGAAACAATACAATGACCACAATACCCACTCAAGAATCCAAGAAGCGGTGAGATACGCGAAGCCTCCCGCAAAAAAAGCCGAGATAGCAAGCGCAAAATAGCGCAATGAAAAATCTTTTCGATGCACACGCCCATCCCAGGAAAGATGTTCTTTCTTTTGCGAAATCATATAAAATCAATTTTGTTCAAAAACAAATGAATCGAGAAAACGATTATAACTCGCTTCAGGAAATTTGCCATCCGGATAT
>CAZKQL010000039.1:0-1324 GCA_964554925.1 uncultured Gammaproteobacteria bacterium | reverse complement strand
GTGTAAAGAGATCCTCGCCTCAACAATAGGGTTCCTTTTTCATACGATCCGCTATCCACATTTTGAATTACAAAATCCCGAGCAGGTGTATTTTGCCATTTTGCCGAAGCGTCATCATTTGATACCAGTTGATTTGACGGGTTCATATTTAGCAGGCGTTTGAGCTGCTCATCAAAAATTTTTGAAGTATCCGCGATGAGCGTCGCATCCGAAATATCCACTACGGACAAGAAATATCTATCTCCCTTATTCGGATCGGAAATGAATATTCCTTCTTGAAACGTGGTGGTTACGCCGAGGAAAGCCACAGTACCGACCGAATGATTTGGTGCTGACGGAAATTGAATCCGCGCATTTTTATTTTCCATCACAACCGTCGTCCAAGGTTTCGTCGGTGCTGCTTTCGGCTTTGAGCCGCTTATAGTTACCAATAATCCAATGAAAATAGATATGATAATAAGCGCGTACAATTTGCTTTTGCGCGATAATTTGAGATATGACAAAAATGGCGATTTCATAGAGTGCTATTCTACGCAGCCCGGCTGCGAATAATGCGGAATATTCGGATCACAAGGTTTGCCCGCGTAAGGAGAAGGCTGTTCAGGTTCAGGTGTTGGAGCCGGAACATAGGGCTCGGGTTCTGGTTCAGATTCGGATTCAGGAGTCGACGCCGGTTCTGGTTCCGGTGCAGGCGCGGGATTTTCTACTTTTGGAGTAACGGGGGCAGGCTGTTTTGCGGGTACGGGAGTCGGAGTTGGAACCACGGATTTTGTTCCGAGCGCCACCTGAATTGTCTTGCTTATCGTGCCTTTAGCTTTGGTCAAATCAATAATCCCGACAAGGCGATTTTCTGACCCTGAACTTGTGTAAACTTCGTACACTCTGCCATTTCTCACTTTGTTGGTTTGTTTGAAAAATGAAGCGGTAACTTTTTTTTCACCGTCATATATAGCTATTGCAGTTGGTTGATATGCTGCTTTTTCTATGGTTTCCCCTTTCGGGACAAGAACGACAGTACCAATATATCCAAGCGAACTATCCTTGATATCATATTCTAGCGAAAGCTCTACCACCACGTCTTCTCCTGCCGGCGCATTATCAGTCCCTCCGTCTTTTAGATACGTTACCGTATGCTGCAATCCGTTATAATTGTATTCAAATCTTATTTTATTTCCCTCTATTATTGTTCCGGGCCCGCGAATTTTTGATTGCGAAAGCGTAATAATACTTCCTTGAATTTTGTAAGTTCCTTTTTCGCTGGACATCGAGTATGTTCCATCTGCATTTAAGATAATGGCGGGAGCGATTCGGCAGTTTCCCGATC
>CAZKQL010000038.1:298-9780 GCA_964554925.1 uncultured Gammaproteobacteria bacterium | reverse complement strand
CAGTAATCGGGCTTTGTATTGTAGCGGGAATTTGGTTTGTATATTCGGGGATTTACAAAACACAAGCGCAGACCAAAAAAGATTCGCTTACCTTTGAAGTCAAAGAAGGGGATACCGCCGCGGCGCTTGCCGAGCGTTTACAAAAAGAACGTGTCATATCGAGCGCTTCCTTGTTTACTTGGTATGTAAAAATAAAAGGGGTCGATACGGCTATTCATCAAGGTACTTTTTCCATCCAACCGCCGTTTACCATCGCGCGCATCGTGCAGAAACTGCAAAATCCAAGTGAAAACGAAATTAGTCTAAAGATAATACCGGGTTGGGATTTGCGCAGAATCGCGGAAGAACTAGAGACACTCGGCATCGCAAAAAAAGAAGAGGTATACAAAGTGGTAGGCGAACCCGCGGTTGATTATAGAACAAGAAAAGATAAGCCGACACTGGAAACAAATTTTCCGGTAGTGCAAGATAAGCCCGCGTATGTGAGTTTTGAAGGATATATTCGTCCGGATACATACCGGTTTTTCAAAGACGCGACGGTTGAAGAAATTTTCAAACGTCTTATAAAAGAACGCGATCGTCAATTATTGGGTGCTCTAAACGAATTGACGGGTAAAGAGAAAGTGCGAACCATACACGAGGTAATGACCATGGCAAGCATTCTCGAGAGAGAAGTACAGAAAGATGAAGATAAAAAAATGGTTTCGGATATTTTTTGGAAACGGCATGATGTGGGCATGGGGCTGCAAGCGGATTCCACCGTGCACTATGCGTCCGGGAGAACGGGCGATGTGTTTACCACGGATGCCGAACGCGACGCCGATAGTTTGTGGAATACCTACAAATATCCCGGGTTACCGCTCGGGCCGATTTCAACACCCAGTTTGGAGTCAATCGATGCCGCCGCGAATCCTACGCCAAATGATTATTGGTATTTTTTAACCGATAAAGACGGAAAGGTACATTACGCAAAGACACTTGCCGAACATAACGCGAATGTTCAGAAATATTTGCGCTAATATGCTGACCGCTGAATTTGATTATACACTTCCCATAACCTCAATTGCACAAGCGCCCATAGAGCCGCGAGATCATTCGCGGCTTATGATTATAGATAAGAGCGAAAAAAAATATACTCATGCGAATTTTTACGATATTGTAGATTTGGTTAAGTCCGGAGATATTTTGGTGTGGAACAATTCTAAAGTTTTTAAAGCGCGATTGTTTGGTGATTTGGTTTCGGCGGATGATAAGGAATTACTTGAACACAAAGATAAAGTTGAAATTTTTTTGGTGCGAGAAATGGAAAATCCGGGTGTCTGGAAAGTATTGGCACGTCCGGGCAAACATGTACGTATCGGTTCGCGCGTGCGATTTGCACCGGATTTTTATTGCGACCCGATGATAAAGGAAAACGATGGAACCATTCTCGTGCAGTTTCCGGATGACGCGACGACCGTGATTGCAAAAGCAAACAAATATGGGTCTGTTCCGTTGCCACCTTATATTAAGGATGAGCGGCATGAACTTGAAACCTATCAAACCATTTATGCGGACGATGAAAAAGAACGTTCAGTCGCCGCGCCCACAGCGGGGTTTCATTTTACGGAAAAAATAATTGATGCACTCCGTGCAAAAGGAGTCGAATTTGCGGAAGTTACGTTGCATGTGGGACTTGGCACTTTTCTGCCGGTCAAAACAGAGCGCGTACAAGATCATACCATGCACAGTGAATGGGTGGAGTTAACCGAAAATTCGGCGAATAAAATTAACAAAGCAAAAAAAGAAGGCAGGCGTGTTATTGCAGTCGGCACAACTACGGTGCGGACGCTCGAAGGAATCGCGGCGCTATCTCACGAAAACGGGTTACTCGCTCCCTATGCAGGGGACATTAATATGTTTATTACTCCCGGATTTGAATTCAAAGTTGTCGACGCGCTGGTAACCAATTTTCATCTACCAAAATCCACATTGCTTATGCTGGTATCCGCATTCGCGGGTGACAGAGATTTTATGTTATCATGTTACAAAGAAGCGGTGGAACAAAATTATCGCTTCTATAGCTTTGGAGATGCGATGTTTATTTATTAATTTGTTTATATGGCGATGAGAAGATTTGTGCGAGACGCGGAAGCACAACGAAGAGCACAGGAGGCAGAAGAGAAAGCAAGGAAGGAAAAACGAAGAGCTGCCGCAAAACAAGCTACTGCGGATAAGACTCCACAGGAAAGATATAGTGATGAACAATCTGTACAGAAAATGTTGGGACATGTAGAAGGTTCAAAATTGCAGGGCGAGCGGCTAAAAAAAGAGGCCGTCGAAAAAAGAAAAAATAAGGCGTATAGCCGAAAAGATTTGGATAATCGTGTAGCCGATGATCGAGAAAGGAGAATGGAAAAAGTTTATGCCTATGATGCCGAGCAAAAGGCACGCGAAGAGGCTTTGAAGAGAATCAAAAGAGAAGAACAGGATCAAATTGATAAATTACACGCATATTTTGCCGACGGTGATTATACAAAATTTGGTACACCCAATGATGTTATTGGGGACGAGGCCGGAGAACATAACGACAAATATGGGGATGGATTTTCAGGTATAGTAATCGAAGAAGATGAAAATTTACCAAAACAAGAAGCAACCATGAAGATGGCGCAGATTAGGGAAAGGGCGGAGCCACGAAAAGAGCGCCCACGAGCGCGTAAAAGTGGAGTTAAATCAAAAATAAACAGTGACTACCGGGTGGCGAAGAATCGGGAGAAAGAAGAAAAAGCTACAGGAATTATACCACGGATAAAAGAAAGTATGCGGGGGATTGATGAATCTCTGGAAGGGCTTACTCAAGTACTGGCAGACGAGCAAGAGCAAGAAAATCCGCATGCTGCTGAAACATCAAAAAGAATAACCTTACTCAAAGAGGAGAGAAGAAAATTAGAAATACAGTTAGCAGATTTAAACCTCCTGTTGCGAGGCAAAAAATGGCAATAGATTAAATTATTTTGTGTATCTGCACGTATGGAAGATCAAAAATTTGTTTCAGAAAAAATGCCGTATATTCCTACAGATAAGGCGGAAAGGGCTCAAGAAAGGATTTGGCGTAAACAAGAAGCCAGAGAGCGCAGACGTTTAAGGCAAGAGCAGGGCATTCGCGGTGATGAGCCTGATTTTAGCACTCCGGAGTGGCAGCGTTTTCTTGCCGAAATGGATGAGCGATCGGCTTTTGAACTTCAACAAAAACAAGAACAGGAGGACGCTTCTGATTTGCGCGAAGTGTATGAAATGTTATTTGATTTTTATGAAGGTCGAGACGGCAAACATGGAATTGCCGCTATTGATATAGATGACATAGTTACAGAAGAAGTCGATGATTTAAAGGCCAAGAGATATCAGAATCGATGGGAAAATATTACCAATCCTGACGTTTTAAATTTCACTAACGAAAAAGGAGAGAAAATGGAAGATATCATCAATAATTATTTTGATGTACTCTTTTCTTTTTACCGAGATAACGCTGATGAATTGCAGAAACTCGGCGTGATGGATCAAAACATTGATGTCCCCGGGCTCGCTCAACAAACATTTAAGGAAATTATTTCCCACGGCGATACGTACAACAGTTCGCTCAATATTCCACTAACTTTGCAAACTCCTTCCGCAGAATTTGTTCAGGTGATTGATCCTGTCATTCGCTACATTGATGATGCCTGCATGAAATTGGAAGAACATTTTGATATGGCTATTTTAAATAAGCTTCGTGTTGACATGAGCGAGGAAGGCTACTTGATGTATAGAAAAGGACTCAAATTGCTAAATGACTTGGGTTTGCAGAGTGAAAAGTTTTTGACTTTTCGCGACAAAAAAACAGCTCTCGCTGCCTAATGATGATACGGTTTCCCGGCGCTTATCATGCACGCGCGGTATATTTGCTCAAGCAGTGTGACACGTACCATTTGGTGAGTTATTGTTGATTTTGAAAGTGAGAGTTTTAGATCAACATGATCAAATACTGATGGATGCAAACCAAGTGCGCCACCGATTATGAATACAATATGGCTGTGCTCAAGTTTCATCGCGTCAAGTTTTTTTGCAAATCCGACTGAATCAAATTCAACTCCATGTTCATCGAGCGCGATAATAAAGGCTCTCTCCGGTAGGGCTTTTATTATTTTTTTAGCTTCTTTCGCGGTTATGACTTGTGCGCTATCTTTTTCAGAAAATGATTCTTCTTTCAGTTCTTTAATCTCAATGGTAAGAAAAGGCTGGAGACGTTTTATATATTCATTACTTGCTTCGATCCAGTATTTTTCTTTGATTGTTCCAACGGCAAGAATGGTTATCTTTAACATACATTGATGATACCGGTTTAATTTTTGAATTGGAAAGGATTGTAGTTTGCTTGCACGTCGAGCACGTCGGTTTCTTCTTTTTGTTTGAGCAGTCGTGTAATTTTGTAAGTAACAGGCAAGAGCACGAGTTCAACCGCGATTTTGAATATGTAGTTTACATACCAGATAGTCATAATAAGATCCCAAGGCAATACGCCCGCGAATGCGATAAGAAGGAAAACCGTGGTATCAAAGAATTGTCCAACCACGGTTGAGCCGAGAGCACGAGCCCAAAAATGTTTGCCGCGGCTTCGCACTTTCATCCGGGACAGTACAAAACTGTTAATGAATTCACCGATCAAGTACGCGACCAAACTTCCGAGTACAATTCGAGGTACGACACCGAGGATACTCATGTACGATTCTTGTAACCCCCAAGTCGCGTCTGCGGGTAGTTTTCCTACAACCCAAAATGTCGCGACCATGAGTATATTCATGGCAAAACCGATCCAGATCACTCGGCGTGCGCGCGCGTATCCGTACACTTCGGTTAAAATATCTCCAAAAATATACGCAAGCGGAAATAAAATGGTTCCTCCATCAAAACTGATGCCGCCGATTGACGCGATTTTGCTGCTCGCGATATTTGATAAAATCAAAACACTCGCGAACGCGGCGGTGATAAAATCTATATATCTGTACGATTTCATATAGTTTTTAGATAATAGTTACGGAATTGCATTTAGATTACGGCTTCGCCTGCCCTAATTATACGCATAATAAGGACAGCAGGCTGCAGATGTAATCTAAATGCAATTCCGTAACATTTTAATCAAAAAATTCTTTTTTAAATTCAATAAATGTATCATTTTTTATCGCTGCGCGCATGTCACTCATTAGTGCAGAAAGAAAATATAAATTGTGCAATGTCGCAATTCTATACGCAAGCAATTCTTCCGCTTTAAACAAATGATTCAGGTATGCTTTGCTGTATTGCGCGACAGGAGAATCCGGAAGCGTGGGGTCAATTGGTGAGTGATCGTTTTTAAACTTCGCGTTCGTGATAATCATTTTGCCTTTTTTCTCAACCGACGGATGTACAAACAATGTTCCATTCCGTGCCATGCGCGTAGGAGACACACAATCAAACATGTCAACACCACGCTCGACAACGTCAAATAAATCTTGCGGAGTATGACCCACGCCCATTGTGTAATGTGGTTTGTTTTCCGGAATATATGGCATTACCCACGACAATATATCTTTGGTCGCTTCCATGTTGTATCCGATACTTTCTCCGCCGATCGCGATTCCGTCAAAGTCGAGCGCGCTGATTGCCTGCGCGCTTTGCTCGCGCAAGTCTTTGTGATTTGCTCCTTGCACGATGCCAAATAAAAATTGTTTATATCCATGATACGCGGAATTTTTTTGGTGCGCCGCAAGTGATTCTGTCGCCCATCTGTGCGTTCTGTCCATTGCTTTTTTCGCGTACGCGGCGTCGGCTTTGTCCGGCGTGCATTCGTCAAAAGCCATGATAATATCCGCGCCGAGTTTGTGCTGTATATCTATCGCAATGTCCGGAGTAAAACGCCGCGGACTTCCATCAAGATGCGAACGAAACGTTACTCCTTGTTCATCTATTTTAACTAATTTTGCATGTTCGGTTTTTTCAGAATTTTCATCGATTTTTGTCTCTGCGGCATCTTTATATTTTTTGGGAATTCGCTGCATATCCGCTCCCAAACTAAATACTTGGAACCCGCCGCTGTCCGTAAGTATCGGGCCATCCCATTGCATAAATTTGTGCAGTCCGCCAAATTCCGCGATCGTGTCCTCGCCGGGCCGCAGGTGCAGGTGATAGGTATTTGCCAAAATTATTCCCGCATTCAATTTGCGCAAGTCATCGCTGTCGAGTGTTTTGACCGTTGCCTGCGTCCCGACCGGCATAAACGTGGGTGTCTCAAAACTACCGTGTTCAGTATGAATGACGCCGGTTCTCGCCCCCGTGTACTTGTCTTTGTGTGTAAGTTCGAAAAACATATGCCGATTATATGCTACCATGCTCGGTTTTTCAAGCCCACCCAAACCCATTCTTGCAACTCGGGTATCTGAACATGTACACTAGGGTGGCTATGAAACGTGATTATATTTGGTTTAATTCAATTGGATTTTTTTTGTGTGTATGTTTTGCGCTCGCGACCATGTGGCAATGGCGTTTTTTGTATTTTGATTTAAAAGCGCCGGCCGCGCCGGTCGAAGAAAATCATGAAGTGATTTCGTACGCCAATTTTGTGCAAAATGTTTCGAGCTCAATGCAAAAAGAAATATTGATAAAAGAACCCGTCGCGACTTCTACGGTAGCGGTAACATCAACCGTTATCGCCTCGGATAAAAAACAAACCAGTACATCAACAGAAAACGACTCTGAACAAAAATCAAAACAATCGTCGAGTAACCTGACCACCGCGTACAATGAACTCCAAGGAATGCATGAAGGAGTTATTTTAAATCTTGATATACCATATACGTCTCAAGCTCCGGAACGTAAATGGATTGATCCGTGGGAAGACGCGTGCGAAGAAGCAAGTATTTTGATGCTCGACGCGTATTATAAAGGCTATGGCCTAAGTCCCTTGTTTGCAAAAGATGAAATTCAAAAAATGATCGCGTGGGAAGGAGAGCGGGCATGGTACAAGAGTATTTCCATACAGAAAGTGGTGCAGCTATACGAGCATTTTTTTCCAAAAGGAAAGCATCCGCGCATTGTAGAGCACCCAACCGTGAAACAGATAAAAGAATTTATAAAAAACGGCACGCCGGTGTTGGTTGTTGCTGACGGAAAAACATTGCCAAATAAGTGGTATAGCAATGGCGGACCCGAATATCACGCGCTCATCATTCGCGGGTTTACCGAAGATGCTTTTATAACCAATGATCCGGGAGTGAATCGCGGCAAAAATTTTGCGTTTCCGATTGACGCGCTTATGAATTCAATTCATGATTGGAATAATGGCGACGTGCGAAACGGAACACCCGCGATAATGGTTTTGGAATAATGTATGATTAATTACGAACAAGATTTGAACAATGAACAGCTGGATGTAGTGAAAAATGGCGATGGCCCTTGTTTGGTTTTGGCCGGAGCAGGAAGCGGCAAGACACGTACGATTACCTATCGTGTCGCGTATTTATTGGAAAAGGGCGTGTCTCCGGACGGTATCTTACTCGTAACTTTCACGAATAAGGCCGCAAAACAAATGACCTCTCGAGTGCTTGCGTTAACAGGCGCAAACAAACCATTGCCATGGTCCGGAACATTTCACCACATCGCCTATAGAATTTTGCGCAAATACGCCCCACTTTTGGGGTATCAAAATAATTTTACGATTCTTGATTCAGAAGACAGCAGAGATGTATTGAAATTATGTTTAAAACAAGAGGGGATTGACCGCAGTCAGCGCCGTTTTCCTTCGGTCAATATTGTACAATCAATAATAAGCTACGCCAGAAACGCGGAACGCACGGTCGAGTCCGTACTCAACGAGCGGTACCCGCAATGGGCGGAGCATGCGGATGTGTTCAGCCGTATTGCAGATGATTATCGCAAAAGAAAATTTGAAGCGAACGCAATGGACTTTGATGATCTACTGGTCAATCTTTATTTGCTTCTGATACAAAATGAAAAAGTAAGAAATACATACGCGGAGCAATTCAACTATATTTTGGTGGATGAGTATCAGGACACCAATAAAATTCAGGCTTCCATAATTAAACAATTCGCGTCGATTCATAAAAATGTGTTAGTGGTCGGAGACGACGCGCAGAGTATTTATTCGTTTCGTGCGGCGGATATAGAACATATTTTGGGTTTTGAAAAAGAATACAAAGGAGCGCGAATTTTTAAGTTACAACAAAATTATCGCTCGACGCCTGATATTTTGGAAGTGGCAAATGAAGTGATCGCGGGAAACGTCGATCAATACGAAAAAAAATTAGTAACTGATCGAGGCACATTTGCAAAACCCGAAGTGCACGCGTTTGTGGATGCGTTTGAAGAAGCATCATTTATCGCGGAGCGCATTTTGGAGCTCGAAGCTGAAGGAGTTCCACTTCACGAAATGGCAGTGCTCTTTCGTGCGACGCATCATTCGCAGGCGCTAGAAGTAGAACTTACCAAACGTAACATCGCGTATGATTATCGCGGCGGATTACGGTTTTTTGAACGCGCGCACATAAAAGATGTGCTTGCGTATTTGCGCATATTTGCGAACGCGCAAGACGCGATTGCGTGGAGCAGGGTTTTGAATATGCAATCCGGTATTGGCCCGGCTACCGCTCAGAATATTATTGAACATTTGCAAAGCGGAGGAGCGATAGAAAATGTTCGTGAAATGTTGGGCGCACGCGCGCAAATGGGTTGGAATGATTTTGTACACATTTATGAGCGTATGAAAGAATCTGACGCGACGCCGGGCGGGCTCATCAATTCGATTTTGGATTCAAAATATGTGGAGTATATGAAACTTGAGCATGAAAATTATGAAGATCGATTGTCAGACATAGAACAGCTCGCGATTTTTGGGGATATGCAACCGGACTTGTCGCGATTTCTTGCGGACGCGAGTATGCAGGAAAGTTTTGCGGCAGCGGAAAGCAAAGAGGTGCACAGTGACAAAGATCGTATCGTGCTTTCTACCATACACCAGGCAAAAGGATTGGAGTGGGAAGCCGTATTTGTCATTCACCTTGTGTCAGGACAATTTCCGCATGATCGCGCGTTCAAAGAAAAACGCGGTATCGAGGAAGAGCGGCGGCTGTTTTATGTGGCCATCACCCGAGCCCGGAAGTATTTGCATTTTACCTATCCGCTTACGACCAGTTACACGAGCGTGCTGCTTCAACAGAGCATGTTTATCGAAGATATTCAGGCTGATCTAGTGTCTCGCTACGGATCTGTGGGAGGGGGCTCATCATCCACGGTTTTTTCAGATCCGGGCGAGGATGCTGACGAGATTGTATACGTGAGCGAAGATGAGCCGTTTTCCGGTGGCCCCAAAAAGAGGAGTTTTTTGAAGGATATTGATGAATTGGGGTTTTGATTTTTGCGTTTTACTCCAGCAAACGAGCGCCTAACTTGCGGGCTTCACCGGCAAAAAAAAC
>CAZKQL010000038.1:0-288 GCA_964554925.1 uncultured Gammaproteobacteria bacterium | reverse complement strand
TTCAGATCCTCAATCGTCAATGGTTTTAGCATTCGAGGCAGAGCTTCTATTCGCTTCGCTTTTGCCAACTCACTACCCAAAAGCATGTCGCCTACTTTAATGCCAAATTTTTTTTCCGCGTCACGTCGAAGCGTTTCTAATTTATAACGCTTGAGCAAAAAAAATATATCCACAAAATCTTTTGGGTCGAATCGCTCAATCATTGCCATAAATTTATTTGCTCCAATATCCCGCAGACTATCAACTTTTACGCCCGACCGCCTAGTTATCTTATCCAAGGACTTAAAT
>CAZKQL010000037.1:0-10123 GCA_964554925.1 uncultured Gammaproteobacteria bacterium | reverse complement strand
GCCTACACTCCCGCATTCCTCCCGCTCTTTTTGCGCCTGCCCGCCGGCTTTGTAGACGGGCACTTCATTCATTTTTTGACCGGTACAAAAAAATAAGGCAGAATAGCAATATATCCATTTATTTTTCTATGGAAAAAAATCTCAAAAGCATAATAGCAGTCAGTATCTTTTGTATTATAGTAACCGCCGGAGTTTGGGCAATTACCGACGCACCCGCGAGTATCATGACAAATACAAAAAAAATTGTGACGAATACGCAATCAACCGCTGAAAACACAGCAAAATCGCCCGACATTTCTTTACATGATTTTTCTTATACCGTTACCAAAGAATGCAACCAAAATAATGAAGCCGCGGAAATAGAAATCCTCTATAAATCAGAAATAGTCGATACGATAGAAACAAACTACTGTTTAATTGATAGAGTAGACTTTTTCGGAAACGTTGATGGTAAGATATTATTTTCCATACTTCCGGGTGGACTAGGTGGAGATTATATTTACCCTGCGAGTTTCAACGTATACGAGATGGGTAAAAATAAAAAAGCAAAGCTTATTTCCGCCGGGATTGTAAGTACTATAGGTCTTGATCCGCAAAACAAACGTATAGCATTCGTAAAATATGAAAACAGTGTTTTGAACCTACACACGGTAAATTTGTTAAATGAAAATAAAAAAAATGTTCCGCTTTCCATACAACACACGGGTCAAATCGGCCACCTTGTGTTTTCCCCCAACGGTTCAAAAATTGCCATCGAAGTCGGCTATGGTCCCGAAGATGCGCGAGGTGAAATATACCTATTCGATACCGTCACTCAAAAACTAACCCGACAAACAACCGAAAAGATGCACCTCAAAATCAATAACTGGAAAAATGAAAATGAAGTCACTTGGTCTGAATTATAATTCATCTTTTAGCTCCTCAATTAACTTTTTTGCTTTTCTACTTGGATGTTTTGGAATATCTACAATAACCGTAACATAATGATCGCCTCTCCTCGTACTTTGCAAATGCGGCACTCCCAAATCTCGAAGCCTAAATTGCTGCTGTGAAGCGGTTCCGGAAGGAATAGACAATTTTTTTGTGCCTTCAAGCGTATTGATTTCAATAGCATCCCCGAGCACTGCCTGAGGGTAAGAAATCCGAACTTCGCTGTACAAATCATTTCCTCTCCTGTCAAAACCGGGCTCCGGTTTAACGGAAACTCGTATGTACAGATCTCCCGGAGTTGATCCTGCGCCGCCGCTCTCTCCTTTGCCGCTAAGCCGGATAGATTCTCCATGATCAATGCCTGCCGGTATCTTTATATTATAACTCGATTCGGTCCGTTCCCATCCTTTGCCGCCACAATGCTTGCAGATTTTTTCAGGAATTTTTCCTTGTCCGCGGCACGCGTGGCAGATACCTACCGTTTGCATGGATCCCAAAATCGTCTGCTGCACTCGCGCCACTCTCCCCTGTCCGCCACATGTGCTACAAGTCTTTAAGGCGCTCCCGGGTTCGGCTGCCGTTCCCGAACACACGGCGCAAGGATTCTTTTTGGTAAGCTGAATTTTCTTTTCAACGCCGAACACCGCCTCGCGAAAGGAAAGCTGCACGTCCACTTGAATATCGTTACCCCGCTCTGCAGTATGCCCATGGCCGCCTCGGCCTCCGCCATATCCAAACACATCGCCAAACAAATCATTCAAATCGAATCCGCCGAAACTTGCATTGAAGCCGGATTGCCCGCCGCCGCCTCGTGCCGCGCGCATAAAATCCTCCCAATTCGCGCCGCCGCCAAACCCGCCCTGCTGTTCAAAATCAGAGCCAAACTGATCGTATTGCTTGCGCTTTGACGCGTCTCCGAGTACCTGAAAAGCTTCGTTTATCCCTTTAAACTTTTCTTCATCTCCGCCTTTTTTGTCCGGATGATATTTGTGAGCAAGTTTTCTAAATGCTTTTTTCAATTCCTCGGCCGAAGCATTTTTTTCAACGCCAAGGATTTTGTAATAGTCTTTTGACATGCAATGGATTAGAAATCAACAAATAGTTACGTTGATGAATTTTTGGTCGTAGTGCCGTCCAAATCTCCATCAACTGCGGGCGATGCCTGTGGCAGTACTTCCAAATTCGCACTTGCAAACACCACTTTAAACGGCTCACAAAAGATAACCACCGACTTAAACTTTGTGGCATCCACATTCAAGGGTACCACATAATTTTGATTTCCTTGATTGCCTTTCAATTTGCCTAAGTCAATAAAATCGCCCACATCCGCTGATGATTCCACATTTTCTTTTGCTGATAAGTACACATGCAAATCCGGACCGTTCAAAACATCCAAATTTTCGAGTCTCACGATTTGATCTTCGTACGGATCGAGCCGTAATACTCGAACAGAACCTGACCCATCATGAGCGACAGGGCGCAAGCTTCCGGCCGCAAGCACCGCCACACCTTTTTCAGCATGGGGCATGGGCTGGGTCATAGCGCTGTCTTTTTTCGCGGTCTCATTCATCTGCGCGATAAATTCGTTTCTTTGGCTCTCGCCCACTCTGCGAGACATACTCGTAATTGCGGTCTTATCACGCTGTGTCAATTCTTCATCCACTCGCTTGTCTATAAACAAAGGAGAGACGAGCCACCAAGCAAGTAGTCCTACAATCAATATTCCACCTCCTATAAGCACGGGTTTGGGAAAATTCATAATGTATATGTTATTTATTTTCATCGATTACTTCTCCTTCGAGTGGTTCGTCTCCTTTTTTATCAGTACCCGAGGCGGATGCATCGCCTCCACCTTCGCCCGGTTCCGATTTTTTTGCTGATTCTTGCTGGTACATTTTCATACCAATTTGTTGAGCCGCGGTCGATAGTGTCTCTGCCGCTTTTTTGATCGCTTCACCATCTTCAGAATCTTTTAGACCTTTTAACGCCGTAAGTGCTTCGGTAACTTTTGTACGCTCTTCCTCCGTAACATCGATCTTCTTTTCGTCCACGTCTTTCATCATTTTTTCCGTGGTATATATCATGGTATCCGCGGTATTGCGAACATCAACGAGTTCACGCTTCTTTTTGTCTTCTCCGGCATGTGCTTCGGCTTCTTTTTTCATTCGATCTATTTCTTCGTCGCTCAAGCCGGATGATGCTTCAATCCTTATGGACTGCTCTTTGCCGGTTCCTTTATCTTTCGCGGCAACATGAAGAATACCATTTGCGTCTATATCAAATGTTACTTCAACTTGGGGAACTCCGCGAGGAGCCGGTGGAATACCGTCCAAATGAAATCTGCCGAGTGATTTATTATCCGGAGCCATTTCACGTTCACCTTGAAGCACATGTACCTCAACACTTGGCTGACTGTCCGCGGCGGTCGAAAATACCTGACTCTTGCTGGTAGGAATGGTGGTATTGCGATCTATAATTTTGGTGAATACTCCGCCCATTGTCTCGATACCAAGAGAAAGCGGTGTCACATCAAGTAGCAAAATTTCTTTGCCCAAATCACCTTGCAATTGTCCGGCTTGAATCGCGGCGCCCACTGCCACCACTTCATCGGGGTTAACACTTGCGTTTGGTTTTTTGCCAAAAAATTCTTCAACTCGACGCAATACCAGAGGCATGCGTGTCATTCCTCCCACCAATACCACTTCACCTATGTCTGTTTTGCCGCAGCCGGCATCGTCCAATGCTTTTTGTACCGGTACCATGGTACGCTCTACCAAATCCATAACCAATTCCTCGAGTTTGGCTCGCGTAAGTTTCATGTTCAAATGTTTTGGTCCTTCCGCGCCCGCGGTTATGAACGGCTCGTTAATTTCCGCTTCCGGCGTGCTTGATAGCTCTATTTTTGCTTTCTCGGCCGCGTCTTTTACACGCTGCAATGAGAGAGGATCTTTGCTTAAATCAATCCCTTCGGCACGTCTGAATTCTTCCACAATCCAGCCAATGATTTCTTGATCGAAATCATCGCCGCCAAGATGCGTGTCTCCATTTGTGGAAAGCACTTCGACCGTAGCTTGATTGTCTTCTTTGTCTTGGGAAATTTCGAGAATCGAAATATCAAACGTTCCTCCGCCCAGGTCGTACACGGCAATTTTCTTGTCGCTCGATTTGTCAAAACCATACGCAAACGCGGCCGCGGTCGGTTCATTTATAATGCGTCGCACGTTCAAGCCCGCGATTTCACCGGCGTCTTTGGTGGCTTGGCGCTGCGCGTCATCAAAATACGCAGGCACGGTAATAACGGCCTCGGTTATTTTTTCTCCAAGCTTTTCCTCTGCGTCCGCTTTTAATTTCTGCAAAATCATGGCGGATATTTCTTGGGGACTGTGAGCCTTATCGCCCATTTTTATTTTTACGCGTTCGCCGTCCGGCACAATCGCAAACGGCATGTGTTTCTCAACCGCCTTCACTTCCGCGTCAGTATAACGACGTCCGATAAGACGCTTTATGGAATACAACGTATTGGTCGGATTGGTTATAGCCTGACGCTTCGCAAGCTGCCCAACAAGCCGTTCCCCTGTTTTTGAAATCGCCACAACCGAAGGAGTGGTGCGATGCCCTTCTTTATTTTCCAAAACTTTTGGCTGACCACCTTCTATAATAGCCACGCAAGAATTGGTTGTTCCCAAATCAATCCCAAGAATTTTTGCCATAGATACGATAAATTAATTTACTTTTTCTTTTTAATTTCCACTTGTACTTTTTTTGTCTGCGTAGGAGTTGCTTTTGGCGCGCTGATTCGCAAAATGCCATCTTCAAATTCCGCGTTGATATCGTCTTCTTTAACCGCGACCGGAAGCGCGACCTGTCGATAAAAAGATCCGCTTCGCACTTCTTTTTGATAATAATTCTTCTCGTCAATCTCGTGCTCTTTTTTATGAGATCCCTGCACCGTCAAAATTCCTTTTTCAACATTTACCTGAACGTCTTCCGGGCGCACGCCCGCAAGCGGTGTTTCTACCACTACGGCGTCTTTTGTTTCATACACGTCCATTGCCGGGACAAATCCCTTTTGCAAATCCATGCCGCGGAATGCGGGGAGACGGCGAAACACATCTTCCATATCGTCAAATGAATCCCACATGGGTGACCATCGTATAAGTGACATATTAGTGCCTCCTCTCATCTATCGCCGCAACAACGAGAGATGAGAAACTGACTGAATATAAATTTATTTCTTACAAATTATTACTCTTGCGACTTTTATAACTTTACCTCTCATAGTAAATCCGGGATCCACCACTTTTATAACGCTTCCTTCCTCCGCGTCATCGCATTCTTCTTCACGAGCCGCTTCATGCTTTCCCGGATCGAATTGTTTTCCGATAGCATCTATTTCTTCAACTCCATGCAGTTTCATGATTTGCTCGAACTGTTTCATGATGTATTCAATTCCCTTTACCCAATTTTCTTGATCCGTATTCCACGCGCCATTTTTGCTGGCAAACGCCTTTTTGAAATTTGCAAAGACGGGTATAAATTCTTCCAAAATCATTTGTTCGCTCCACACTACCAATTCACTGCGCTTTGTGTCCACTTCTTTTACCAAATTTTGATAATCGGCGGTCGCGCGCTGCCATCCCGCTTTGTATTCTTCCAATTCTTTTTGAAGTTCCGCCATCTCTGAAGTCGCTTCGCTGCGTGCTTCCTCGTTGTTCGCTCCCATTTCATCCTTTTGTGAATTTGCCGTATCGTCCATATAAAACTATTTAATTATCTCCCGGGACTTGCAGATTTGATATAGACCAAGGCGGCAGCGAGCACCGAAGCGAGGCGTATTTACTGATACGTCGAGCTAGGCGCACAGCGACAACGCAGGGATATATCAAATGTGCAAGTCCCGCTGAATATGATCGAAAATCGAAAGCACTCTACTATACTGCATGCGCACCGGCCCCAGTACCGCGACAAGTCCTGATTTCCCAAAAGGCATACCCACCAAGCTGCACACGCTGCCAAATGGATTTTCTTCTCCTATCAATATGGTCATCTTGTCTCCCACCAATTCATACACATGGTCTACCACTTGTTCGCAGCGATCAAAAAGACTGGAAATATGTATGGTATATTGGTAGTTATGAAATTCAGGCTGCGCGAATAAATTTCCTATGCCCGTATAGTACAGACTGTCTTTATTGAAAGCTACAATAACCGCGTTATTCACTCTGTCGCTAATGGCCTTCGCCATTACCTTGAGCCGCGCGCGTTTGTCAGAATTTCCGAGCAAAATTTTTTCAAATTCTTCTTCGGTTTTTTTGGCAAGCTTCTTTGGCTTTACGATATGATCCACATAGTAGCGATAGCCTTGTTGAGTGGGAATTCTGCCTGCCGACGTATGCGGCTGAACCAAAAACCCGGCTATTTCCAAATCCCGCATCTCGTTTCGTATGGTCGCCGCGCTTACTCCGAGCGGACTTTCGGAAGACAAAAACTGTGACCCCACCGGCTGTGCGGTAGCTATGTAATATTCTATAATAAGCTGGAGCAATTGTTCTTTTCGTTCATCCATATTAGCACTCTATCCTCCCGAGTGATAATATATCATGGGTCAAAAAACGTGTCAACGGATTGGCCGGGATAGACTATAATCGGCACATAACAAAGGCCGCCCTAGAGAGGCGGCCGCAATCAAATGCTGCATATTTACTCTTCTTCCTCCCCTTCTTTCTTTTTTGATTTGGAAGACTTTTCTCCGATATTGGAGATCTCGGACAAAAGAACATTCTCTACATATATTCCACGTGGGTAAAATATGCGTTCAAGTTCGTTTTTGAGCTCGGTTTCAAGAGCGTCGCGTTTGCCGCTCACGATGTCGGTGTAGTCAAAACGGCTGGCAACCATGCGCATACGGCTGCGTATGGTAGGACGGATAATCTTGGCAACAAAATCTTCACCGATAGTCTGCCAAATATGCGGTATCTGGTGGATGTCAAGGCGAAGCAGCACTGTTCCCTCTACAGCAATGCGTTTACTGTCGGCAGTGACTGCAGCAATGGGCACGTCGCCCATGGCTTTTTCATTCGCGGGATCAAAATCACGGACAATACCGTATTCGAGCGTCTGCGTATTGAACAGTTTTGCTTTCTGCCAAAAAGGAATTTTGAAATGCAGACCGGGTGTCAACACTTTCTTCAAAACTCCCCTGCCCAAATCATACACGCAAGCAACATACCCGGGCGGTACATAAATAAACAAGCCCTTCAGCACATCCTCCATTACAAAAGAATACATGAGTTTATCAAGAGAATCTGACATAGAAATTTTTTATAAAAGACAGGAGACAAAAGACCGGAGTTGCCGAATCTTCTATCTTTTGGCTTTTATGAAAGTATCTAGTGATGCTCGTGTTCTTCACCCTCCGGCTTTGGCTTAAAGAACATGATAACAAGAAAATGAATTATTACCGAGCAAATAAGTGATGTCATCACGAATAGTGACTTTACCATAGGCAGATAATAGAGCAAGAAAAAGCTCAAAAGCGGGAACACCAGAAAGTACATCAAATCGCCTTTGTTCAATTTTATCTTATATTGATGAAATTCGCCATAGATATAAATCATGAGCATAATCATGACAATACCCGCCCAAAACCAATCCCTTGTGGCGTCGAGCGCAAAGCCATAGAAACGGGTGTTGATAATCCCCGGAAAATCAACAAAATCATACAGTAAACGCAAAATTTTTACCTTTTCTCCGGTAATTCCCCGCATGAATACCTGATAAAGCAAAACGAGTACCAAGAGCTGTGTGCCAAGCGAGATGACGCTCGACCAAGGCTTGATCTTTTTATTTCGGAGCACGCGTCTGATTTCTTGATTTTTGAGAACTTGATCCCTATGATAGCCTTTTTCTATGCGCTTTATTTCATCTACCAACGTGCGGTTTTTTATCTTGTTGCGCTCCGCGATGATGGTAAAAGGCAATAAAATCAGACGCAAAAAAATGGTCAGATAGACTATGGCCCAGCCCATGTTGCCTTCTGTCCAATTGTTGTACATCCAAATCAAAAAATTGAAAAGAGGACGGTACAAAAATTCATTCCAAAACAGATCAAACATATGGGATAAGTATAGCAGTTTTGGCTCTATAGAGCAATAAACCCACTATTTTACTTTACGCGCTCCCAGGGCTCGGCAGCTTCGCGGTACGATTCTTTGATAGACTCAAAGTATCGCCACGCCGCGTCATGATCGTTTGGTATTTCACCCTCCAAAATCGCTTCTTCTATGGCCTTTTTTATTTTGCCGATCGTGGGCCCGGGTTTTAGAGAGCAAACCTTCATAATTTCTTCACCGGCCACCGGCGAATGAAAATTCCTCAGTTTATCTTTTTCAATGACTTCGGCTATTCTTTTTTCCAAATTGTCATAATTTTTCAGACGATGAGCAAGTTTTCTTTGATTTCCGGTCGTTATGTCCGCACGACAAAGTATGAGCAGATCAGGCAAATTGTCTTTCAAATTAACTATCAGGCGCCGAACAGGACTATCTGTCACGCCGTCGTCCATAAGCGCAATCGGGTACAGATGCCAGCGTACCAATTTTGCGACATACTCGATATCATCTTTGCTCATACGCAAACGACGGCCGATTTCCCGAACCATTTTTTTGCCCAGATGATCGTGCATATCAAATGTCCAGCCCCGCGTTTTGTGAAACATTTTTGTTGCCGGCTTGCCCACATCGTGCATAAGCCCGGTATAACGGAGCAATGCGTTGCCGCCCATGTCCGCGATATTGTCTACCACCTTAAATGTATGTGACAGATTGTCTTTGTGCAAATAGCCCTGAACTTCTTCTACGCCGTAGAGCATGGCAATTTCCGGCATAAATTTTTCCAAGAGTCCGGTGTCGTACAAGATCCACAATCCAACAGAAGGGATTTTTGTCGCGAGCAATTTGAACAATTCTTCACGAATACGCTCGGCGGAAATTATGGAAAGCCGAGATGTATTTTTGCACAGAGCATCGTAGGTTGTTTTTTCAATTTTAAAATTCAGTTGCGCGGCAAAACGAGCAGCTCGAAGCATGCGAAGCGGGTCTTCTGAAAAAGTTTCGTTTGGATCGAGCGGAGTCCTAATGGATCGCGCGGCCAAATCTTCTTGCCCGCCATAGGGATCTATTATCTTTTTACTTAGTCCCGTAGCAATCACTTTTCTCGCCATTGCGTTTACCGTAAAATCGCGGCGAGACAGATCTTCTTGAAGCGTGGCTTCCTGCACTATGGGTTTGCGCGAATGTTTTTTATAGGCCTCTTTTCGCGCGCCCGCAAACTCAATCTCAAAATCCTCCATTACATAGCGTGCCGTGTCAAAATCTTCAAACAAAATCAGCGATCCTATTTCCTTGTTCATTTCATTAAATTTTTTTGCAAACGCAAGACCGCTCCCCGCGACTACAAAATCGATATCAGTGGTTCGATTTATTTTCAAAATAAAATCACGCACATAGCCGCCCACCACATACACCTCAACATTAAGCGCTTTTGCGGTCGCGTATATTTTTTTAAACAATGCGGATTCAGTCATATCATTTTAGCCGAGTCAATTACAAAAAAGCAGACTATACTAAAAACCCTATTATAAGCAATCCTACAATTACTCTGTATAGGACGAATGGCAACAGATTCCATTTCCTGATAATTTTCATAAAGAAATATATAGCCAAAAAACCGCTGATTGCCGAAGACGCGAATCCTATTGATAATACTGGAATGGATGCCAATTTCTCTGTCCCTTGCGCCAATTCGGTTATCTTTAATATGCCCGCGAGACCGATTATGGGGATACTCATGAGAAATGAAAATTCCGCGGCCGACGTTTTACTGAGTGATGAAAATAATCCCGCGGTCATGGTGATACCGGACCGGCTCGTACCCGGAATAAGAGCCAGCGCTTGCGCGCAAGAGATAACAAGGACATCTTTCCAATTCATAGTTTCGAGGATTTTTTTGTTTTGCGCAGCCGCGCCCGGTACTTCCGGGCTGGACTTTTTTCTGCTATACCAATCAGCCAGGCCCAGCATAAGACCCCAAAAAATCAAACCGTACGCAACGACAAGCGGACTTCGCAGTTTCTGTTCGATCAAATCATCAAAGAAAAAGCCTGCCAGGCCGGCAGGAATGATGGAAAAGACAA
>CAZKQL010000036.1:9227-10150 GCA_964554925.1 uncultured Gammaproteobacteria bacterium | reverse complement strand
CGTCTTCCTGCCCATCCGCGCAACCTGACACTCCCACCCGTGGGCGGCGCCCGCTTTCAATAGACCGTCTTGGTCGAAGATCGCGGGCGCCGCTACACCACTTCGCCCTCCGATTCACATACCCTTAGTTTATCTTGACAATTTTGTCAGGTTTCTCTATACTGCTGCCCATCTGCAAAGTTCATAAAAAGCCCTTCCTTCCGCGCTCTCTCACGGAATTTGGCTCTAGAATTCTGCAATAACAATAATTTTTTTATGTTGACTATTCGACTTCAAAGAATTGGAAAAAAGAAAAAACCAAGTTATCGTCTTATTGTTTCTGAAAAGAAACGCGATCCGCAAGCTCCATGCCTCGAGATTCTTGGCTCCTACGATCCTATTCAAAAAACTAAAGTGTTTACCGTAAATAAAGAAAGAGTTACCTACTGGATGTCACAAGGCGCGACACTTTCAAATACCATCAGTAATTTGCTTGTGAAAGAGGGAATTATAGAAGGTAAAAAAAAGAAATCAGTAAGTATTAGCAAAACTCGCCAGAAAAAATTGGATGAAAAGAAAAAGACTGCGGCAGAAGCGGCAGCACCAAAAGCTTAAAAAGACATAAATGACGTAGAACGAATAGAGCCAGTATGTTTCTTACGCGCTAACCGGCGCAACAAGTCCGGTAGCGTAAGAGACATACTGGCTCTTGTAGTATATTGACACTGCTTTTGCTCCTTGCTATAATCACTCATACAAATCGCTCTGTTTGTCTATAACGGCAGCCTGATTTGTACGGTTTATTTACAAGTAATTATTTGTTGTAGTATGTCAGACATGCACACAGATCAGCAGTTCTTGGAGTCTGTTGTCAAGGAGATTGTTAATCATCCTGACGACGTTAAATCCACCAGAACCGTTGACGAGAGAGGAGTCCTCCTTAC
>CAZKQL010000036.1:7948-9217 GCA_964554925.1 uncultured Gammaproteobacteria bacterium | reverse complement strand
TGGTCGGCGCGGTCAAACCGTACGCGCGCTCCGCACGCTTCTACGTGTGGTAGGCGCAAAGAACAACGCGAGCGTTAACCTAAAAATTAACGAACCGGAAGGCAGCCGTGGCCCTCGTCCAGAATTTTCACGGGATCAAAATATCGCTCCCGCTTCACGCGAAGAAGTGGATACGAGCGCAATCGACAACATCGATATCTAGAACATTATCTGTAAAAAATCCGCTTAATCGCGGATTTTTTTATTACGCTCCGATAAATGTACCGGTTTTCGTTCTTAAACGCACAAAATGGTGTATAACTTTTTTATTTTGTTTCATGGTGAGTTCAGAATTTTTTAATGACGACATTTTTTTTCTGTTATACTAAAAGTATCTAATTTTTAACGTGAAAATATATGGGAGGGAAAAAAACAAAGATGATCGGGTTCATCTTTTTTGTTTGCGGATTTTTTGCGGCGGGTAACGCGGACGCAAAAGTGTTTGTGGTAAATGATGCGGGAGACACGTCGGTTTGCGGCAACACATGCACGTTGCGCGGAGCTATAGACGCGTCAAACGCAAACGGCGAAGTCGATGTGATTACCATAGATCAAAATATAAAGTACATTCTCATTGCAAATGAGCTTTCCATAAACGCAAATGATTCGCTCGATGTCGCTGCGGATGTCACCATTACCGGGAATGCAATCATCGATGCCCAAAAGAAAAGCAGGGTATTTGCCATAGCAAAAGGCGCGCATGCCGTGATAGATGGCGTTGGCATCACAGGAGGTTATTTGTATACGAGTTCCAGTTTGCAGGGTGCGGGGATTTATAATCAGGGAATATTGGAATTATATTCCGTAAGATTGTTTGGTAACGTAATAAAACATAACAGCCTAAAGAAGAAGTCTTCGGTACGAGGCGCCGGGATTTATAACGCGTATGGCGCAACACTCACGATTACAAAATCGCACATCGGACCAAGAAATATATTGGAATTGGAAGGCACTGATGCCGAGGCTCAAGGAGCCGGAGTGTATAACGCGGGAGGTTTGTCGATTGTTGATTCAAATATATTTAATAATATGGCCTCCGGTCAGTCAAAAGTAGATAAAGGTTTTGCGAAAGCGGAAGGCGGTGGCCTGTTTAACACCGCGTCCACACCGGTTTATATCTATGGAACGGCAATATATTTGAACAAAGTGACGGCCACCATAGAAGGGAAGCCTATCCACGCGCAATCGGCGGGCGGAGGAATTTATACGGATTCTTCGAGCAAGTTATAC
>CAZKQL010000036.1:3877-7938 GCA_964554925.1 uncultured Gammaproteobacteria bacterium | reverse complement strand
CATAAGCGGTAACGAAGCCGTATCATCCGGTGGCGCTGAAAGTTTTGCTTTCGCGCATGGCGGCGCCATATACGCGGGAACGTATGCAAAAACATATCTTGCGAATGTTACAGTGGCGCATAATTCCGTAAGCGTGCCGACATCCAAGTATCCTGCCGGCACGGCGGTGGGACATTCATTTTTTGCGGTAACGGTTCCGGGCTATGTTTTTAAGGTAAGGAATAGTATCATCACGAGCTATGGAGAAAATTGCATTTATAAAATACATTCCGATGGAAATAATGTGGTGTCGGACAATAGTTGCTTTGCAGTGCCAAACATAAGCGATCAAATTGATAGCGATCCGCTTTTACTCCCGCTCGCTTCAAATGGCGGTTTTACAAAAACACACGCGCTTATGCGGGTAAGTCCGGCGCAAGACGCGGGGGAGACGAACGGTTGTTTTGATTACACGGAAAAGTTATTGGAACAAGACCAGCGAGGGAATAATCGGCCAAAAGAGAGTTGCGATGCGGGAGCGTTTGAATTGTAAAATTATCCGAGAAGCAGAATAGACACGAGGGCAAGCAGGAAGGGTAGTACCATCCGGCGTGTGAAGCGTTCTTTGAAAATAAATACGGCTGCAAGCAGAGTAATAACGGGAACGCCAATTGCCGCGATCGCAAAGATTTGCGTCCCGCTCGCGTAGAGAAGAGATGTGTACATAACCGCCACACCAACCGAGCTGAATAATCCTGTTAAGAGAGCTCCTGCAATGTATTTTTTTTCTACGATAATTTTTGTTTTTTTGTACAGACAAAGAAATGCCATGGTAGAAAATGAACCCAAGTATTGCAGGGACAAAAGCAAAAGCGGATCATATATCGCGACTAATGGTTTTACGATTGATTGTCCTATGCCAATGATCACCACAAATGGAGTAATCCACTTTGCCCATTCTTTATAATTGAAACTCGTTTCGCTGCCCTCGTGCGTTTTCCTGTGATAGAGCAGATAAATTGCAATAAATATTAGACAAAGTCCGACAAGATGCAGCAATCCTTTGTCTGTGCGAGGATCTATAATGGTGAATTCTCCGAACAGTATCACCAGAAAAAAGATTGAGACGCCATTCATGGTTTTGTTCATGAGCATTGATTTTGAGAGTGATTGCTTTTTTGCGTGCTGGAAGCAGTAGACTGCTATACTCCAAAATACACCCATGAGAATAAACCACCAAGGGATATTGGTATGTGACAAATTCGGTTTGGAAACAGCAAAATAGAGAATGGGAACTATTATGAGTGAAGTTAGATATTGATAAAATACTAATACAAGTACCGGCATTTTGTGGATAAAATACTTTGATAGAAGCTCATATATGCTGATGAGCAAGACATATGCGGTTATAAGTATGTGCCAGGTTTGCATATCAGTTGAGCATTTTTGCTACAATGCGGCGAACTATCGCGCGTGGTACAAATCGCTCAATCACTACCATCAGTTTATTTCTGTAACCGGGGATGATGATTGCTTTATTTTTGTTCAAACCTCTGTATGCAATCTGCGCCACGGTCTTTGCGTCCATCATTACGTCTTCTCGTAGTGACCCAAGTATCCCTCCTGTCGCCGCTGTTTGCTGAAATTCCGTTTTTGTTGTTCCGGGGCACAAACAGCAAACCGCGATGCCATGTTTTTTTACTTCCTCACGCAATGCCTCGGAAAATGATAGTACATAAGCTTTGCTCGCAAAATATACCGCCATTTTTGGGCCGGGCTGAAACGCGGCGGTAGATGCCACGTTTAGGATTTTTCCCGTTCGTCTCTTTATCATGTCGGCAAGCAGTAACTTGGTGAGGTCAGTTAGAGCCGTGATGTTTAATTTTATCATGTTCAGTTCTTTTTCACGTTCCGTGTGTGAAAAATTTCCGTATACACCGATTCCCGCGTTATTGATTAAAATGTCGATTGATATTTTTTGTTTTTTTATTTCTTCGGCGATTTCTTGCGCGGCGGTTGGTTCTGAAAGATTTTTAATTATATTGGTAACGGATCTGCTCTGCGCGCGACTAATACCAAATTATTACCATTCGACGCGAATATTTGCGCGAGCTCGTATCCGATGCCGCTTGTCGCGCCGGTTATTAAAACTATTTGGTTTTTTGTATTGGTCATATTTTGATTGATGAAAGGGGGCGGGGTATATGTATAAAATACAATCCGCAGCCCGTTAACCTTGTCGATATGTGACATTAGGGCGAGGACGGTATTTTATACATATACCCCGCCCCCTTTTTAAGTATAAATTTATCCCAGAAAACCACGCAACTTGGCAGCCTCCAAAACAAGCGGCTTCAAATCTTCGCTGGAATTTGCAAGCAGCGCGTTTGAAATATATCGAGTATATTCAACATGCGGCGTGTGCGTGTCGACGATCATGGGTTCGATTATTTTTTTTAATTCAGAAGGCAGCAATGGAGAATTGATGTCAGTATAACGCAGCGGCTCTATAAGATCGAATCTTGCATTTGGATACACTGATTCAACAAACTTCCAATCATCTGCTGTTAACACATTTAGCCCGAGGATTTCTGGCGGAATGCCGAGCGAATACATGGCGCAGGTAAACGTAATCGCGCGCGGAAGTTTGATTTCACCCATCTTGCGCGAATACCCAAACAAGCCGATATGCAATTTGCGGCGGCGGCGCTGCGGCACAAATGCAGACGTTTTATTTATGATTTCGGCAAGCGGCCGCAGCTGTCGCGCGTATTCGGCACTGTATCGCTCTATGATATCGAGCGCCCGTCTTTCATCCACCTCCATTGGCGCGGTCACTGCATGTTGTTTTATTTCTTCAACAGCCGATTTTACCAACTCCGGCGAATTATCAAATTTAAAAGACGATTGAACCGTAAAGGTTTGAACACTTGGATATCCTTCGAGAAGCCGAGACACGGAATTCGGACGGAAATTTCCGCGAAACGGTGCAGAGCCTACGCCGATTATCGGATAGAGCGCTATGCGCAGGTCTTGCGAGAGTCGGTATACGCGCTGCAATGCTATTTTATTTATCAAAACCGCAGAGAGGGCGCCATAATTGACCGCGGGGTCAGAGCGCGCGAGAAATACACGCTGATATTCCAATTGTTTGTCTGATAGATATTTTTTCAAAATCACATGCGCGTTTAGCATGCGTTCTTTGTCTTCGAAAAGGGGAATGACATTGATGGTTTCAGGTTTGAACCGGCCGATCCATTCGCTGATCATTTTTCCCTGCAAAAATTTGTCTTGCTTGCCGGCCACGTAATCTTTGTAATAATGATAGATGCGGTTTAACGCGAGCGCGTCGGTGCACATCGGCAGAATCACTTCAAATATCGGCGCTATATCATTTTCATAAAAAAGAGAAGCCGCGTCGTACGAGCGGGGAATGCTTTCCAATGTTTCGAGAAGTATTTTCGCTTCCGCGCGCTCGACATCAGGATTTGGTACGCGAAACGTGAGCCGGAGTTGGCGTCCCAGTTTTTTTTCTTTAAAAAAAGTTTCGTGTTTGGTAAGTAGTTTTTTTACGACAAAATTGTCAACTTCTTTTCCTTCAAAATCCCACATCTGTTCGTCGCAGCCAAACTGCGAATATGCATGATATGCCTCTTCTATTTCGTTTTCTCCTCCCAAAATTTCATTATCGGCAAAATTCGGGACATGGACATTATCCGGATGCTGTGTGCTCATCACTCGAGGAATCGAATGCGGCATAGATTAGTTTTCGCGCAAACGCTTTACACGCTCGGCAATGGGCGGATGAGTCGAGAACAAAGAAGTAATATTTTTTTTCTTGAACGGGTTT
Source organism: uncultured Gammaproteobacteria bacterium (assembly GCA_964554925.1). Classification (GTDB taxonomy): domain Bacteria; phylum Patescibacteriota; class Patescibacteriia; order Magasanikbacterales; family UBA922; genus CAZKQL01. The sequence goes on along the minus strand of CAZKQL010000036.1, from coordinate 4,109 downwards.
GAAATGAATAGATGAGCGGTCGCGGCGTGAGCAAAGCTCCGGACGCATCCGCAAGAAATTCTCGTTTGCGTGAAATTGCCAGTTTGATAATTTCGGCCACAATGGGAGATAGAATCAACAATACAAGTCCAACAATGGCAAGTCCCGCTCCGGCGCCGCTGTTTCGTCTGTCTCCATGCCCGCCAAAAATTCTGGCGCGCAAAAAGAAATCAGCGAGAAGCGAAATGGTTCC
>CAZKQL010000036.1:2082-3776 GCA_964554925.1 uncultured Gammaproteobacteria bacterium | reverse complement strand
TTCCGGATCTCGTCCGGTTGCAAACGCATTCAGGGCAGGGGAATCAATGATGTGCACTTTTGGCATAGGGAGCCCTGCGGTAATCGTTAAATTTTCTACGATGCGCCATAGATATGGATTGTCGTCCTTTGTAATGAGACGCGCGCCACTCGAACGAAGTGCTATTTTGTCTCCATGATAATAGCTGGTAAGGGTCATGAGCATGGCGATAATCATGGCAAATACTACGGCGCCGTAACCGTAGCCGAGATATTCATTGAAAAACCAACCGATGGCAATCACAAAAGCCACGAATATCAAAATGAGCAAATTGGTCTTTCGTTTGTTTGAATCTATTTGGGAATACATATCTTTTAGAACAAAATAGCCAGAGAGACTAAAATTACTCGCTGGCTATTGCTTTGTCACGGATTTATTTAGAGTTCTACTTTTACATTTGCTCTTTCCGCCGCGTCTTCTATTTCAAAGAATGTGTACGCGGTAAAGTTTAGCATGCCGGCGAATACATTGTTGGGGAATTGTTCGATTTTGGTGTTGAAATCCCGTACCATGCCATTGTAGAAACGGCGTGATGCTTGGATTTTGTTTTCAGTGTCAGACAATTCATCCATTAATTGTCCTACATTTTGGTTTGCTTTCAAATCAGGATATGCCTCGACTGCGACTTGCAATTTTCCAAGAGCCGCGCCAAGCATCCCTTCGGTTTTTCCAAGAGCCGCGGTGTCGCCCGCTTTTTGTTGTTCCATGGCCTGAGAGCGCAATTCGGTAACTTTTTCGAGAAGTGATTTTTCATGTACCATGTATCCCTTAACACTGGAAATCAAATTTGGGATAAGGTCATGACGACGTTTGAGCTGTACGTCTATGTCGCTCCATGCTTCTTTGGTGCGATTGCGCAGACGAATAAGGCTATTATAGAGAACGACGAGCCACAGGATTACCACCACAACGATGGCAAGTACTATCATGGATATGGACATAGGTATACGATATTAATTAATTGGCTTGATAAGCGTTTGCTTATATGCCATAATACGCTGGTTATTGTAGCTTTTTTTAGCTAAAACGTCAATTTTTCTCTATGCTAACGGCGATTATTTTTATAGCGATTTTGAGTGTGCTTGTTTTGGTTCATGAAGCGGGTCATTTTATAACGGCACGCATGTTTGGTATGAAAGTATATGAATTCGGACTCGGATTTCCTCCTCGCATAGGTGGTTTTTACAAAGATCCCAAGACCGGAAAATGGGTATGGGTACGGGGCAAGGGCAAAAACACGCTCAAAGAAACAGTGGGGGGCGAAGACCGCAAGCATCCCGATGAATTTCCCGGCGTATTGTATTCGTTTAATTGGCTGCCGATAGGTGGATTTGTAAAAATAAAAGGAGAAAATGGAGAATTGGCTGCCGAGACTGATAGTTTTGGTCACTTTGGCGCATTCAAAAAGCTGGTTGTTTTGATTGCCGGAGTTTTTATGAATTTTCTGCTCGCTGCATTGATATTGAGCGTTGGATTTATAAAAGGACTGCCGGCGGATTCTTCTGTTATGGAAGACCCCCGCGCGATTGTAGTGGAGAAGCCCTCGGTGATGATTCAACAGGTGGAAGAAAATTCTCCGGCCGCTATCGCCGGACTTGCGTTTGGAGATAAAATTGTGGCAATCAATGGAGAAGCATTGTCCGGTTCTTCCGGAT
>CAZKQL010000036.1:0-2072 GCA_964554925.1 uncultured Gammaproteobacteria bacterium | reverse complement strand
GGTTGAAGCGGTCAAAAAGGTGGGGGGTAATAAGTAACGCTGACCGTAAAAAGAAATGGCGAAGAAAAGCAAATTGAGGTGCAGCCGGAAGTGCTCGAAAAAGACGGGTATCCGCGCATTGGAGTGATGCTTGCGGACGCGGGAATCGTGCGCTATCCGTGGTATATAGCGCTTTATAGAGGATTTCAGGCCGCGTGGTTTGGGCTTATCAACATTTTTATAAGTTTTTATATATTGGTCAAAGGTTTGATGCTCGGTAATGGAATGGCATTCTCTGTGGCCGGGCCGGTAGGGATAGCGGTCGTCGTGGGGCAAAGTGCGGCTTTGGGATTCAGTTATCTTCTAAATGTTACGGCGATGATTTCATTAAGTCTCGCGGCAATAAATGTGTTGCCGATTCCGGCGCTTGACGGTGGACGAGCATTTTTTGTTATAATAGAAAAAATAATCAGACGACCGGTTCCCATGAAGTATGAGCAGTTGGCACATACGATTGGATTTCTGTTGTTGATGGTACTGATTATTGTGGTTACGTTTAAAGATGTGGTGAGATTGTTTTAGCGGTATGCAAAATGAAAGAAATAAAATATTGGAGAAGCATCGAGAGCGGTTGAAAGGGGCTATCCATGCTATTTTTGACCCGATGAAAGAGCAAGACATCGGCATAAACAAGGAGGATTTATTTGATATTGTAGATGATTCGGTTGATCAATCGATAGGTGATAACGGTGAAAGGATTCCGGAATATTATTCGATTTATCACGATTTTACGGTTGTACTTGCCTTACGTCTGGACAGACTTCTCGATGAGGGGATGCCTGATCCAATAGCTCAAAGAGTTATGGAACTCGTGAATTCACATAGAAATGAAGCGATCCAAGAAAAAGGTCTCGAGGGTAGAGTGGAAGCGAAAAAAACAGCCATGCCAGCATTTGATATTTCTGAATTGAAAACGCCGGAAGGTTTTAGAAAAAAATAATATGGAAGAATCCCTTTCACCATCGGAAAAATTGGCGATACGACGTGTGATGGAAGATACCATCATGGCCGCGGGTTCATTTCATGTCGGTGAGGTTGGCAGTCGTGTAATTATGGAATTATGGCCGAAAATCGCGGAAGCGGTCGAGGATGGCGATAATTTTGCGGATACGGAACGGGCATGTGAGCGTTTGATTGCCGAGGCATTGGTGGCCGCCCGGAAAAAAGTATCTGCCGACGACAGAGAATATGCCGAGGAGCTTATGGATATAGTAATGCAAAACGCGCGTGAAACATATTGTAAATTGCGCGGTGTACCTTGTGAAGTTAAAGATATTTCTGATGAAGATGAAAAAGGGCGCGCGGCCGAAGTCATACATGTCGATTTTGGTCGTCGTCCATCAATATAATCATTTCACATGAAAAAAGAATTGGAACAACTCAAAAAAGAATTTCTCGCCGCCTTGGAAAAAGTTAAAACCGCGGCCGAACTTACTGTTTTGGAGCAGGAATATTTTTCACGCAAATCCGGGAAAATGACGTTGATTATGAAAGAAATGAAAGATATGAACGAGGTCGAGAAGCGCGAAATGGGCGCCGCGATAAACGTGATTAAGCAAATAATGACAGACGCGATCGCCACAAGGCGGATTGAATTTGAATCAGCTGTTTGGCAGACACTCGCAACATCCGAAGCGATTGACGTAACGCAACCAAGCTTGACCGCTTCGCAAAAAGGCACGGTCCACCCCATAACGCAGGCGCGATATGATATGGAGGAAGTGGCTCGCTCTATGGGTTTTATAATCGAAGACGGACCGGAATTGGAAAGCGATTATTATGTGTTTGAGGCTATCAATATTGCCCCGCATCATCCGGCTCGCGACTCGCAGGATACATTTTATATAAAAAACAATCCGAATTTGTGCATGCGTTCTCATGTTTCAAATATGCAAGTGCGTTTGCTTGAGAAATATGGAGCGCCGCTTCGCGCGGCATATCCGGGAAGAAGTTTTCGAAATGAAGCATTGGACGCGACACACGAGCATACCTTTACGCAGTTTGAAGCGTTGGTCGTTGATAAAGAAATAAAT
>CAZKQL010000035.1:5668-10268 GCA_964554925.1 uncultured Gammaproteobacteria bacterium | reverse complement strand
ACGGACGATTGACGTAGATATTATTTTTTTTGATGACGAAATTAGTGATACGCGTGATTTGAAAATACCCCACCCGCGCATGCATGAGCGTCGTTTTGTACTTGAACCGCTCGAAGAAATAGCGCCGCATTGGATTCATCCGGCCTTACAGCTTTCTGTGCGTGATTTGTTAAAAAATACAAAAGACGGACATGGTGTCCGTCTTTATCGAAAAAAATCATAAGCGAACTTATTCAACAATGGTACTCGGAGCCAGCTTCATCCAATTATTTCGAGGCACTGCGCATGGCGTAGAGAATGCGCGTGTTTCTCCTGTCGCGTCATTTTTCGCGTCCACCAATACTTGAGCGCATATTTGATTTGTCGGTGGCGTTAATGTGGCCTTGCATTGAAACAGCAGTTTGTCTTCTTCCGTATCTACGCGATACGTCTCGCTTTCCAAATCTTGAAACATTGGATCTTGTTTTATTCTCTCAAGCGGATTTAGCGTAAGAAATGTTTTATCGAGTGAATATTCAGAGCCGAGATCGGACAAGAGGCCAAACGCAACGATGTTACCTGTTTTCAAATCGATAACCGCGGTATTTTGACATGCTGTCCCGCAACCCCATTCCGCGACACGATATTTGCCTGCAAAATTCGCCCCTTCTTTTATTGATGCCTCTATAACGGTTTTAAATTCGATGGCATCTTCAAAATCCGCATACCGCACCGCGGCCGGTTCTCCTTTGTAATATTCAATAGGGCCGGGTTCTTCAAGCGCGCTACAGCCCATATTCGCTATAATTTTTCTGTCTTCCTGCGCAGGAGTTTCAACTTTGTTTTCGGTGTCTTCTATTTTCAATTGTTTGGAATAATAATTGAGTAACAGGAGAGATACTCCAATCAAAATCACGGCGGGAATTCCGGTCGCGAGCAACAATTTTTTGTTGTAGGCATTCATATTATAAAATTATGCTTTCTTCGGTTTCAGTGCTGTAGGACAGCATATAGGTATCATAACTGAAATCATCAACTCCCACAAACTCGCCCTCTCCTTTTATAAGGCGCTCATATGGCTCGCAATCTCGGCAGCCATCCGGTTCATTACATTTTAATCGCTCCAGCTGGCGGAATAATTTGATTTTCCTCGCGATTTCCAAAATGTTCTTTTCCGATTCCTCGGGATCGGGCAGTGCCACTTCGGTCAACTCATCGCTAAATTCCAGATACCAATAGCTCGCTTTGCTTACTTTTCTTTTCTGCATTTTATTGACCAATAGATAATAAATCGGCAATTGCAGCGACCCTGCGTCCTCGGTTCTTTTTCCTGTTTTGAAATCAATGATATGTACCGAGTCGGTCGTGGGCAAATATTCCAACCAATCTATGCGTCCGCATAAAATAAGGTTGTCTTCCTCGGAAAGCCAAAACCATGGCAATTCGGTCTGGAGTTTGATTGAGAGATTTTTTATCGGACCCGGATTATTGTACACCCGGCGTATCATTTCCTGGCCTCTTTTTTTGTACAAAAATTCGTGCTCGTCGTTTGTAAACCCGCCTTTTTTGCCGGCCACTTTTTGCCATGTTTCATTGAACCGATCCATGAGCGGGGTGTTGAAACGGTCGTCTTTGGGGGTAACCGATAACGACTCCAGCGTATCGTGTACCGCCTGACCCAAAGCAAGAGATGGCGAAATGAGTTTGATCTTGTGATTTGTTTTTGGGTCTCGGTAGACGTGTTTTATAAAATAGCTTCGCGGACATTTTATAAAATCGCTCATTGAACTGTGAGATACCCAAATTGCGCTGTATTTGTCTGCCATAGTTATTTAATCGTAGCTCATGAAAATTATATAGTCAATTATTTGATCTATACACTGCATAAAGCTTGAATTAATGCCATAATTATCATAAACTACTTTCCATATGCGGATTACTCGTATTTTATTTTATATTCTCCTCGGACTTATTATTTTTTTACCGGCAAACACGGCTCATGCCGCAGCGGCGCCGGAATCAAAATCATTCAAAGCAAAAATAATAGAAATTTCTGAAGAAAAAATAGTCGTCATTGATAGAGATAATATTCGCTACGACATTGCTCGAAACGAACAAGGAGAGCACCCGGGAATTAAAGCAGGTAAATCCGTAGTGATAAATTCAATCATTGTAGAAAATGGAGACATGCATTATGTAATAGCGGATATTGTGAGGACAACATCCTTGTGGATCCTCATTGCCCTATTCATAATTACGATACTTATCATAAACGGCAGGCATGGAGCAAAATCCCTCGTAAATCTTGTAGTAACACTTGGAATTTTAATTTTGGGCATTCTCCCGCTGATTCTGAAAGGCTTTTCTCCTGTTACCGTGGCAATTGCCGGCGGCATCATTTCGATGATATGGAACATATATTTTTCTCATGGATTTAACCGCAAATCTCATGCCGCGTTACTTGGAATCGCTTTGAGCCTCATCCTCGTCGGCGTATTGTCTTCCGTATTTGTAAAGGCGGCCAATCTCTCCGGACTTGTGCAAGAAGAAGCCGTGTATCTTCAGGCGATTGGCTTTGAAAACATAAACATGCAAGGACTTCTCTTGGCCGCGATCATAATCGGAGTTCTTGGCGTACTGGACGATTTGGCAATTAACCAAGTATCTGTTATTGAAGAGCTCAAAAAAAGTAAACCTACTATTGAGAACAAGGAATTAATGTCGAGCGCAATCAAAATAGGCAGAGACCATACGGGAGCTATTGTAAACACGCTCATGCTCGCCTATGCGGGCGCGGCGTTTCCCCTGCTCCTTCTTGTCACTCTCAATGAACCTCCATTTGAAACGTTATTTGGCATTCTGAATAACGAAATAATAGCAACCGAAATAGTCCGCACACTTGTTGGCACCATCTGCATAGTGCTTACCATGCCTATCACCACTCTTGTCGCCGCGCAATTTTATCGAAAGGATTAGGATTTATTCAATTTTGTACCCCCTGCCCGTAACCGTCTGTATGAGCGGTCGTTCGTAGCCGGTATCGATTTTTTGGCGCAAAAATCGTACATGCACATCTACCAAATTGAAACTGGATCTGTTGGCACCGGCGTCCCAAATATGATCTATTATTTCTTCTCTGCTCACGATAGTTCCTTTGTGTCGGAGCAGATATTCAAGCAAGGTGTATTCTTTGTTTCGTAATTCTATAGTTCGAAGTCCCCTCTTTACCTTGCAGCCTTTTATGTCCATGGACAGGTCGGCACATTCCAAAACTTCACCATGAATTACTTTTCCCCTGCGTAGCACAGCACGGACTCTGGCAAGGAGTTCATCCATGTGAAAAGGCTTGGTAATATAATCGTCGCAAATTCCCAAAAGCTCAACTTTTTTGTCTGTCATGGACTCAGCGGTAAGCATAAGTATCGGAACATGTTTCTTGTGTACTCGTATTGACCGGGCTATAACATCGCCGGTAAATTCCGGCAGATACAAATCCAAAATAATGCCGTCATACGGGATCATAAGTGCCTGACGCAGTCCCTTGCGCGCATTCTGCACCACGTCCACCACGAATTTTTGAGATTCCAATATTCCCCTCACCACCCTTCCTATTTTTACGTCGTCCTCTATTAATAAAATTTTCATATAATTCATCGCGATAATATCAGTATAGCACATCCTAAAACCTGTTCTTAATTTTTTCTGAACTCCGTTATAAACAAAAAATGTGGGTTATCCACATTTTTTTATATTTTCCATTTCATTCAACAAACTTTGAAGCGATTCCAGACTATCTACCCGAACCAGCTTTGCTCTCCAGTCCTTAATACCCGGGATATCGATTCCCAATCTGTTTGATTTAAAATACCAAGACAAATGTTTTCTAAATGTCATGATCCCGCGCTCACCATACTCTGCTATATGCAATTTTGCATGATGAAGCACCACCTTTACGCGCTCCTCAAGCGTCACGTTATATTCGGCATCAAGCGCCTGTTTAAAAAACCAAGGATTCCCCAGTGCTCCGCGCGCAATAAGTACGCCATCGCATAATGTCTGATCTAAAACAGTTTTAATCTGTCCGGGTTCATGAATATCGCCATTTGCAATAAATGGTACTCGCGCAATTTCTTTTGCTTGTCTGATACGCTCCCAATCGCTTTTTCCGCTATAACTCTGTGCTTTTGTCCGTCCGTGCATGGTAATCAAATCAACGCCCGCGTCCTCCAGCACCGGAATAAATTTTTTGAATTCATCAGGGTCACTCCAGCCAAGACGGATTTTTACTGATAGCGGAACACTCCCTATGGCTTTTTTGACTTCTCCCACAATGTTCGCCGCAAGCGCCGGATCTTTCATCAAAGCGCAACCATTAAAATTACTGGTTATTTTGTACACCGGACAGCCCATATTTATATCAATTCCCTCGGGTCTCGCGTGTTCCATAATTATGCTTGCCGCTTTCGCCATAACCATAGGATCGGCCCCAAAAATCTGCTGCACAATAGGCCGCTCCGCCTCTACAAAATCAGTCATGCCGAGCGTTTTTTGATTCTGTCGCACTACGGCCTCCGCGCTCACCATTTCGCGAAATACAATATCAGCGCCGCCGATGAGCCGC
>CAZKQL010000035.1:0-5614 GCA_964554925.1 uncultured Gammaproteobacteria bacterium | reverse complement strand
AAATATGCGCCCTTTTTCTTTGAGTATGTCATTTATCCACATGTGGGCGCATGATACACAAAATATGGCTAACATTCAAGCCAAAACCCCTGGTTTGACACAGCTCAATTTTAGTGGAATACTGTAAAAACAATTTAATGCATGTTTATGCCACATTGTGTGGCATCCCGCCTTGGCGGGGTGGAACTGGGGTTAGATTCCCCGACTGTGCCGCAACGGTAATTCGTTTTATACGATAGTCCGGTCTTCAAATATGCAAGTATCCATATACGTCCCGAGCAGGACTAAAGCCTCCAAAATAGGTATTTAGTAATCTTTTCTGCTCGGAAAAGATTTTTTTATTATAGAACCTATGCATTTGATATATCCCTGCGTTGTCGCTCCGCTCCTAGCTCGTCGTAGCAGTAACTACGCCTCGCGTCGGTGCTCGCTGCCGCCTTGGTCTATATCAAATGCATAAATTCTATATCTTATATCTTATGAAATTACCTCAAGAATTCCATCAAAAACACAGAAAAGCGTATCTTCTTTTCTCGCTTCTGCTCGCGCTCACCGCCGCGAGCGCTTTGTTCGCTTTTTCTGATATACAGAAAAGCAAAAAAACGGCTAACGAGGAGGGCACTAAGGAAATATTTGAAACCATTCAAAATGAGCAGAAGACAACGCAACAATTGGAAAAAGCCGATCAAAACGAAGCTGGAAAACAGATCTCTGCAACCACTCCTAAAAAAGCATACGAATCAGATGCCGCATCAGATAAAGGCACAGTGAAAAACGATCCCGACGCAACCCCTATCGTCGAGAAAAAAACAGAAGACACATCAAATACAGAATCCAACCCCGAAGTTGAGACCGTATCTGCGACGCTAAAGATAAGTGGAAAAACCTTCAACATCGAAGCGCCCATGGGCGGTACCGTGCTCGATCTCATGAATATGGCAAGGGAATATGGCTATATGACATATGAATCAAAAAATTTTGGCGGCGACTTGGGCTATTTCATTGAATCAATAAATGGAATAAAAAGCGGCGACACCAAAAATTACTACTGGATTTATTACATAAATGGAGCAAAAGCAAAAGCCGGAATATCAAATTATACTATTCAACAAAACGATATAATCACATGGAATTATGAAAAATCGACGCTTTAGTTTTTTGTCGCTCGCGATAGTCCTGTCTTTTATTTTGGCGGCTCCGTCCTCTTTGTATGCGGAAGATGAACCGCAATCATCTGAACCCCAATCGAGTGAATCGCAGCCTACAGAAACACCTGTAGAAACGAGTGAACCACAAGAGGAACCGGCCACTGAAACCGCTCCGGCAGAGGAACCCACTTCAGATGAAACTCCCATCGAGACTACAGAGGAAACAGCGGAACAAGAGGCGGCTGACGAAACACCGATAACCCCGGATGCCCCCGAAACCGCAGAAGAGACAAATACAAACGAGCCTGAGCAGCAAAGCATTTCTACCGGTACGGAAGAATCTAACATAGAGCAATCAATAAACACGACAACCGAAGCATTGTCTTCAGCCCCCACATTCACCCTACATATCCGCTTGGAAGGCACCCTACTCTACGAAGGCGAAACAGAGATACCCGATGCAGATGTTGAAGTCATGGATAATGCAGGCATAGCACATAGTGTTTCGTCGGATTCGCTGCTTGCGGCCCTTTACACCATTGATCAAGCAGAAGATTCATTTGCGATTACCGATCTTGCATATTACGAAAGTTTCGGAGCATTTTTCATGAATTGTATAACCGCTGTGGCGAACGCCGAGCCTTCGTGCGGCAATTGGATTTTTGTAGTTAACGATGTATTCCCCTACAACAGCATTGATCAATACACGCTGCAAGACGGGGATGACGTCTATGTCTTTTTTGGCTCGCAATACAGAGCGCAGGCAGGACAAGAATCGATAACGCTTGGCCAAGAAATCATAGGACAAGCGCAGACCTACAACTACAAGACAAACGCATGGGAAGCCGTGACATCACTCACTTTGAGCGTTATACAAGATAACCCGGACAACCCCTGGTCTCCGATTATCGTCACCAGTTCCCCGACAGGAGACACGGGAGCCGCAACCTTTGTCCTGTCTGCCACCGGAAGCTACAAAATGGGCATTGATGAGGATTATTTCATGCATACGGCTCCTTTTACGGTTCTCGAGGCGGCTCCGGCAATAACGACTACCACGCCAAGCTCTGCGCCTGAAAATGCGGTGAATAATAACAACAGCGCCTGTACGACCTGCAACACTCCGGAACTTGTGTCGGAAAGCTCGATAGACGAAACAATAGAAAAAATACTCGCCTACATAAAAACGCAGCAAAAAAAATCCGGCGCCATCCAAGATGGTGCTACCACAGACTGGCTCATTATGTCTTTTGCGTCCGAGGGAATCTATGCCGATACAATCGCGCTATCCACAACGACACTGTTCGATTATGCAAAAAATTATAGTTTTTCTTCCGGAGCAGAACTAAATCTGTGCGCGGGATACCCACGACATGTGCTCGCGCTTTTGGCGGCAGGTGTCGATACGACGGATTCAGTCGTAGTCGATCTAATGGCAAAAATTAAAGGAAACGAATGTTTTGACGGCATGCTCTACGGCGAAGCCGGAATAAACGATGACATATTCGCTTTATTCTCACTACTCTCTACAAATGAATCAATAAGCAGCAGCGAGGTGGCAGCGATTGTGGCAAGCATCACAGGAGACCAACAGGCTGACGGAGCCTTTACCTGGAATGGATGGGCAGGATCGGACGTAACGGGAGCCGCCATAAATGCGCTCAAATATGCGGTACAAAAAGGTATAGCCGTCGACAGCAATGTATTTAGCGAAGCAAAGAATTATCTGAAAGATCAACAACTGAATGATGGCGGCTGGGGATTTGGAACATCGGACGTACTCACTACCAGCTGGGCGGTAATGGGAATAAACGCGCTTGGCGAGGGCCAATCCGACTGGGCGCACTCAAGCGGCAAAAATCCCTGGCATGTTCTTACCAACGAATTATCCCCGCAAGGCTACTACACATCTCCTTTTACCGGCTCAAAACCGGACTGGTTTGCTACCAAACACGCCATCCCCGCGCTAAATGGCAGTACATGGCCCATGATATTGACCCCTGTCAATGAGCAAGAAAATTCCAACACTTGCAGCGGTACCTGCAATTCAAGAAGTGAAGAAACTGTGACAAAACAAGCGACCTCTACACCGCAAATACCCACATCGACTCCGGACTCTTTACCGCAGGCACCTACCACTACACCGGTGGATTCCATAGATGATGAGTCTTCCAGTCCTGCCACAGACCCGTCCATATCTGTGCCGCCGGTCGAGGAAAACATACTCATAGATGTGAGCATAACAGAAGAGAATTCGATCGTGCCGGATGCTGCCACACGCCCATCAACCGTGTCTCCGATAGCAAGAAAAATCACAAATGAAAACACTGCAGCCGAAATTGCAGCTGATCCGGAAAATACAAATGATCAAAAGGATGAAAAAGCTCTTCCTACTGATGAAGAATTACAAGCCGCGGAAGAACAGCTCGACGAAGGATCACTCGGTAAAAAAATTGCGGAAAAAGTGTTTAATAGCGCGGCGGCCGGTTCTGCAACGGTTGGCCTTTTCCTCGCTTGGCGATATCTTCGCGCATTGCTATAATAGCCTTGCCAACAAATATATATGTTCAAAAAACAAATGGAAAATAAAAAAGTGCTCTACGGAATAGTAATAATATTGATTGCCCTGGGCATGACTGCACGGCTCTTCCCTCACCCTGCAAATTTTGCCCCTATTGGCGCTATAGCGCTCTTTGGCGGGCTATATCTGCCAAAGAGACTGTCAATCTTTGTTCCCCTATTGGCGCTCGGTATAAGTGACTTGTTTATAGGCCTCTACCACCCGCTTATGATGTTTGCGGTGTATGGCAGTTTTGCTCTCATGGGCTATATTGGAATTCTAGCGAGAGCAAAGAAAAATCCAAGCACCATAATTGCCGGAACGCTGGTCGGTTCAATTATATTCTTTCTTGTCACAAACGCCGCGGTATGGGCTTTTGGCACCATGTATCCCGCAACACTAAACGGCCTCTTTGAGAGCTATACCATGGCCCTGCCATTCTTTAGAAACAGCTTGCTTGCTGATTTCTTCTTCACGGGGATATTGGTCTGTACTACGGAACTAGCGATGCGAGGGTATACAAATATAAGCAGTAGAGTGGCTATCCGCCAAAGATAAGTATGTGACAAAAAAATCCCAGACAACCGGGATTTTTTAATATTATTCATCGTACAATATAATGTCTCCGCTATCCGTAGTATATCCCCTACTCTTTTCTTCAACTTCCGGAGACGGCGCAATATTCCCACCGATAACAGACTCGACCGGTAAACTGGGGGGCGGTTCTGCAGCTTTGATGGTTGATTTTTGTACCAAGGGAGTTTTGACGTGCGACATGGGAAAATGCCAGAGCGTCGCCAATTCTTCTATATTCAAATAAAACACATTTCCACCGGCCCCGATTTTTCGTTTTCGATATGCTTTTATCAATTTGTTTTTTCTTCTTAAATCAACTCTGCGATTGTGATGTGCATGGACCGTGGATACAATCGAGTTTGCGTAGGGACTGTTGAATTGGTTAATCGCGCCAAGAAGCGCGTTAACGCCACGGTGCGGATTAAAAACTTCCTTTCTCGCGACATATACGCCCCTCATCTTTGTTTTAAAACCGATTTTGCTTATTTTCTTTTCCATGTTCTCTACCAAGGTTCTTTTGCCGGGCGTAAGGTATTGCAGCAAATTTGGCGGAGCTGCCTTCTCATGCGATTCCGAAGCCTCTGCCGCAGGCGACCCGCTCAATTGCGCAAGAATTTCCTGAACACCAGCGCCCAGTTCTTTTGTTAACGCGTTGTCGGTCAACGCAGACAAAAAACCTCCGCCATGATGGCTTGGCGTCGCTCCGATTATTTCATTGATCTTTTCTATAGCTCCCTCTTTCCAATCATTGCCGCTCGGCTCTATTAGAATTTGAAACCACATCTGTTCCCCCGGTCCGATTCTGGTAAAACTCTCCAAAAATGTTCCCATCGGATCCTTCAAAACCGTGTCTTTTGAAATATTGTGTTCGAATTCTCTATATGAACGCAGCGGCATTCCCGAATTTTCCGATAGTCCAAAATCCGATATCCAAATGTCGTGAGTCTTATTTGGATACATATCCGGCACGGTGCCCACATAATCCTCAATTTCGGTTATTTCGGCCTCCGGATACTGCGCGTACATGGCAGCCTCCACCAAGTCCACAAACGCTTCTTCCGTCCAAATAATAAACTGAATATACCCCTCGATACTCACAATCTCGAGTGAAAACCAACGCTGCTTTATTCCATCCCAATACTTTTCCTTCACATCGAGATGAACGAGCGCGCCCGCGAGATGGGAAAACATTTGTTCCACGGCAAGCGGTGTCTGAACATTTTCCTGCGGAATATCGATGGCAAGCACTCGAAACTTCCAGCGCTTCACATAACGCGAAACTCTAAATTCATGAAACAGCTTGACGGCCGCGTACAGAAGAAGCCAGGCC
>CAZKQL010000034.1:3110-11120 GCA_964554925.1 uncultured Gammaproteobacteria bacterium | reverse complement strand
GTATTCAATTTATTCGTGGGAGAATCTCATGCGGAACAGCTGAAAATCGTCGCGGGGAGCGCGGTTGATTTCCATTCCGAAACCATGCACGCCATGCGCGGTCGCGATGTTTTGAGCGGATTGCCGAAAGAAATTTCTTTCACGGAAGATAATATACGAGAAGCGCTTGAGCGATCCGTGCGCAGTATTGTTGATCATATAAAAATGACACTTGAGATAACTCCGCCCGAGCTAACCGCGGACATACATGAACGCGGAATGCTCTTGGCCGGGGGAGGCGCGCTGTTGCGCGGTCTCGATGTCGTTATAGCGCAAGCCACGGAGATCCCGGTGAGAATCGTGGACGACCCCCGAACCGCGGTGGTACGGGGAGCAGGCATACTGCTTGAAGAAAAAAAATTACTTGATGAAGTGAGACTGCCATCCGCTCGTAACGCATAGCTTTCCTATGCAAAAAAAACGTACAATCATAGCGAGCATAACTCTGATAACTTTTTTTTTGATTGCGCTTCATTACAAAGGCTGGCTTGCTGCTCCGGAGCGAGTTTTACGATCAGGCATAGAGGGGGCGTCTTCTTCCTTTTTGAATGTATCTGATTTGAGCAAGTATATCGCCTCTTTTTTTTCCGACAAAATCGAACTTTCAAAAAAAATAACACAACTCGAGATTGACCTGCGGAGTTCCATGGTCGATAAGGCAAAACTTACCCGCCTCGAGGAAGAGAATCTGCTGCTTCGTGAGCAATTGCGTTTCTCGACCTCTACGAATTCCGGCGGGATAGGTGCTGAAGCCATAGGCCGCGGTATCGATCCTCTGGGCACCACTATCATCATAGACAAGGGCAAGAGGGACGGGATAGAAGTGGGAAAGGCCGTTGTTACCGGAAACGGAATATTTATCGGAAAAATAGTCAATGTTCACGAAAATTCCTCGATCGTACAACTGATTAACGATACTCAAAGCAGAATCGCGGCGACTATTTTGAATAGAGATCATAGTTTGGGAATTGTGGAGGGCGGATTTGGAATTTCAGTCCGACTCAAATTTATCCCTCAAAATGAAGAAGTGAAACCCGGCGATACCATTATTACCTCGGGATTACAAGAACACATACCCCGCGGCTTGGTTATGGGAACCATAGAGGCCGTGGAAAAAAAACCTCAAGAACCTTTTCAGCAGGCGATACTCAAGCCTCTGCAGAATTTAAACAATATATATGCAGTCACGGTGCTGACATCAAAATAGGTATGAATTTGAAGCAGCTCCTAAAAATTTTGTATATAGTTTCTCTCATGATCCCCGTGGTGGGGCTGCATATGGCTTTCGCATATATTGCCCCATACCCTCTTAATAAAATGAACATTGTCTTCGCGTCCGTCATTATATATCTTTTGTTCAATAAATCCGGAGCAGTAGTATGGATTTCATTTATGCTTCACTATCTTGTTGAGCTCTATTCGGTAACGACGTTTGGAATTATTCTTTTTTCAGGTACGGTAAGTATTCTCATCGTATATTGGCTTTCAAAAAATATATTCACCAATCCTCGACTTATCGTGGCGGTGGGACTTTGCGCGATGGGTTTACTGCTGTATCGCGTTATAAGCGCGTGCTTGGTTTTGTTGCTCTATCTTTTTTCACGAGGTTCCTACGATACGGGGCTTGTTCCGGGTGCTGTTGCTTTGTATATGTGGGAATTGCTCTTTACGACCATGTTCGTTTCCGCGCTCTATGCCATTATTTCTGTTTTCAGAAAAAATAAACCGGGGGTCCTCGTATAACACCATATGCAAGATATTGATCCCACATTACTTTTTCCTTTCAGCAGCAAACAAACCGGAACCGGACATTTTCCGAAAAAAACAAAGGCCCTATGGATCGAGGATGTCTTTTTTGATTCGCGGCAAGGTGACTCGAGTGCCGCGAATATTCACTACGTCGGCAATCATTTTACGGAGAAAAAATTTTTCTTGTTTTTAGGCTGCATACTCGCGGTTATGTTTACGGTGTTTGTGCGATTGCTCAATATTCAGGTCTTGCAAGGAGAACAAAATTTTAATGCAGCAGAAGGCAACAGACAGCGCATCAGACCCATAGTCGCCGAAAGAGGCTTGATATATGACGCAAAAAATCGACAGCTCGTCAAAAATATTCCTAACTTTCATCTTGCTTTGATACCGCAGGACCTACCCAGAGACAAACAGAAATTACAGCAGGTGATAAATACGTTATCTGAACTCACCAAACAATCCGTAGAGGATATCTCGGGAATAATACATGAATACAAACATTATCGCTTCGAATCAGTTGTGATAAAAGAAGACTTGGACTACGAAACAGCGCTTGCGATATATATAGCATCGAGCGATTTACCGGGAGTATTCATCGAACAGGGAAGCAAGAGACTGTACTTCAATAATCTTTCAGCACTACAGGCCGCCACAAGCACTCTTGAGTCAAAGGATGAAATCCCGAATTCACTCGCCCATATTATAGGGTATCAAGGAAAGCTTGATCCGAAAGAGCTTGAATCCCTGTACCAAGTGGGATACTTGCCCTCGGATTTCATTGGAAAATCCGGCATCGAAAAATCCTACGAGGAGCGGCTTCGGGGAGTATACGGAAAACGGCGTGTGGAGGTAAACGCGGGGGGTGTGCAGCAAAAAACACTGGCCGAAGAAACAGCAATTCCAGGGGACCATTTGTATCTGACGCTGGATCTTGCACTACAGGAAAAATTGGAATCGATCATGAAAAAAACCTTGCAAGATTATGGTAAAACTCGGGGCTCCGCCATAGCGATTGATCCAAGAGACGGATCCGTACTCGCCATGGTAAGCCTGCCGAGTTTTGATAATAACGATTTCTCCGGTGGAATCGATCAAAAGACATATGCATCGTATATTTCAAATCCTGATCAGCCGCTTTTCAATAGAGCCATTTCGGGCGCATATCCATCCGGAGGAGGCATCAGCGTCGGACCCTGGTTTTTTCCGGACTGGCAGGTGGGCGGTCATGGCCTCACCAATGTCAAAAGATCAATCGCGTGGTCTGTAAATACGTTTTATTATTATGTGGGTGGTGGATACGGTGATTTCAAAGGCATGGGCCTTGAAACGCTTATTTCATATTTTAAGAAATTCAAGCTCGGAACCCGGCTTGGCATTGATATACCGGGAGAAAACAGCGGGTTTATCCCGACCAGAGATTGGAAAAAAAATACGTTGGGCGAAGCTTGGTATATTGGAGACACATACAATCTGTCGATTGGTCAGGGTCACTTATTGGTAACACCGCTTCAGATTGCAAATGCCACGGCCGCAATCGCAAATGGTGGCACTCTATACAAGCCTCATCTTGTACGGGAAATTTCGGATGCAGATAAAAAAACGTTAAAGAAGAATGGAAGGGAGGTACTCTCCGAGCCGTTTATTGATAAGAATAATATAGCGATTGTCCAGCAGGGCATGCGTGACTGTGTAGTGTATGGCTCTTGCCGACGCCTGGCACATCTGCCTATAAATGTCGCGGGCAAAACCGGTACCGCCCAGTGGAACCAAAAAAAGGACGACCATGCGTGGTTCACTTCGTACGCCCCATATGAACAGCCGGAAATCGTTCTCACCATCATGATCGAAGAGGGTGTTGCGGGCTCTACCATCGGCACGCCCATCGCGGACGAATTTTACGCGTGGTGGGCTATGTATAAAAAAAGCTAAAATTAGATAAATATTGACCAATTTTCCATCTCTGATATACTAAAACGCGTGAATAATGAAGATACATTCATGGGTGGTTTATTTTCTGAGTAAAAAGTTTTATGGCAGACGATGAATTACAATATATTTCCGAGGAAAGCTCGGAAAAATTTAATGAGGAGCTGCGCAAGCTAAAATCCGAGACAATTCCAACAATCGCAAAACGCATAGATGAGGCGCGGCAGATGGGCGATTTGTCTGAAAACGCGGAATATCACAGCGCGAGAGACGAAATGGCATGGGCGCAAACCAGAGTGCAGGAAATCGAGCACATACTTTCAAATTCCAGAATAATCTCAAAACCATCGTCTTCAACCACGGTTGGGGTAGGATCAACGATTTTGGTAAAAGTCAGGGGTGCGGAAAAAAAATATACTATTGTCGGAGCACAGGAGGCGGATCCGATACAGGGACATATCTCAAACGAATCACCGCTCGGGCAGGCATTTCTGGGCAAAAAAGTGGGGGATGAAGTGCTGGTGCACGCTCCTGCGGGAGATCAAACATATACCATTATTGATATCAATTAGCTTATGACGGAAATAAATATCAATGACGAGCGAGCCATTCGTATCAAAAAATTGGAAGATCTTGCCGAAGCCGGAGTGGCTGCGTATCCGGCACGCGTTACAAGAGTTCACACCATAGAAGAAGCGCTCAAAAAGTCGGCAGATTCGAAAGTGAAAATCGCGGGAAGGCTGATTACCAAGCGCGACATGGGTAAATTGACATTCTGCAACCTTCTCGATGAGTCTGGAAAAATCCAAATCGTGTTCAAAAAAGATGAAATGGATCAAGCACAATACTCACTATTCCTGAAAAAAATAGATATTGGGGACATTATCACCGTCCAAGGAGTTCGTTTCAAAACGCAAAAGGGAGAGGAGTCTGTTCTCGTGAATACATGGACACTCGCGAGTAAAGCATTGCTCCCGCTGCCGGACAAATTTTACGGATTGCAAAATGAAGAATTGCGTTACAGAAAAAGATACCTGGATTTACTGCTGAATGCCGATCAAAAAAATAATATCTTAGTGCGAGCAAAGGTGCTCAAATACATGCGTGATTTTTTTGATAAAAAAGGCTTCATCGAAGTTGAGACTCCCATGCTCGAAACCGTTTCTTCGGGAGCGCTCGCAAAATCATTCGACACATATCTGAACGCCTTTGATTTGCCGGTGCATTTGCGTATCTGCATCGGGGAATTATGGCAAAAAAGACTCCTGGTGGGCGGCTTTGAAAAAACATTCGAAATCGGCAGAGCATTTCGTAACGAAGGAGTGGATCATTCTCACAACCCGGAATTCACCATGCTCGAGTCATATTGGGCATATTCGGATTACGAGGACAACATGAAGTTGCAGGAAGATCTGCTGTCGTATGTTGTTGAAAAAAGCGTGGGAACAATGAAAGTGACAAATGAAAATCAAGAACTTGATTTTACTCCTCCGTTCCCTCGTCTCACTTTTCGCGAGGCAATACTCAAATACGCGGATATTGATATCAATGACTATCCCACCGCGGAATCCGTAAAAAAAATAATGAAACAAAAAAAACTCGAGGTAGAGGAAACCGCGGGCAGGGGTAAACTTCTTGATCTGCTATACAAGCAAACTGCCAGACAAAAAATCATTCAACCGACTTTTGTTACGGAATATCCGATTGAATTAAAGCCGCTCGCGAAGGCCGCAAAAGATCCCCGCTATACCGAATCCGCGCAATTGATTCAGCGAGCTCAACGATCCCATAGACCAGCGGGCACGATTTGAGGAGCAGGCGAGGCAAGCCGCGGCTGGAGAAGAAGAATCCATGGGATATGATCGCGACTATGTCGAGGCGCTCGAGCATGCTATGCCCCCGGCATCAGGAAACGGTATTGGTATAGATAGGCTGATAGCGCTGATTACGGGCGCGCATACCTTGCGCGAAGTCATGGCGTTTCCGCTTATGAAGCCGGTAGATCCGTTGTCATGAAACCGGCAAAACAAACAAAATATTTTCAGTTAATTTCATAAATATGAAAGAATTCGATTCTGATGTCCGCGTTCGGGGAGCTGGAATTTCGACTGCGAGAATCAGAGGACGAGAGGAAATGGTACCCGCTGAAATAGATCCTGAAGAAGAACTGCAAGGGATAATTTTGGAATTAAACGAGCACTACAAAATAATCACCGGCAAACAAATAGCGCCGAGCGAAACACTCAAGCATCTCGCCCAAAGCGATGTGCAGATTTTTGGCGAGCAAAGTGCGGAATCCCAGGAATCTCATGCGCGCGACGCGCTCGAAATGTCTCGCCTTGCTCCGGACGAGCTAAAGCTTCCGATGCTTTTTCACGATATTGGAAAAGCAGGGCCGGATTATGATAACGCCCCCTTGTCAAAGCTTGTCGCGAAGATGTATGCGTATAATTTTCCTTACCGAGATCTGGGTAAAACTCCTCACGACACATCTATACAAGAATTTCTCGAAGCGATGATTGAACAGGAACCGCAATTGGCCAAGGCTCCCCAAGAGGCGAAAAATGATTTTGTAGCTAAGCTGCAAAACATGCTACATCTTAAGGACGGCGCCGTGATGCGAGATTTTTACGACGCGCACATTCGATGGGGCGTAGAACTTCAGGAGAAACACAATTTTGTCGACAAACCGACCGCGTTTGCCGCCTTCGGTCACCACATACTGCCCGGCATCATGCCGAGGGACATGGAGGCTATACAACATGGAGAGAAAAAAATGGGAAAAGGAATCGTGCCGGTGGTACGAAATTTTACCCCGCTCCCGATAGATATAAAGCTTGCGGCCGGCGCGCAGACGCTCGATTTTTGTAACGCTCGGTTTACTCGCTCAAAAGATGGGGTAGACGCAGCAGTGGAGCAAACAAAAGAAGCTTTATTTTTTGCCATTGATAACGGCGGCTACGACAATCTTATCGAACAATACAAACAACATGGAGTCGAGATAGCATTAAGCACCGATGATATTGCTGAAATAAAAGCATACATCTTACAAATTCTTGAAACATACAGACAAGCAATCCGTGAGCACAAAGGCGTATGAAACGAGTAATGCTCTTTGGCACATTTGATATACTGCACGCGGGACATGTGTACGTTTTCAAGGAAGCAAAAAAAAGAGGTGACTATGTAATCGCTGTTGTAGCACGCGATAATAGAGTAAAAAAAATAAAGGGACGAATAAGTATCCATTCAGAAAAGGAGCGGCTTGAAATGCTTCGTCACATAGACATAATAGACAAAGTAATCCTCGGCGACACGAACGATGTATACAAAGTCATAAAAAAAGAGCGGCCGGATATTATCGTGCTTGGGTACGACCAAAATCATTTTGTTGATAATCTTTCACAAAAAATATTTGAATTCGGTCTTTCGACAAAAATCATAAGACTAAAACCATACAGAGAATCGACGCATAAATCAGGAGAAATAAGAAAAAAAATCCTCGAGAATCTATGAAACGCCAGCTTCTTATTGCAACAACAAACGAAGGAAAATTCAAAGAAATACAGTACGGTCTTGAGTCCTTGCCTTTCATAGAGTGCATTAGCCTTTCTGATATAAAAATAAAAATTGAACCGCCGGAAGAAGTGGAGACGTCACTGCACGCAAACGCATACCTAAAAGCAAAATATTATGCCGAGGCGAGCGGCCTCATAACGATAGCAGACGACACCGGATTATTTATAGACGCGCTCGACGGATGGCCCGGAGAACAAAGCGCTCGTGTTGCGGACAGCGACGAAGGGAGAATCGGTATGGTACTCGAAAAGATGAAAGGCATTAAAAATAGATATGCGGAATTCAGGCTCGCGCTCGCCATATATGACCCTAAAAATAATAGCTCTTATCTGTGCGAAGCAAAGAAAGCAGGTATTATTTTGGATGCACCGGTCGTAAATCATGTTGTATCAAATTTCGGATATACCAGAATTTTCTACGTCGAAGAAGCGAAAAAAACATTTGCTGAAATGGATACAAAAAGAAAAAAATAGCTACAGTCATCGAGGAAAGTGCATTCAGGAAGCTCGCTATTACCTGCAAAATATGCTGGGCGCAAAACACATTGTTGTTCCAATTGCCTGCATCATCCAAGATAAAAAAATCCTCATGAGCCTAAGAAACGATCCGCACAATCCGGCGTTCCACAAAAAATGGGAATTTCCGGGGGGCTGCGTCGAATTCAAAGAAAGTATCGAAGAAAATTTAATTCGTGAAGTAAAAGAAGAAGTTGGT
>CAZKQL010000034.1:0-3100 GCA_964554925.1 uncultured Gammaproteobacteria bacterium | reverse complement strand
AACCATTGCAGCGTCTTTCCTATATCCATGTCCGAGCGCGTGAAAGCGACCTATACCAGTACCAAGTATATTTGTTACCGCATGTATGCAAAATCATAGGTGGTGAAAAAGCTCATGAAAACAGCGAAACATTGGACAGCCGATGGTTTGATTTGGATGAAGTATTGGAGTACGATTTACTCGCGGACAACAGACAGATATTTTCTGCAATTTCGAAGGAATTGCAATCGGTAATCAACGCACATAATCTATAATTTATGCTGGACATAAAATTTATCCGTGATCACGCTGATCTCATAAAAGAAAATTGCAAAAATAGGAGAACCAAAGTTGACGTCGATCGCCTGCTTGCAATTGACGAAGAAAAAAGAAAATTGATACATGAACTCGAGGCAATGCGCGCGAAGAGAAATACAAAAAATGAGAGAATTAGGTGACGCGATAAAAAATGTAGAGGCAAAAATAAGCGCAATTGATACGGAATACAAAGATTTGCATCTCTCAATTCCAAATCTTACGCATCCGGATACTCCGATAGGTGAGGAAAACGATTACAAGGTTGTTTACACCAATAAAGAACCACCCGTATTTTCTTTTCAACCGAAAAATCACGAAGAATTATTGACTGAACATGGACTTATTGATTTTGAACGCGGTGCAAAAGTGGCCGGCTCTAAGTTTTATTTTTTAAAAGGAAACCTAGTTCGATTAAATCAGGCATTACTGCGACATGGAATGCAGGTCGCAACAAAATATGGGTTTGAACTTATTGAAACGCCCGACATGGTAAAACAAGAGATACTTGAAGGCTCCGGATTCAACCCGAGGGGAGGGGAGTCGCAAATTTATTCGATTAAGGATCATGATCTGCATCTTGTGGGTACCGCGGAGATTTCAGTTCTTGGATATCACGCAGATGAGATCCTTGACTTGAGCGGCGGCCCAAAGCTTTACGCCGCGTTATCTCATTGCTTCCGCACCGAGGGCGGCGCCTACGGCAAGGAAAGCAGGGGTTTGTATCGAGTTCATCAATTCACCAAATTGGAATTATTCGCGTTTTGCAAGCCCGAGGAAAGCGAGGCGTTGCACCAAACGTTACTCACCATAGAAAAAGAAATCTGTGATGATCTTGGGTTGATATACCGAGTTATTGATATACCGAGTGGCGATCTCGGCGGTCCGGCTTACAGGAAATGTGGAAGCATGGATGACGGGCAAAGGGGAAAACGGAGGCTACGGGGAAATTACGAGCACGAGCAATTGTACAGACTATCAAGCGCGCCGATTAAATATCAAGTACAAAAAAGACGATGGTAGTACGGATTTTGTACATACGCTCAATGGAACCGCAATCGTTCTGTCGCGCTTTCCGCTTGCCATAGCGGAGCAATTCCAGAAAAAAGACGGATCCATTTCCATTCCGTCAGTTTTGACGGGGTATATGGGCGCGGATATTTTGTAATAACTATCAAAAGCATGAAACCACTTTTAATTATTCTGCCCGGCTGGGGAGGATCAAAAAAAACCTGGCAAGGATTTAGGGACAAGGCGTCGGCTTTTTTTGATGTTGAGGTTCTTGACCTCCCCTGTTTTGGAGAAGAACCGTGCCCGACAACCGTGTGGGGGGTGGATGAGTACGCAAAATTTGTAGAAAAAAAAATTGAAAAGTATTCAGGTGGGGAAGTGGTTATCCTTGGACATTCATTTGGTGGACAGATTGCGGCGCACCTTGCGGCGCAAAATAAAAATATATGCGGCAAACTCATTTTGTCAGGAGCTGCAGTGTATAGAAAAAAACGAACAGTGAAAAATATAATCTTCAAGATTGCCTCGGTAACCGGAAATTATCTTTTTTCAATGCCCATACTATGGAAGCTGAAAACCAAGGCGCGTACGGTGCTATATAAGGCCGCGGACTCTCCGGACTATCTGAAAACCGAGGGAATTCAAAGAGAAATTTTCAAAAAAGTTATACAGGAAGATGTAAGCGATGAGCTTAAAAATATCTCAATAAAAACACTGGTGGTCTGGGGAGATAAGGATACTTACACACCGCTCGAACAAGGAAAAAAAATAGCAGACCACATTCCGGGCGCGGTCTTAAAAGTTATAAAAGATGGCACGCACGGCCTGCATTTGAATGCTCCCGATGAATTGCTGTCGTTGATATGTGAATTCGATACTTGCTGATATGTCTATTTCCTTGCCTGATATTTTATTGGCGACTCTGTGGTTTCAAACCGCTCTATTTGATTATTTTGCCATAGTCCATATCTGGCAGCTCAAAGAATACAGATGGGACCGGTTCGTAGATTTTTTAAAGAGCAAGCAAAGTAAAAATTTTTTTATCTCGTATCGTTTTCTCTACAGAAATATACTCCTGATCTTGGTGTACGCGTTTCTCCAAGTCATTCCGTTTGCCATCACCACCATTTCTCTATTCCTGATATTTGGAATTGACGCGTTTATAAATGCGCGGCAGGTTCTGAAGCACCGGGTAAAACGCCCTATTTTTACCAAAAAAGCTGTGACTATCATTTTGTGCATTTTTATTTTTGAGCGAACACTGCTGTATATATACCCGAGCGTGCATGTTATCTTCTTGGAGCTGCTCCTCCGCTTTTTCACCGCTTCGGCAATAGTTGCTTTGTTTGTATTTCCAACAGCATTTCTAAAACGGTTTTCCATATACAGAGCTACAAAAAAAATGTCAGCGCTCAAAAATCTCACTGTAATAGGCATAACGGGAAGCTATGGCAAAACATCGATCAAAGAATTCACCGCTGATATTTTATCTAAAAAATACAGGGTCATCAAAACGCCGCAAAATACAAATACCGACATCGGAGTCGCAAAATTCATATTGGCGACAGACTTCGGTGGCGTAGATGTTTTTGTGGTCGAAATGGGCGCGTACAAAGAGGGAGAAATAAAAAAAATATGCGATATTGTGCATCCAAAAATAGGAATCTTGAGCGCAATCAATGAGCAGCACCTTGCGCTCTTTGGCACAATTCGGCAAATACAAAAAACCAAATACGAACTGCTGCGCGCGATACCGGCAGACGGACTGGTAGTAACAAACGCGGATAACAAATAC
>CAZKQL010000033.1:5742-11849 GCA_964554925.1 uncultured Gammaproteobacteria bacterium | reverse complement strand
GGTTCGACAAAAAAACATCCTTAGACTTTTTGAATTTCCAAAAGTGCTGCTTGCGGTAATACTTAAGAAATTAGGTTTGTTTGAATTTGCATCTTCTATACACCACAAACTCAAGAGAACTGTTTGATATGTTTTACCTCAATCAAATTTTTCTGCCGCTTGTTGTTTCATTTTTTGCGGCGCATGTTGCGTTTGCGCTTGGCAGATTGGTAACCGGCCGGATTGAATTTCTCCGCGCACCTTCTGCCACTTCGATCGGTATTTCATTTTTGATTGGGTATGTATCAGTTGTTTTGTCTTTATTTCCGCCTCTGTCAAAAACGATTATTTGGGTTATATTGTTTTTTATTTTGCTGCTTGGCAGAAAAAATATTACTGGTTTGTACTGCTACATATACGCGATATTCGCACGAATACGCGCGTGGAAAAACAGCGAAAAAGTTTTTTTGGTTTTAATTATAACCGCGTTTTTATTTTATCTTGTTTCCGCGTTTGTACCGCCGTATAGGACCGACGCACTTGCATATCATATACCTGAAGCGATACAGATAGGCGAGATAGGGATTTGGCATGTGGGTGGCATTGGGAATTTTTTTGGGAATCAACCGCTTCTCATGGAAGCTCTGTACGCGGCGCTGTATGTCATTTCCGGTTTTTCCGCGATGAACATGGCGCATTATGGAATTCTTGTCGCGGGCTGCCTTGCATTATTTGGATTGGTGCAGAATCGATATGGCCGAGTTGCGGGTTTGTTGACCGTGCTTGGAGTTTTTTCGATCTATGAATTATTGGTCAACGCGACGAACCCGTATGTTGACGCCGCGACTGTTTCATTTGAAGTAATCGGCATACTGTTATTTATGGAGTGGACATTTCGGCAAAGACGAGATTTTCTTATAGCTTCCGGATTGCTCTATGGTTTTGCGCTTTCGACAAAACATTTGCCTTTGTACAGTTTGTTAATTTTATCGGCGCTTTTTATAGCGGCGCATATTTCAAAAAAATATCCGTTCAAAATCTGGCTGACGCATGTTTTGTCGTTCGGTATTCCGGTTCTTGCGGTTTCCGGATTTTGGTATGTAAAAGCGTTTGTGCTCACCGGCAATCCCATATATCCGTTTATATTCGGACATGTCGGATTTACCGATGAAATAATAGAATCATTAAATATTGCGGTTAAACAATTCGGCAGCCGCAGTTTGGGATCATTTTTGATGTTGCCCTATAAAATTTTTTTCCATCCGCTCTATCTGCATGTGTTGGCATCTTTTGCGCTGCTGCCCTTTGTGTTCTTTATGCGGAAAAATACCGCGTATGTCCGTGTACTCGTATTGATTACGCTTGCATATTTTAGTATCTGGTTTTTTTTCATTTCGCATCAGAGACGATTTGTGATGACCGCGATTGTGCTTTTGTTGGTTTGCGTTTCCATATTATTCGGAACATTGTTTGAGTCAAAAAAAATAGCGTCAATAGACAAATATGCGTGGCCTGTTTTTGCGGTATGCTCGACAATTATTATTATCGCAGCGTATGTTTTAAGAGGTAATTATTATATACAAGCAAAAAAGGCTGAATTGGCGTATGTCGCGGGTATCGACTCCACCGAAGATTTTTACGAGAAAAGGGGAATGGGGTCGGTGTATAGTTTGAGCTCTTATATAAACGATAATTTGAAAGACGAACAGATTCTAAATTTGTGGGCGGATCAAATATTTTTTTTGAGAAATAATAATAAGTTTGTGGGTCCGGAGGCTTTTATCAAGGCGACTAGCGAAATTACGACTACCACATTCGCCAATTATCTGGAACATGATAAAATTAGCTATATTAGCACCATGAGCGAAACCGCGATACAAGCAAAGCTCAATGATCCCTATTTTAAGACCAATCCCGCGGAACAGGATTATTATAAAGATGTTGTGCAATATGTTATAAAAATTGAGCGCCTTTTTCCGCTGGTTGCAGAACCGGTTTACAGCGCTCATGACCGTGTATTATATCGCGTTAAATAGGTTATATGGAACGCCCTTATTTATCTATCATCATCCCCGTATATAATGAAGAACGTCGTCTACACGTCACGCTTAATGAAATCGAAAATTTTAGAAAAGCATATTCGCATATGGATTATGAAATTGTATTTGTGGATGACGGAAGCACAGACAATACCAAGAAGTTGCTCGAAGAATACGCGGAAAAATTTAAAGATATCCGCGTCTTGGGCTACCAAAAAAATCAAGGTAAAGGATACGCGGTCAGAAAGGGAATGCTCGAATCTATGGGCATGTATCGTTTAATGATTGACGCTGACATGTCGACATCGTTGATCGAGGTAGAGCAATGTTTGCCGGGTATGAAAGAGTGCGTCCCGATACTTGTCGGAACCCGTAAAACAAAGGGTGCGGTATTAGTCAAAAAACAGCCGTGGTATAGACAGGGGATGGGGGATTTGTACGGACTCTTGGCGAGAACTATCACCGGAGTTCGGATCAAAGATTTTGGCTGCGGTTTCAAAGCATTTTCAAAAGAAGCGGCAGAGAACATATTCAGCAAAACTATAGTTAATCGCTGGGTATTTGATACGGAAGTTTTGTATGTCGCAAAACGCATGGGAATTCCGTTTAGAGAGATTGGGGTGCATTGGAAAAATGACGAGGATACAAGGGTCAATATCGCAAAGGATGCGTTTCAATCTGTGTATGATCTTGTACGCATGAGCATATATCACAAAAGAAAGAAATATGAATAAACTGAAACAGTTGGTGCTTGAACATAAAATGTATATTTTCGCTGTAATTATTCTTGCCATTATTTTGTATCTGCCCATGCTTATTTCTCCGGCTTTCAGCATGCTCAATGATGGCTGGTACATACACATGTCAAAAGAAGTCGGTTTTTTTGATTTTGAAAAATTGGCCACATTTCATACAAACCGACTTATTCCTTTTACCTTGATTTTTTCCGACGCGATACTCACATTGGCTCGCCATACGGCGGTGGGCCTTGTGTACATTTATTTCTTGGAAATTATCGTAGTCGGTCTGTGCCTGTATCATTTATTGCATCGTCTGTGTCATTCAAAAAAAATATCATTATTTGGCACGGCTTTTATTTTTTTCTCCGCGGCTTTTGTGACCAATGTGTATGAATTTTTTACGCAGGATCATATATCATTTTTGCTGCTCCTTATATTTTGTGTTTTGTATTTTGCAGCGGCTTCATCGCAAAATTATTCGGTACTCAAAAAAATTTTTATTCTCGGTTTTTCCCTGCTGTCGCTGGTATTTTTTATCATTACCAAAGAAACCAATATTTTTATGGTGGGCGTTTTTGCGGGGCTTTTGGTTTATGATTATCTGGCAAAGGCCGCGGCTTTTATAAAACGTCTCGACGCGCTGTATCTGTTGGTAAGCGGTATTTTTTTGGCCGTGGTAATATTGGAGCGCTCGCAATTCCAGTCGACCGCGAGTGGGTACTCGATCGCGAATATCCCGTCGGCACTCATTGCTTACACAAAATTGTTACATTTTAATATTTTGATTGCTCTTTATGCTTTAAGTGTGCTAATTTTAAAATTCAAAAAAAGCGGATGGAACCTATCGAACAGTTTCAGCCGTGAGCATCTATTTTACATCTTGGTTGCTCTGGGTGGTTTTCTTGTGTATTTGCCCTGGGGATCGCACGCGGATAGATATATGCTTATTACTCTTGGTTTTATATATCTATTCTTTTTTTCATATATCAAAATCGATAAAAGCAAAAAATTATTACTCGCTTTGTTGACTATAACCATTTTGGCGAATTTATTTTTTGTTGCTTTTCATGCGGTGCGTTTCTATGGAGCTCGACAGGGAGATAATAAATTACTGATATATCTAAAAGAGCATGCAGACGAATATGATCAAATATGCGTGCAGTCTGCGGCAGCGTCTCCGGAAGACGCGCTTCAGCTGTCTATGTGGATAAATAAAATTTTTATGCTGAATAAGTCTGTGTGCAGTCTTTCGTCTATAGAATCTGCCGGACACCGAGCGTATTTTGACGCTGAAGGTATTTTGTACAATGAAAAAGTGGCGCTTACCGAAAGAACATTGTTTGTCGGCAAAGATCATTCTTTTGTGCCCACTATGCCCATAGACAAGAAGTACGAGGTTACGGTTGAAAAAGTTTTAGAAACGCATCTTCCGAACATTCATCCTACCCGCGGGTTTGAAATAAAAAAGTTTGACTGGAAGATAGGTTCGGTTCATTATGCAGAGAGAGTTACAAAAATATGAAATCAGTCATCATAACACAAACAAATCCGGGACGGCTTGCCAATCAATTGTGGAACTACGCGTGTGTGTACGCGTATTGTTTGGAACGGGGTTACGCGTGCAAGAATCCTTCATTTTTTCGTTACGCTCATTATTTTGAGGGGACAAAATTGGAAGGATTTGGAAAATGGTACACACTCGTAAAGGCGCCAAAATTATTTTCAATATTGTATTCCATATATACTCGTCCCACCGAATTTTTTCACACAAAAAATAACATCCGCACGGATAAGGAATTCATGCTGCCGCCAAGCGAGAATTCAGACAAGGAGCAAATGGAAAGACTCGCTCGAGCTGAAGCGCGAGATACAATATATCTCAAAGGTTGGCTATACAGAAATCCAATCGGATTAAAAAAATTTCATACGGAAATCGTTGCGTATTTTAAACCAAAAGAGGAATTTCGCAGTCGCGCGGAATTCATCGTTTCTGGCGCACGACAAAAGTACGAACATATAATCGGCGTGCATGTACGACATGGCGATTACAAGGTTTGGGAAGGCGGAAAACATTATGTATCTTTTGAGGAAGCTGAAGAGCTCATGAAACAATATCTGCAGGGTAAAGATGGATACACGTTCGAAAATACGGCTTTTATTATTTGTTCAGATGATACGATTCCGGAAAATATATTTGCAGGACTCAGCATATGCAAAGGTCCGGGAACTGCGATAGAAGATTTGTACGCGCTTTCATTGACTGATGAAATTATAGGGTCGCACAGCACCTATGGTCCATGGGCCGCGTATATCGCCGGCACGACATTTACTGAATTTGCAGATATATGAAATTTTCGATTATCACGATAACGCGAAACAGCGCAGAAACTCTTAAAGAGACTATTGAAAGTGTACAAATGCAATCATTCAAAGATTACGAGCATATTTTTGTTGATGGACATTCGACGGATGGAACGCTTGAATTGATCGAGGCATATAAACAAAAATATCCGGGTATGGTGAAGTTATTTCAAGCGGAACCGAAAGGAATTTCCGCCGCAATGAATGAAGGCATTCGCCGTGCGATCGGTGATTATATTCTGCATCTGCACGCCGATGATGCGCTGTATGATTCTGAAGTGCTTGCCGATGTCGCGAAGTTTTTGGGAACTAAAAAGGTAGATTGGATCTATGGCAAAATTATGGTGCGGGATAATAAAGGAAATGATACAGGCACGTTTCCGAATAAAAAAATATTTCATGCCAATTCAAATAATCGTTTTAAATCGTGGCTTTTACAAATATTCAACTATATTCCGCATCAGGCGGTTTTTATAAAACGTAATTGTTTTGAGAGATTTGGTTTTTTTGATGAGACACTGACCTCCGCAATGGATCCGGATTTATGGCTGCGTATCCGAACAAAGACAACATGGGAGTATATTGACAGATGTATAAGCAGCTTTAGAATAAGTACAAATTCGCAGACCGGATCAAAAGAAACGCGTGAGCAAAATAGAAAAAATCTGCGAATAATCCAACGACGTCATTTAAAAAGCATGACGTATATACTCGCCCGATTGGTTACTCGCCTTGTCCACATAAAACAATTTTTCAATTAGTATATGCATACGATAACCGCGGCTGACCCAAAAAATCAATTTGACGTACCGATTCTTTTTATCGTATTCAATAGAGCTGATACGACCGCAGTGGTGCTCGAGGAAATAAAAAAAATCCGGCCAACACATTTGTACATCGCGAGCGACGCGCCAAGAGAAAATAAAGAAGGCGAAAAGGAAGCGGTTCGCGCGGTTCGCGATTTGATACAAAAATCAATCGATTGGCC
>CAZKQL010000033.1:1859-5732 GCA_964554925.1 uncultured Gammaproteobacteria bacterium | reverse complement strand
TAAAAACGCTGTATCACGAAAAAAATGTAGGCTGCAAAATCGCGGTCAGCTCAGCTATCACTTGGTTTTTTGATCATGTTGAGCAAGGAATCATTCTCGAGGATGATTGCGTTCCGGATCAAACTTTTTTTGCGTACTGCAAAATTCTTCTCGAAAAATATTGCAATGATGAACGCGTCATGCATATAGGCGGATCAAATTTTCAGCAAGGCAGAAAGCGGGGAGACGCGAGCTATTATTTTTCTCGCTACAATCATATATGGGGCTGGGCCACTTGGCAAAGAGCGTGGAAACACTATGATGTGGACATGAAGGACTACCCGGACTTCAAAAAATCCGGAAAAATAAAAGAAATTTGGCCGAAAAAAGCGATACAAAATATTTGGTTCAAAAAATTCGATAGCGTATATGAAAAAAGGCTCGATACGTGGGATTATCAATGGACCTATGCCATTTGGAAGCGAAACG
Source organism: uncultured Gammaproteobacteria bacterium (assembly GCA_964554925.1). Taxonomy (GTDB): domain Bacteria; phylum Patescibacteriota; class Patescibacteriia; order Magasanikbacterales; family UBA922; genus CAZKQL01. The sequence goes on along the minus strand of CAZKQL010000033.1, from coordinate 5,264 downwards.
GTATCTGCATCTTGCCAAATCAAAATTTAATCTCTAATATAGGCTTCGGCGCGGGCGCCACCCACACCAAGCGAAAGGACATATACGCGGATATGTCGCGTGTACCGCTCCGGAATATCGCGCATCCCGACAACATGAAAATCAATACTAAAGCCGACGATTTTTATAACAAACATTTTTTGCTGTTCTACAGAATTTTGAACAAGCTAAAAGCATACCTACTATGAACGAAATATTCGATAATTACGTGGAGACAAGTTTTGAAGGAGAGGGACAGGCAACGCCGAAATTTAAACAATTTGAATATAATTACCGCAAATTGTTTCCGGCTGATACGACAGAGCAGGTTCTTGATATCGGCATCGGCCGCGGCGAAATGATTAGCTGCATGAACAATTGGGGGTATTCAAATTATTTGGGCGTCGATATTTCAAAAAGTACGGTCGAATATTGCAAAAATTTGGGGCTTAATGTTGAACTCATTGCCGATACCCGAACATGGCTGCAGCAACACGAACAATCGTTCTCGCTCATCACGCTTCTTGATGTACTCGAACATGTTCCCAAACATGAAGTAGTTTCTTTTTTGAAAGATGTAAAAACAGCTCTCAAACCCGGCGGCGTGCTTATTATTCAAGTCCCGAATTTGCAGGCGCCCGACAGTCAACTGCATCGGTATAATGATTTTACACATGAATCCGGATTTGTAGAGAACAGCATGAAACAAGTGTTGTTGGCCGCGGGTTTCAAGGATTTTTATTTTAGGGGATTTGAAATATTTGTGCATGCCAGTTTGGTTGAACGCGTGGCTCGAATTGGCCGTTATATATATTGGCAAATTACAAAAATACTGCGAAAATTAAATACCAATCTGAGCCCGAATATTTTGAATCCCGTATTTTTTGCGGTTGTAAAAAAATAAGTATGGAACGATCTGATTCACACGGACAATTGCATACATCACTTGGCGAAGCTGCCTTGCAGCATCTTCGTTTTAGACGAGTGCTACGCTATATTCCACAAACGATAGGAACATGTCTGGACGTAGGTTGTGGTTTTAACGGTAATGCGCTTCTGTACATACAGCGGAATAGAAAAGTACAAAAATTAATTGGAATTGATTTATCGGTCTGCGAAAATCCAAAACCGGGCCTTACTTTATTAAAAGCCAATCTTGACGAACCACTACCTATTGAAACTGATTCGGTTTCGGTTATAACTTCGCTCGCGGTTCTCGAACATTTACATAACCCCGAAGGACATATCAAAGAAGCATATAAGGTGATGAAAAAAGGAGGCATCCTGCTATTAACCACGCCAACTCCCATGGCAAAACCGGTGCTGGAGTTTTTGGCATACCGGTTGCATATTTTGAGCGCGACGGAAATCGCGGATCATAAGCATTATTTTACTCCCGCAGAAATAGAGCAATTACTTGAAGCCGCGGGTTTCGAATCAAAAAATATTTCGATAAAAAAATTTCAACTCGGTTTCAATACCTTTGTGTGTGCCAGAAAGTAGAAAATTTTATAGTCCTATGCACATAATTTACGACGGAATAATTTACAGCTTGCAAAAACAAGGTGGCATTACCAGATACGCGAATGAATTGATTCGCGGTGTTAGCGTTTTAAACAAGACAACCATATTAACGCACAAAACACGCTTTACGGATCCGCCGGCAGCACCAAACATCGAGCATATAGCGTGCACAAAATTAAGCATCCCATTTCAAAATACATTTTTGAAATACGCGCTGTACCCCGTTGATCAAAAACAGACCGAGGATTTTTTGAAAAAACAAAATTACCAAAACGCGATATTTCATTCAACCTATTTTTCATCGTACCGTTCACTTTCAATTCCGCAAGTCATTACCGTACACGACATGACTCACGAAATCGCGAGTGATTTCGTGACGATAAAAGACAAGTTGTTTATAAAACAAAAACGCGCGGCGATTGAAAAAGCGTCGCATCTTATTTGCATCTCAAATCAAACGGCAAAAGATCTAAAAAAAATATACAATGTTCCGGAAGACAAAATATCTGTAGTACCCATAGGTGTCAGTGGGATTTTTTTTAAAGAAATTACGGATGTCGAAATTTTGCAATTCAAGAACATCCACAATCTCCAAAAACCGTTTCTGCTATTCGTAGGGAAAAGAAGCGGATACAAAAATTTCGAGACATTCATTAACGCGTACGCGAAATGGAACAACCGTGATATTGATGTGGTTCTCGTCGGAGGCGGCCCCTTAACCAAACATGAAAAAAATAATCTTGAAAAACTAAAAGTCGAAATGCGAGTACACAGTCTGGGTTTACTATCTGACGAGGAATTACAACGAGCCTACCATGCGTCAACCGCTTTTGTATTTCCGAGCTATTACGAAGGATTTGGCATGCCGCTTCTCGAAGCGTTTGCCTGCGGCACAAAAGTGATCGCATCGGATATTCCTGTTTTTCGCGAACTCGCGGGCAATGTTCCTGTGTATATGGATCCAAATAGCATTGATTCGATAATTGAGGGACTGAATAACGCCATTTCGTCGGATTCTCCGGAGGAAAAAGAATACAGAAGCGTCACCGCACATACATATCGATGGGAGAAAACCGTACAACAAACGGTAGAAGTATATAAGAAATTGATGAACGTATGAAAATTTCAGTAATTACCGTTTCCTATAACAGCGCGGCTACCATAGAACGCACTATACAGAGCGTCACCCTGCAATCCGGAGTCGACTACGAATATATTGTCGTCGACGGTGGCTCGACCGATGGCACACTCGAAATCATCAAAAAATACAAAGATGATATTCGCACACTAATCTCCGAAAAAGACACAGGCATCTATGATGCCATGAACAAAGGGATCGGGGCCGCAACCGGAGATATCGTCGCCATACTCAATTCCGACGATTTTTATGTTGACCGAAACGTGTTGAAAAAAGTGCTGGATTGCTTTACAATGGGTGGGATTGACGCTTGTTTTGGCGACATCGTATATATAGACAAGCATGATCCGGAACGCGTCGTTCGCAAGTGGAAAGTGGGTGAATTCGAGGACTCAAAAGTTCGCTCCGGCTGGATCCCGCCGCATCCCGCTTTTTTTGTCAAAAGATCGTGGTATGCGAAGCTTGGTCTGTATAACACCGGTTTCAAAATAGCCGCTGATTATGAATGGATTTTGCGGAGCGTTCTGAAGGGCAATATATCCATGCACTATATAAAAGAATCGCTTGTGTACATGAGGAGCGGTGGATACAGCGCCCTAAACATCGGGCAGCGAATTCGAGGATGGAGGGAACTGCGCCGCGCATGGAAAGTAAACGGAAGACGTCCACCGATGTTTTTTCTCACCAGAAGAATCGCGTCAAAAATACATCAGTATCTGGTATAA
>CAZKQL010000033.1:0-1820 GCA_964554925.1 uncultured Gammaproteobacteria bacterium | reverse complement strand
GAAATTTTTCAAATTAAAACCGTTTCAATTGTTATACCGATATATAATGAACGAAACACACTCCCCGAAATCATAAAAAAAGTCGAGCAGTCAAACACGCTTGGGCTTGTTAAACAAATCGTGTTGGTTGATGATTTTAGCTCAGACGGATCGCGTGAAATGCTTGAACAATACAAAGGGAAAGATGGATTTACGATTGCGCTACAATCATACAATCAAGGCAAGGGCGGAGCGCTTCAAAAAGGATTTTCAGTAGCGACCGGAGACATTGTTTTGATTCAGGATGCTGATTTGGAATATTCGCCTGACGATTATCCTAGACTTTTGCAGCCAATCCTCGATGGCAGAGCAGACGTGGTGTACGGTTCTCGATTTCTCGCAACCGAGGCGCATCGCGTGCTGTATTTTTGGCATTATGTGGCGAATACGGGACTTACTTTTTTATCAAATATTTTTACCAATCTCAATTTGACGGACATGGAGACGTGTTACAAAGTTTTCAAACGTTCAATTTTGCGGCAGATTGTGTTGGAACAAAAGCGATTTGGATTTGAGCCGGAGATCACCGCAAAAGTCGCAAAGGTAAAAGGCGTGCGAATTTATGAAGTCGGCATCGGTTATAGCGGCCGCACTTACGAAGAAGGCAAAAAAATCGGTCCAAAAGACGCGTTCCAGGCACTATATTGTATTGTAAAATATAATTTGAGCGTGAAAAATGTTTTAATAATTCTAGGTTTGTTGTTGATTGCATACGTATTAATTTCATAATATGGCAGAAGTTCAAAAACGAGCGCTAGTTACGGGAGGCGCGGGTTTGATAGGATCTCATTTATGCGATCAACTTTTGGCTGAAGGCTACGAAGTTATTGTTCTCGACAATTTGCAAATCGGAAGCAAAAAAAATATCGAACATCTTTTGGGTAATCCAAAATTTACTTTTATTGAACACGATGTAACGGAGCCCATTAGTATAGAAGGCGATATACATGAAATATATAATTTGGCTTGTCCCGCGTCTCCGGCTTATTTTCAAAAGAATCCTATTCACATAGCCAGAACTTGCTTTCTCGGAGTATATAACATGCTCGAACTCGCGCGTACAAAAAATGCGCGATTGTTGCAGGCTTCCACATCCGAAGTGTATGGAGATCCGGAAGAGCACCCGCAGAAAGAGTCATATCGCGGCAGTGTAAATACGATGGGGCCTCGCGCGTGCTATGACGAAGGCAAGCGAGTCGCCGAAACCTTGTGTGCCGATTTCAAACGAATGCATGGTGTCGTGGTAAAAGTGATCAGAATTTTCAACACCTACGGACCGCGCCTTGCTGTAGAAGATGGACGCGTGGTCTCGAATTTTATTATTCAGGCTCTAAAAAATGAACCTATTACGGTGTATGGCGATGGTTCTCAAACGAGAAGTTTTTGCTATGTGTCAGACATGGTGCGCGGAATTCGCGCCATGATGAAAAGCAAAGATGACATTTTGGGTCCGATAAATATCGGCAATCCGGACGAATACACGGTAAAAGTTTTTGCCGAATTGATAAAAAATATTACTGCATCAGATAGTGAAATAATTTATCTTGATCTTCCGGAAGATGATCCGGCACGTCGAAGACCGGACATAACAAAAGCAAAAGAACTTTTAGATTGGGCTCCGGAAGTTTCACTTCAAGACGGACTACAGTCGACCATAACATATTTTAAAAACGCACTATGAAAGTTTTATATATAGGAGCCGGATTTGTGGGCGCGTGTTCAGCAGCCGTATCAGCTGACAGCGGCCATGAAGTTTTGGTGTATGATATCGATCTCAATCG
>CAZKQL010000032.1:1913-11908 GCA_964554925.1 uncultured Gammaproteobacteria bacterium | reverse complement strand
CGTTACAAAAGAAGGAATAGAATGCGACGGAGCATACAAAGAGGCGGAGGCGCACCTGGTGGCTCCCGTGATTGGAGCGCATCAGGCCATGAATATCGCTGCGGCCGTTATTGCGGCGGTTCATTTAAAAATGACAAAAGATGAAATCGTGGATGCCGTACGTACTCTAAAAAATGATTCGGAAACCGCTCTTAAAGTATATCCTTACGGGGGCTGCATCATCATCGATGACTCGTATAATTCAAATCCGGATGGGTTCAGCGCCGCGCTTGCGATATTGAACGGCTTTCCATCGCGTTTCAAAAGAATAGTGATTACGAGAGGCATGGCCGAGCTCGGAGAAAAAAGCGAGGAGTTACACAAAAAAATAGGGGAGGAAATCGCATTCTGCGCGGACACGCTGATTGTCACGAATCCAAACGCCGTTGAATATTTTAAACAAGCGATAAAGGATCTGCATGGAAAATATCAGCTTGAAATTGAATCTATTTTTGATGAAGAAAGATTGCTTGAACGCGTCAAAATATTGAAGGATACAGAATCAATCATGCTGCTCGAGAGCAGACTGCCATCACTGGTGCACAAAGAAATACGCGGTAAAAATATCTGATCGTATGCGAACAAAAATAGTGTTCACCGGTTTTGCGCCAAATCTTACGCCGCGAGATGTTTTGACCTCGCTCTCTTATCTTTTGCTTCCGTGGAAATGGTCGCGAATAAAAAACGGAGTATATGTTGAAGCCGCGGAAAAAAAACTCGATGCGTATTTTGGCGGTGGCTACCATACGGTCACCTATGACAGCGGCAGGTCGGCCCTATACGCGGCGCTCAAGGCCGCCGGAGTGGGGGAGGGCGATGAAGTAATCGTTCAGGCATTTACCTGCGTAGTGGTCATAAACGCGATTAAACTGACCGGAGCGACACCGATGTATATCGACATTGATGATTCGTACAATATGGACGCACTCGCTCTCGATGCGCATATACACCCAAACACAAAGGCGATCATAGTCCAGCATACGTTTGGGACTCCGGCACAAATTGAAATGATTACAGCTACGGCAAAAAAATACGGCATCACGGTGGTAGAGGATTGCGCGCACGCGCTCGGTGTCAGATATCAAAATCAGCTGCTTGGTACATTTGGGGATATTGCCATGTTGAGCTTTGGTACGGATAAAATCATTTCTTGCGTTCGTGGCGGCGCCATTGTCACAAAATCTCCGGAGCTACTAAAGACATGCAGAGAATTTCAAAAAATGCTACCGCATACTTCCATAAAAAAAATAATTCAGCAGCTCGTGTATCTGCCCATTTTTTTGCTCGGCAAATTAACCTATGGAATTGGTCTCGGAAAATGGTTTTTATATGCTACAAAAAAACTTGGCATCACGGCAAAAATAATTGATGATTGTGAAAAGCGGGGGATATGGGCCAAAGAGTATCCGAGCAAACTTCCGAATGCGCTCGCGCGTATATTGCACAATCAGATAGATGATATTGATAGGGTAAACGAACATAGAAGAAACATTGCGCGTCGATACGATGCCGAAATAAAGAGCAGCGCGATACTCAAGCCGCATTTGACGAATGACGCGATTCCGCTGCGGTATCCGATCCAAGTGCAAAATAGCGGGGAATTTATGCGCCGCGCAAAGGAAAGGGGAATTTTACTTGGCGACTGGTACAGAAGCATTGTGGCCCCGGTTGATGCGCAGATGAAAGCCGCTGATTATACCGAAGGGTCATGCCCGAATGCGGAACAAATAGTGGCCCAAGTGGTAAATTTGCCGACAGAGAGACACCTGTCCATGAGCGATGTCGATGAAGTAATACATTTCTGCAATTCCGAATATGCTCGAGGCTAAATTGGTTGAAAATAAAAAAGAATGGGAGTCCTTTGTATTAGCGCAGCAATACAGTATTTTTTTGCAGTCTCAACAATACATGGAATTCTCCGATGCGATGGGGGACAGGTACTGGGTTATCGGACTTTACGAAGACGATACGCTGATTGGCGGATCGCTCGCCATAGCCGTAAACGCAAAACGCGGGCGCCATTTGATGCTGCCCTATGGGCCGCTCGGAAGCAACCTGAACGAAACACAGCTAAAAACGTTTTTTGAATTCGCGAAAAAATTGGCCGGAGATCATGGATTCAGTTTTATTCGGGTTAGCCCTTTTGTAAAAAATAATGAGTGCCACCAAGAGATACTCAAAAAAATAGGCGCGCTTCCGGCTCCGATGCATATTCTATCGGAACACACATGGCTGCTCGATATTTCCGCAAGTGAACAGACTTTGCTTTCGGATATGAATAAAAATCATCGAAATCTCATAAATCGCTGCATAAAAGAGGGAGTCAGAATCACTAAAACCACAGACGCGGGCGCGCTTGCAAGATTGAATTCCATGCATAACGTGGTTGCCAAACGACATCGTTTTCATAGATTTTCCGCTCGATTCATAGACCGCGAATTCAACGCATTCTCAAAAAAAGACGGAGCCCTTATATTTGAAGCTACACTGCCCGATGGTCGCCTCGATGCCTCGGCCATAATTATTTTTTATGGAAATATGGCGGCATATAGGCATAGCGCGTCCTTGCAGCTCGACAAAAGGCTGCCGAGCTCATATCTTATCCAGTGGGAAGCCATACGGGAGGCGAAAAAAAGGGGGATAATGTGGTATAATTTCTGGGGCATAGCGCCGGACGGCGCGTCGCCAAAGCATCCATTCTTTGGAATCACTCATTTCAAAAAAGGATTTGGCGGAAGTGGTATGGAACTCGTGCCCTGTTTTGATATACCGCTTTCGCGTTTGTATTATATAACAAGATACTTTGAATTTTTCAGAAGTATAAAACGTGGGTTTAAGTAATCCGTATGCCGCCTGTCCGACATAAAAAAATAAATACCTACAAATTACGCAGGTTATTCAAAAAGAAAATATATCGTCTTCAAAATTCGGTTGATACTGCTTTTTTTTCTTCAGGCTCCAGGAAAAAAGATTTTGCGTGGGGAGGGCAGTGCGCAAATCCTCATGTCTCGAGACGAACCGCCACAGACTACGGATACACATTCAAGCTGGCATTGTTTGCGGGGCTGTCTTTAATAACGCTTGGACTCCTGATTTATCACCCCAGATTTCAGCTCAATTCCGTGGATGTGCTGGGACTTGTCAGAATAGAAAAAAAAGATATCGAGGGAACGGCTCTCGCGACAATGGAGGGCAAACGATTTCTTACCATGCCAAGGTCGAATTATTTCTTTTTTGATCTCGAGGAACTGAAATCCATACTTGTTGAAAAATTTCCCATCGCACACATTGCGATTACAAAAAAATTTCCCGGCAATTTATCAATCGCCGTTGAAGAAAAAATTTCAAATATTATTTACGACAATGGGAAGCAGTACGGATATGTTGATATGCAGGGGAATGTGGTTGAAATAAAAAGAAACGTGCTCGATGCGGAGTGGACTGTCGCCACAAAAAAAGTCACGTCGACAGATGAGACAAATAAAGAAATCCTAAAAGAAGAGGTGGTGAGCCGTACTCACAAGCCGGATGTTAACGCCGTTTCTCGCGAGCTAGGGAATTTGCCTATTTTATACGACGCAAGAGCTACAGATATGCTGGTAAATACAAAAATTTTGCGCGATACGACAGCCGCAGCCGTGGTATCGTGGTACAATATGTTGGACAAAAAAGTTAACGTGCCGATTTCGTACTTCGAAATAGGGGATGAGGTGGGTGACATTTTGATGCACACAAAACATGGCTGGAGCATAAAGGGACGGCTGACAGAAATAGAAAGCCAATCAGAGGCGCTCGATACCATACTAAAGGAAAAAATTTCCGGATCAAATATCCAATACATTGATGTTCGATACGAGGGCAGGGTGTATTGGAAATAATATTTTGATCCGCCTCATTGGTGCATATTATTTTGAAAAGAGGAGTAGTGGAATGAGTTAAAATAAAACTACACTATGCGTCGCACAATATATCTTATGCGACATCATATAGAGGAGAATCACTGACTGACATCTTCCTCTATTGCAATGGCCATACGAAATACACCAAAAAAGCTGAAAAATTAAAATTAAATTCCTTTCGCCTTTAACAAAACTTTTATTGTTTTTAAAAGAATTTTTATATCTTTTAATACGATCATAATGCATGAATGTTTGCGGACATAATCGATGTACGCGGTGTCTACCGTTTGTTGGTCAAAACCCTCCCCTTTTACACATTGATACGGGCCGCTCAAGCCGCTGATAACGACATCTTTGGTAAAATCTCCTGCTGCTCTTTTCTCAAGCGTAACCTCAATATTTGTGGGACGAGGTCCGACGAGCGACATATCGCCTTTAAGTATGGAAATGAGCTGTGGCAGTTCGTCCAAATACATATTGTTGAGGATATTCCCCACCCATGTGAAATTTGACCTTTTGCCTTCCAAGTCTTTTGTGTGAACGACATGATTATTTTTTCGTGCTTCGTTTATTACTGATTGCTTAAATGTTCGGAATTTATAAAAAAATATAACATTGCCTCCGGAAATTCTTGGCTCTTTGTACAGCAGCGGCCCTCGAGACGATTTTACGAAAATCATCTCGATAAGGTAAGCTGCCGAAATTATAAAAATAATAGGTAAAAATACCGTACCTATGGCAAAGCCTACCACAAAGTCAAAAACTCGCTTCAAAATGCAGGTCTTGATTCTATCTTTGGGCGCAAGATTGAATTGTTGTCGCAGCTTTTTTACTTCCGGCTCTGTTGTATATTGCATGTAATTCTTTAATTATTATCACTTCCACTAATTTTGATTAATTTAGAGATTTGTATTCAAATGAATTTGTAGTCCATTCGTCCAAAAGATATTTTACCGAATGCGCGCCGATAGCAAATTTTCCGTTGCGAGGTTCCCATTCATAATAGGCATTCAGAGCGTCTCTTTTTTTGCGCAAAACCGCGGAAGGTAACTCAATCCGCATTGCCTCATCCTCAATATCTGAAAAATAATATTTTTCGCTGATGCCGGGGAACTCAATCAATGCGTCCTGCAGCACCGCGTGATCCGGGTTTCGATGGTACGCGTGACCTTGTCGTGACTCAACGGTTATATATGTCCCATCGCCAAATTTTTTAAAGAAAACTTCTATGGCTTCGCGGGCGAGTATTTTTGTTAGCGATCCATCCTTATACAACGGCTCCATCGAAGCATCCACGCCCCCGGGATTTGCAAAAAAAATATGTTCTTTCGGAATGCCGAGTCGCGTCATAGAAGTAAAAAATTCTCTGTTTCGCGCCGCGCTAAAACGCTGTTTATCGAGCTGATCATAGCCTTCTTTCTCCGGATTATGTATCTTGCCCCTTAAATCGCAGCAATAGGGCTTTTCGAGGTCATCTTTGCCGTTTAGCATTAGTCTTGCGGAAGAATCTCCGCCATCGGTTACCATAACTGCGTATACGTCTTTCCCCTGCTCAATATATTGTATTATGCTGCCCGCGAGAAACATTTCATCGTCTTGGTGCGGAAGAAGCGCCACCACCGGAGGCATATGTTTGGAAGACGGAATTATGTCTGCGGGTTTGTTTGATTTAAATCCGCCCGCGTCCGTATAAAAAAATCCAGCCAAAACAGCGCAAACAATTACAAACAAAAAAGTCAGTGATTTGCCGCCGCTCATCCGCATATTCGTGGTTTATTGTTTTTTTAGCCGCTCGCAGAACTTGAAGTACACGTCACGGAGTAAGCGAGTATCGTCGAGCGCGTTATGAAGATGATAAGACTTTTTGTCTACACCCAATTTTTCAAAGAATGAATCTTTGCCCATGCTGTTTGGATCGTAGCCATGCGCAAATAAAATGGAGGCAAAGTCAATTGGAATCCAGAAGGCCGGATGCGCTTTTGGATCTCCGAACAAGCCGTACCAATATATCGCGTCGAATTGGTTTACATAGGCCATCAGGTACGGCTGCCCGGGGCCGATAAATTCCTGTATCATTTCTCTGGCCTTTTTGTTCGATACCTTGACCCCTGACAAGGTCGGCAAGACATGCTCCACAACCCAAGGATGAGGTTCAACGCTGTATTCAAATTCTATGTACAATTCCTCTCCTGTATATTTTATGAGTCCAAGCGATAAAAGTTCGCCTTTTTTTGGATCAAGATGAGTAAATTCCGTATCCATGAACACTATATTCTCTGAAAACATATCCGGCATACATTTGGCTTTTCTGTGTAATAAATAACTATCTCACCATACCAAAAAATGTAAGAATATTCAACCTCTTCCTCCCCCACTCCCCTTTTAATTTTATGGTTTTGCGCAAGGCGGTAGCACCCCGATTGCCCGCGTGCTGTGCCGAACGCTGCGCTTTGAGACTCGCAACCGTATGAACCGTATGCTTACCGAATTTTTTTGCCAATACATCCACCGCGGTGTAAATTTTCTTCATATTGGTGAGTACCAATGGATTTTCGAATAATGAGGCCTGTATGGCCAAATCTTCGTGCAAATCAGCGAGTACGACACCGGTAGCGCGGTATTTGGTACGTTTTTCGTATAATTGGTCAAATAATGGCTTAATTGCAGGTATAAGATCTTGCGGGAACGCTGTAGCGCGATTTACGCACACTTCGAGAGCTTGGATACTAAAATCATCTTTTTTCAAAAATATGGAAATTTTTCGTGTAGCCAAATGGTAGCGGCGGGCTTTTATGCAAGCATTTTCTATATTTTTGATGAGCTGCGCATATACCATATCCCGGTCATTTGTCGCGGGGGTAAATGTTCTGGTCTTGGATATGGACGCGTATGATGTTTTTTGTTCAGGTACAATTTTATACACCTGCCGGCCGCGCAGCTCTCTATAAATTTCTTGATGCGGTTTGGTAAAGTATTGCTCTATGTATTTTTCGTCTTTGGAAATAAAATCATGAGCGGTTTGAATACCAAGTTTATACATATATTGCGCGGTATTGGGGCCTATCCCCCATACGAATCCGACGGATAATTTTTTGAGAAATGTTTCTATTGAGCTCGTGGAAACAATGGTAAAGCCATCGGGCTTGCCATAACGAGCCGCCACTTTTGAAAGTACTTTTGTGGGCGCGAGTCCAACAGAAATGCCGATTCCCAATTCTCGTTTGATGTCGCGCTTGATACTCGCGGCAATGGATGGATAGTCCATGTGCAATGGATTTCGCATGCCGGTAATATCGATAAAACCTTCGTCTATACCGCTTTCTTCGACATCAGAACTGTAGCGTCGCATAATGCTAAACATGCGTTTTGAAAACAGACCATAGGTTTCGTAATCCGAAGGCAAGATAATCACTTCCGGACAGATTTCTCTGATCTTGTGCAGTGGCATGGCACGCGTGACTCCCCTTTTCTTGGCTTCGTAGCTCATACTGGCTGCGATACCGCGATCTTGGCCTACCACGACCGGCTTGCCTCTATATTCAGGATGGAGCGACTGCTCGCAACTTGCAAAAAAAGCATCACCATCAACGTGGACAATCGCTTTGGGGAATTCGTATTGGTTATTCCATGTCATAGAAGTTTGATTATGCGAAATTAGTATTTACGTATCACACTTGATACCACTCCCCCTATCTTTAATTCTTCTTGCGGATAAATATCCGGGTATCTTTTATTGGCAGGCCTTAGGAAAATTCGCTCCCCTCTTTGAATAAAATATTTCATGGTCCAGTCGCCGTCGACTTGAGCCACTACGATACTGCCGGTTTTTGGTTTTTTAATTCTGTCCACAATGACCATGTCCCCCTCTACAATCCCCGCGTCGATCATGGAGTCTCCGGAGACCGTAAGAATATAACTTGATTCCGGATTGTCTATAAGCCATTCATCGAGACTCATAGTGTCTAAAATTTCTTCTTCCGCGGCCGAGGGAAAACCGGCTTGTACAGAACCAAGCTGTCGCAGACCGTATAATTTTGAAGTCGCGATGAGTCTACCCGAATGATTTCTGCGTATAATCCCCTCTTCGATAAATTTGGTAACATATTTGTGCAAGGATCCTTTTGACTTGAGCTTGAACAAAATGAGCATTTCTTCGTAGGTGGGCAATTCTTTGTGCTTTCGCAGATACTGCAGAAGTTTTTGTTTGCGCGTGTTGTATTGTTCTTTTGGCATAACATTAGTGAAGTGGTTAGATATATGTATTATAGAGAACATTTGTTCTCTTATCAATAAAGCGGGTTGTGGATAAATAAAAAAGACCGTTCGACACGATCTTTTTGTGCACAATGCAAGATGATTTATTTACCAAAAATCGCAATAGTCCCCGTCATTTTGTCTATCTGCACTCCAAACGTATAATTTTCAACATTTCTCTCATTCGTAAAATACACATGCGACGCGTCAAAGTGCGCGATATAATGTGAGCCAAAATCCTGTTCTTCTCTTAGGCATATATCGGCTCCTATATGCCAATAGGTATTTAATATTTGTGAATCAATCAAAAAACCTGCGATCTCACGAGGAGTTCGTCCCGTAAGTATCGTAGTATCCACCTTACCGACCACATCACTTTCGTCGAGCGGAAATTTGGTGACATCAATCAATTTCAAATCACTGAAATAATTTTTATCAACAATTATTTGTTTGCCGGTATTGTCCACCCACGCTACCGGCTTGCCCGCAATCGTAAACTTTTCCGCTGTGGTGAGAGGCGTGAATTGTTTCTGAACCACTCCCGCCTTTACCGCTTTTACTTCGTTCGGCGGATTCAATTGTGAAAATAAAGCGCCGCTCTGATCCGTATTATATTTCGCGATGCATGTTTTGGCTTGACCCGCAGGCTGATTTTTTCTGTTCATATTGTCGTAAAGTAGAAAAGAGGCGGAAAAAAATATTATTGCCAAAAAGATAGTAATCGGAAGCCCGAATTTGAAATTGTTTTTCATATAATATTAATAATCTTTTGCCAAATAATTGAGCGGATTGACCGGAATACCATTTTTGCGAACTTCGAAATGAAGATGCGGACCGGTGGTAAATGGCCCGGCGCCAATCGTGCCCGGCATCGCGCCCGAATACCCGATAATATCGCCTCTTGTTACAAATTGTTCATCCCCCACAATAATTTGACTCAGGTGGCCGTACACGGTCGACAAACCCTCTTGATGAATTATCATTACATACGCGTAGCAGCTAGCAACCGTGCAGCGTTTTGCGCGCCCTATGAACCCGGATGCCGCCGCCCTGACGGCTGTCCCCTGCGCCGCGCGAATATCCACCGCGTTGTGCTCAAACACATTGCGGTACGGATATGATGGATCGTGGAAATACGCGGTAATATAGCGGCTCTGCGTGGGCCACGACAGCGTGGAACTGTCATCCGGAATGGTATCCAATTTATCCTGCTGCTCCAGCTTTTTGCGAATTTGGTATTCTATTGAACTTATCTCGTTTTCTATCTGGCGATATTGTTCTTTTAGATTCGCGACCAGAGTTTGGTATGTTTTTTCGGACGATTGAGTCTGCACCAAAATTTGATTCTTGGTAAGTGCTTGCTCCACTAAATCACTCTTTTTTTCAGTTAGCTGATTGCCCAAATTTTCGAGCAATTTTTTTCTATCTTCGACTTGCTTTTTTTTATTTTCCAATTCGTCTTTTGTTTGCCGCAATGTTTTTGCTTGCAGTCCCAAATCATTTTCCACTTTTCGCAATTGCTGTACACGGCTATAAAAATCCGAAAGCGTGTCGTTTGTGGCCAGTACCTGAACGTAATTTTTGCCATTTTCGTAATATAAAGTACGAATAAGCTCGGCGAGCAAGCCTTTTTGACTGGTTATGGCTGTACGCGTGTCCTCTATGGCAAGAGACAATCCTTTTACTTCCAAGCGCGCCGCTCCAATTTTGCCTTCGGTTGCCTCGATGTCGAGCTCGACTTGTTTTTTTCTATTATCGAGTATCGCGAGCTGATTTTTTAAAGAAACGGTTTCGGTCCGCGTT
>CAZKQL010000032.1:0-1903 GCA_964554925.1 uncultured Gammaproteobacteria bacterium | reverse complement strand
CCTCTATACTTTGCTCAATCTCCTTTACTTTTTGGCGTTTGGCTTCGATTTCTTTTTCCAAATCACTTATTTCCTCTTGATTCCCGCCTACGTCAACATGCTCGCCTTCATGCGAAAACACAAAAACCGGGAGCAGGGCTAGCCCGGAAATTAAAATCAATGAAAAAAAACGTGCTTTTTTCATAATTTGGAGTATAGCATAATTTGACAATCTTGGGGAGAGTTTGTATAACAATGGGCAGAAATGGAGGTGCTAGATGGTAGCCAAGGTACTCAACATCATCTTCGCTGCGGCAAACCTCTTGGTCGCTACACAAAACCTGATCCCCGGACTGTTTGCTCTCTTGAGCGGACATCTTGATCTCATGGTTTTTATAGCGATTGCCATTGGCGCAGGCATCGACTTCACCGTGATAGCCATGATCTTCCCCTCGCGGCTCCTCGGATGCTCCATACACCTGTACGCTCTTTCGCTCTTCTCGACCATATTCATGACCGGCAAATGCCTCATGTACGCGACCATCTTCCTTTGGCATGGATTCTTGTTCGAGGGAACTTTCTTGCTCTTTTTCGCTTGCAGCCTCGCGTGGGGTCTATGGTTTGTATACCGACTCGTGCGCATAAAGAAGACGCGAATAGACGCGCGGCGCATTATGTCACGCTAACGAGTCGCGATTTGCAAAAGACAAAGAAGCGAGGACACATGATCCGGACAACAAATAGCAATCCGCATTACGCTCTAAAAAAACACACGCGCAACATGCCCTTTTCTCTACTTTGTAGAGTGAAGAGCAGGGAGAACGCGAGTGTTTTTTGTATGTAATTTTGATTCAGCGATTTATTTTTAGTTCGAAGTAGCATGAATTTATGCTTCGTATAATTCCAATGCTATGCCACTCGGATCCTCAAAAAAAGCATATTTTTTACCACTTGCGCCCAGCTTGATTTCAGAAATGTCGATTCCTCTCGACTTTAATTCCTCCACCGTTTGATCTATATCTTCGACAGAAAATGCAATGTGGCGAATACCTTTTATTTTTAAATTATTCAACGCATCTTGATTAGTTTGCGCGTCTCCAAATTCCCACAGTTCGAGATGATAGTCGACTAGTTTAATCAAAGCAGCTTTACCTTTCAAATCCGGGCGGTCGTATTTTTTAACTAAATTAAAACCAAAGTGCTCTACATAAAATGCAATGCTTTCTTCTAGATTATTTACGGTTAGGGCTGTATGGTGGAGTTGCATAAAGGCGTGAATTTGTTTGTACTTATTGCTAATCTTTAACATCACCGAGCAGCGAACCCAATTTTTGAGAGACGCTTTCTCTATAATCATCACACACTTCAAAAATTTTCCAAAACCATTCTTTTCTCAAATCTTTATAAATTTCATTATAGCGCTTTTTTTGTGCATCATCGAGCTTATCTACGTTTATGCTCTTTACTTCGCCAACATCGTGCCCCATTTGTGCAAGCGCTTCTCTTGCTGCCAAAAACCTCAGAAATCCCATATCGCCGTATAGGGCAAAATCATCATCCCCTGTTGTTGCAGAATATTCCTCCATCATGGCAATGTTATCCTTGCATTTTATTCCCTTATCCTCGAACACTCTCGTCATCGCGCACAAATTTACATTTCTCTCAAGCACTTGGGTTTCTGCCGGGCGTGTGCTCGTCAAACGTTGTGGCGGCGCGCCATCTTCGCACATAAGATGATATACATTTCTCGCTGTTCGCCCATTACCATTCTCAAATACATGAGAAAAAATTATCGCAAAATATGTTTCGCCCGCCCAATCGTTAATGTTGTCCACGCTTAATTCACTTTTCATTTGATCGAAAAATAGTTGCAATTCATGTTCAACATTTTCCGGTGGTTCAAGATCAGCATTCTCCACAGAAT
>CAZKQL010000031.1:7430-12061 GCA_964554925.1 uncultured Gammaproteobacteria bacterium | reverse complement strand
CCGTATTTGGAATAAAACGCACAGCAACGAGGATCTTAATTTTTGGCGAAAAAATGTAACGGAAGAAGTAATAAAAGAAGTGGCGCAAGTGGCCGAAAAAAAAGAACGAATTCGCGATTTGGCGCTCCTCGTAAACACCGGCGGTTTTTATCAGCCGGACGACTTTGACGATAGGTATGAAAGATAAAAAATCGCAGCAAAAAAAAGCAAAGCGGCCGCCCACGCAGGGCTATTTGCCGATCGCGGAAATCAAAGATGGCGTGGTTATCTTGAAAGACGGAACTTTGCGCGCGGCGATGATTGTGTCCAGTCTTAATTTCGCGCTCAAGTCCGACGACGAGCAGAATGCCATTATTTCTTCGTATGTCGGTTTTTTGAATTCACTTGATTTTCCGATTCAGATTGTGGTGCAGTCTCGCAGACTGCAGATTAAGCCGTATCTCGAAGAACTTCAGGAAATAGAACGCAATCAGCAAAATGAATTATTGCGCATACAGATCGCAGATTACAGAGCCTTTGTTTCGGAGCTGGTGGATATCGGGCAAATTATGACCAAACGCTACTATGTCGTCATTCCGTATGATCCATTGTCAAACACCAAGAAAAGTTTTTTCAGCAGATTTAAAGAAGTTATGAAACCGATGATCAGTATCCGCCTCAAGGACGAGCGATTTGAAAAAAGAAAAGAAGATCTTGATTTGCGGGTGCGGCAAGTGGAAGGTGGGCTGTCGAGTATTGGACTCTCCGCAATCAGACTCGATACGCAGGCGCTCATTGAATTGTATTATTCAACATACAATCCGGACATCGCGTACGCGGAAACGCTTGGCGACGTAAATCAGTTGCGTGTCGAAAGCGAAATGTAATTATATCTATGGCATTTAAACCTGTCAGCTACGGACAACAAGACCCCAACAAAAAGGTCTCGTTTCGTCGCAAGCGCGAAAGCGAAAAAGCGGTGGAAGAACAACTCATAACGCTCGAGGAAGAGCGCGTGTACCGCGAGGGTACGGTTGCGATTCGGGATCTGATCGCGCCTTCGGGATTCAAAGTTGAGTCCAGATTTATACAATTGGGTAACACATATTTGCGAACTATTTTTGTCGTTACTTATCCTCGGTATATCGCGGTTGGCTGGAGCGCGCCGATTCTCAACATGAACATTACCATGGATATTTCGATGTTTTTTTATCCGGTAAATGCCGCGATTATTCTAAAACAGCTCAAGAAAAAAGTCGGAGCTCTCGAAGCGCAGATAAGCCAAGATGCGGAAAAAGGCGCGCCGCGAGATCCGATACGAGAAACCGCGCTGCGCGACATAGAACAATTGCGTAATGATTTGACTCAAGGCGTGGAACATTTTTTTCAGTATGCTTTTTATGTGACGATTTATTCTCAAGATGCAAAAGAATTGGACAAAGTGGGCGAAGATATAGAAAATATTTTTGGCGCGAAATTGATTTATACGAAAAGCGTATTGTTTCAGGCAGAACAAGGATTCAATTCAACCTTGCCGCTTGGTATTGATGAGCTCAACATTACGTTCAACATGAATTCATCGCCGATTGCCGCGTCGTTTCCGTTTATTTCTTCGGAACTTACAAGCGACAACGGCATTTTGTACGGTATCAATCGGCACAACAACAGTCTTATTTTATTCGATCGTTTCAGTTTGCAAAACGCGAATATGGTGGTATTCGCGACTTCCGGCGCCGGAAAATCATACGCCGTAAAATTGGAAGTATTGCGCAGCCTTATGATGGGCATTGATGTTATCGTCATTGATCCGGAAATGGAATATTTGCATTTGGCGGAAGCGGTCGGCGGGACATATATAAATATTTCGCTCGCGTCCGAGAGCAAAGTAAATCCGTTTGATTTGCCGCGGCCGGTGGGCGGACAAACCTCCACGGAAGATATTATCAGAAGCGCGGTTATTACGCTCAAAGGATTGCTGCGTATCATGTTTGGCAAAATTACGGCGCAAGAAGATTCAATTCTTGATCGCGCGCTCCTTGAAACCTACGCAAAAAAAGATATTACACCTATGTCTGATCTTGCCACAGCCGAGCCGCCCATTATGCAAGACCTTTTGGATATTCTCGAAGGTATGGAAGGCGCGGAGGAATTGGTTATCAAATTGCGTAAGTATACCGAGGGCACATTTTCCGGATTGTTCAATTCTCCGACAAATGTAAATACGGACAATCAATTGGTGATTTTCAGCGTGCGCGATTTGGAAGATGAACTTCGTCCGATGGCGATTTATACTTTGGTAAATTACATCTGGAATATCGTGCGATCGGAGCGCAAAAAACGCATATTGGTTATTGACGAGGCCTGGTGGCTTATGCAGCACGAGGATTCGGCGAAGTTTATTTATGCTCTGGTAAAGCGCTGTCGAAAATATTATTTGGGTGTTACTACGATTACGCAGGATGTAAATGACTTTTTGCGTTCGCCGTACGGACAAGCAATTGTAACAAACTCTGCTTTGCAGATGTTGCTGCGTCAGTCTCCGGCAGCGGTGGATTTGATTCAAAAAATATTTATGTTGACAGAGGGAGAAAAATATCTTTTACTGGAGAGCGCGGTGGGCGAAGGAATTTTCTTTGCGGGCAGCAAGCACGCGGCCATAAAAGTAGTCGCCTCGTACACGGAAGATCAGCTGATAACGTCCGACCCCAAGCAATTATTGGAAATAGAACAAGCAAAAAAAGACTTTGATCGCGAGATGGGTCAGAGTAATAAATAATTTTTATGTTAACATTACGACAGCGAATTTTCGTCATCAGTGGTATCATCATTGCGATTATTTTGGCGATAATTTTTATCATTTTGTGGCAAAAGAAACAAAGGGAAGCCGCGCCGGCCGTAGATACGACCGCGGAAACAGAAAACACGGCGGCGGTACTAAAAGAGCAGACACTCGTGGGAGTTACCCCGGAAGCGATTAGGGGTACTAAACCGCAAAATGTTGATCCCGATGAACTTTTGGCAAAACAAATCAGCCGCATTTTCGTGGAGCGCTTCATGACGTATTCAAATCAAAATGATAACAAACATGTGGAAGACGCGCTCAAGCTCGCGACCGTAGAAATGGAGTCTTTTATAAAATCGCAATCTTTGAAAAAGAGCAATGACTATCAAGGAGCAACTACGCGAGTACTCAGCAGCTCTATTCGAGAAAAAACAGAAAATAAAATCATCGTGACGGTTTCGGTTCAGCAAGAGCTGCGCAGCGCAAAGACCAGTGAAATGGTGCAGAAAAAGGGGAGAGTGGAGTTGGTAAAAGGTACGAATACATGGCTCGTCAGCGGATTCTTTTGGGAGTAAATTAATGAAAGGAGGGGAGTATGATTATTAAGTTTTTAAAAGAGGTTTTGTTTCCTCTTTTTTGCGTAATGTGTGATAAGGAGGGAAGTCTGGCGTGCGATACTTGCATTGCATCTGTCACGAGACAAAGTATGTTTTCTTGTCCGGTCTGCCATACATTAAATGCAGACGGTATGTGTTGCGCTCTTTGCAAAGACACAAGTTCAATTGTTCAAGTATTTTCTCCATTTTCCTATACAGATCCTATTATTTCTAGGCTGATTCATGCCTTGAAATACGATTATATAGAGGAGGCAGCGGATTATATACAAACGCTTATTGAGCCGTTTGTGCGCGAGCACAAAGATGCGCTTTCTCGAATTGATGCTATCATCTCTGTGCCACTGCATCGTCGTCGCTGCGCGGAGCGCGGATTTAATCAGGCCGATATCATTTCGCGTATGGTAGGAGAGCTTTTAGATAGACCTATTATTACTCCGCTTTCAAGAAAAAAATATACCAGACAACAGATGTTGCTTTCCAAAGAAGATCGTATAAAAAATGTATCGGAAGTGTTTGTATGTGAAGACACCCTGCCGCATACCAACATTCTTTTGATTGACGATGTGTATACGACCGGCGCTACCATGCAAGCCTGCGCAAAGGCCATACAGCAGGCAAATCCGAGCATTTTTGTCTCCGGTTTTACGGTGGCGAGAGGTTGACGAGAAGGGGCATATCCTATACAATAGTCGGCGTTATTCGCAGGGAGAGATGGCTGAGCGGTTTAAGGCGACAGTCTTGAAAACTGTTGAGGGTGCAAGCCCTCCGTGGGTTCGAATCCCACTCTCTCCGCGAATCAAAAAATAAACAATGGAGAGGTGTCAGAGCGGTCGAATGTGCAGCTTTGCTAAAGCTGTGTACCCAAAAGGTACCGCGGGTTCGAATCCCGCCCTCTCCGCCAAGTTTCACTTTTGGGTGGTAAAGGCGCGTATGGAAAATATTTTCAGTCCAAATCAAGGAAAAAATTTAACCATAGAAGTGGCCGGTGTTTTGTATGAACGTTATCCCATAAAAACGCATGTCATTACTAAAGAAGATAATATCTACGATATCGTGGCGCGTTACGCGCAGACCCATTTGAAAAAAACGGACACGCTTTTCATGAGCGAACGGTCAGTGGCTATTACGCAGGGAAGGGCAATCCCCATGAAAAATATACGTCCGGGAAAATTGGCTATATTTCTCACCAAATTTGTTCATAAATCAAAATACGGAATAGGACTGGGAATTCCGGAAACCATGCAGCTCGCGAT
>CAZKQL010000031.1:1131-7420 GCA_964554925.1 uncultured Gammaproteobacteria bacterium | reverse complement strand
CCTCGAATTTTGTGTGCCGCGGCAGTCGCCGCCATAACCAAGCCGCTTGGTATAAAAGGAATGTTTTATCATGTGGCCGGTCGTCAGGCCGCAGCGATTGATGGGCCTTGTTCCTACACGCTCCCTCCGTATAATGAATATGCCACGCTCGCGCCTGCGAATCCAAATGATGTTGCCGCGGAAATAAGCAAAAAAATAGGCTGTGACGTGGTGATAATTGATGCGAATGATCTGGGTGTCGATGTGCTCGGCCGTTCGAGCAAAGCAGTCAATATAGAATGGGCAAGGGCAGTTTTTAAAGACAATCCGCTCGGCCAGACAAATGAACAGACCCCGCTTTGCATTGTTCGCAGACAGGAAATTTAAAAAAGCGCATTTACGCGCTTTTTTTTATTTGTTATACTCTCTACTATATGAAAATGTCGTTGCCTCAAAATCAAAACGACCCTTTTGCCATATTTTTTGATACAACCGGAGCCGCGACAGAAAAACCCTTTGTAGAACAAAATGCAAAAGAAGACTGGGATCATTTTGACGAAGAAGGAAAATTGGCGGTTGATATCATTGAAGACAAAAAAAATATTATCGTCATTTCCGCCATGGCCGGCGCGCACGCGGATCGGATAGAGGTATATGTGCACGATGACGTGCTCACCATCCGTGGATTTCGTTCGTGTCCTGTAGAAGAATCCTCAAAAGTGGCCTACGTGCACAAAGAAAATTTTTGGGGAAAATTTTCTCGTACCGTGGTACTTCCGGTGGATGTAAAAGGGGAGCTGGCATCCGCGGAATACAAAAATGGCATATTATCGGTAACAATACCAAAACGCGAGATGGACAGAAAGATCCCCATTCGTATCGTAGATGAATAACCCCGCCCTCACCGAGGGCGGGGCCGCCTTGGCCTACATAAAATCCATAAGTCCTTACATACATAATTATATATATGCGCACTTGGCTCTCAAAAATGCATGCATGGCATCTGGCACTGGCAAAGCACTGGCGTTTTTTGATTGTTTTTTGCATAATTTTATTTTTGCTTTTTGTAGCGGGAACTTCTGCGCTTCTCGCGTATGGAGCAACATATTCGCACAAAGTCTTGCCCGGTGTGCATGTCAGTGAATTCAGTTTGGGAGGATTGACCAAACAAGAATTGCTGCAATTTTTGGAGACCATGACCAACAAGCGCTTGAGCGAAGGTGTTGCGGTTTCCTTTGAGAGTCCAAATGGTCCCCAAGAACTTGTGCTTCATCCCGGCGCGTCACCTGCGGGCGGCGGATTTGGTGTATCCATGGATCTCGCTGCAGACGCAGAACGTATTTACGGTTATGGAAGAGTAGATAACATTTTTATTGATTCATGGTCGGCTCTCGCCAACAAATTTTTGAAACCCGAAGTGCGGCTTTCGACATTGCAAATTCCGCTTGATCAATTCAATGCGGAGCTGGATAAAAAATTATCCCAATATAAAAAGGAAGCGGTTGACGCGACGGTTATCATAAAAAAAGAAGATCCGCTTCAATATACGATTACCACTTCAAGCCCCGGTTTTTCATTTGAATATGGATTTCAGGCTGAAAACGCGGCAGAAGCATGGAGAACATTGGGTAGCGCTCGGGTTATTATAGCTTCGCGAGTAACGCAGCCCACCGTTACTGGAAAAGATTTGGATAATGTAAAAAATCAGCTCGAGGCCGTATTTGCGGCAGGGCCTCATACCATCACGCATTACGACACGCACGCAAAGAGAGGCTATTCTTGGACCATTTCCAAAAAACAAATCGCGGATTGGGTAGAGCCCATACGCCGTGCGGATAATTCGCTTTCTTTTGGACTCGATGCCTCATCAACCGCCGCATTTATAAAAGAAAAAATCGCTCCGCAAATTGATGTGGAGCCAAAAGACGCGGTGTTTGAATTGAATTCCGCGGGTACAAAAGCAAAAAATATCGTGGGTCACAGACCCGGGGCCACGGTTGATACCAAAAAAGTTCTGGCGGACATAAATGATGCTTTCGCAACCAGAATTTCTACGGTTGCGGAGACAATCAAAAAAACAACACTCGCGGTTGCAATTGTCGAGCCAAAGGTCAAACTGGGCGATACCAATAATTTAGGCATTAAGGAAGTTTTAGGAACAGGTTACTCAAATTTTTCGGGAAGTCCGCGCAATCGTATTTTGAATATCAAAAACGCGGTAATGAATAAATTGCATGGAACCATTGTAAAACCGGATGAAGAATTTTCACTCGTCGCGACGCTTCGGCCATTTACACTTGAAGCCGGATATTTACCGGAGCTTGTAATTGTCGGGGATCGTATCAAACCCGAGGTCGCGGGAGGCCTGTGCCAAGTGGGAACGACCATGTTTCGTTCTGCCATGAATTCCGGCATGCCCATTACCCAGCGTGTAAATCATGGACTCGTCGTGAGTTATTACAACGACCCGAGTAACGGCAATCCGGGAACAGATGCCACGATATACGATGGCTGGCCCGACTTCAGATTCAAAAACGATACCGGACATAGCATTGCCATTACCGTTTCCATGAATGAATCAACCAAAGATCTCTCGTTTACGCTTTGGGGGACGAGTGATGGCAGAAAAGGATATTATACGCCGCCGGTAGTGGATTATTGGGTTCCCGCAGGTCCTTATAAAGAAATTCCCACTGCGGATTTGGCTCCGGGCAAAAAAGAGTGCCAGAGTGTGCACCCGGGAGCGCAGGCGCATTTTACCTATATTCGGGAATTTGCAAACGGCCAAAAAGAAAATAGGCTTTTCTCGAGTACCTATAGGGCGGTCCCCGCCACTTGCTATGTGGGAGTGAGCGAGACTCCGGCTTGCAAAGAAGGGGAGGATTGCACTGTAAAACCCGCTGATGGAACCGATACCGGAACCGAAAAACCAAAAGATGATAAGCCGGTCACTCCGGAAGATTTGGGTATTGTATTCCCGGCAGAATAGCAACATTTGGCTAGTATTAGCCAAAAAATAGTCTCTCCACAGAGGAGCGCTTGACAAAGTTGCTCCTTTTTGATATAGTGTTCAGTCCGATAAGAAATGGGTATAGAGAAATAAACGGCACATAGCCATGCCGAGTATCTCCCTGTATCTAACTTTACAGAGAATTCATTGCAAGATATCCAAGATAATTACGATTGAGCGATAGTATTCTACCGGTTAAGTACAGATATACAGGGTTCGTGCTTATTTGAGCGGTTCAAGTAGGCATCATCCTGTATCCACGACAAGCATGGGGGTGAATCAAAGGGAAGCACAGGCTCAGGCTCGTCTTTACCTTCGATTCACCTTCTTGGGTACGGGTTAGGTCTTCCCTAAAATAACAGCTCCCCGCCGGCAACGGCGGGGGTTGTCGTATATATGGTTATCAAAAGGGCGTTGTTATGAGATAACTTTATCCGCGAGGCCGTACGCGACTGCAGTCTCCGCATTCATGAAGTTGTCTCGATCGCTGTCTTTTTCGATGATTGCCATGTCTTGACCCGTATGTTTAGCGAGGATTTGATTGAGGCGATCTTTTATTTTGAGGATGCGTTCGGCATGAATTTTTATATCACTTGCCTGACCTTGCGTTCCGCCGAGCACTTGATGGATCATGACTTCACTGTTTGGCAAGCAAAATCGTTTGCCTTTTTCGCCGGCCGCGAGAAGAACAGACGCCATACTCGCCGCGATACCGATACAAATGGTCGATACATTCGGCTTTATATATTGCATGGTGTCATAAATCGCGAGACCGGAAGTAACCGAACCACCCGGAGAATTGATATATAGTTTTATATCTTTGTCCGGATCTTGGTTTTCCAGAAACAATAGCTGGGCGATTACGGTATTTGCGACCGCGTCATTTATTTCTGTTCCGAGAAAAATAATGCGATCCTTGAGCAAGCGTGAATATATATCATACGCGCGCTCGCCGTACGATGTTTTTTCGATAACGGTCGGTATCAAGAATTGCGATTTTACTTCCGGAATAGTGCTTGTGATTTCGTGTGTTTGCATATGTTTATATTTTATAATTAAAGTATAACAGCTAAATTACTCCTTTACAAACTCAACATTTTTGACAGTAAGCATATCAAAAATATGTTCAATCGCTTCTTCTATCGAGTGCTCGAGGCTGAATCCGGCGGCTTTTTTGTGTCCGCCTCCGCCAAATGTTTGAGCGATTATCGACACATCCACATGGTCTTTGGTCGTGCGCATGCTGGCTTTTACGCCACCTTCTTTTCTCTCCCGCAGCACCATAATGGCGTCTCCTTCATTCAGATGATTAAGCAAATTAGCAACCCCATCCAATTCTTCTTCAGTTACTTTATGATCTTCTATTTCCTTTTGGGTAAAGTACGTATAGGCAATGTTATGCTCGGTATGCAGTGTCAAACGAGATAGAATCTTGCCCCACAAGCGGAGCGCGTCCACGGATTTATTTTTGAAGATGTGATTTCGTATATCTTGGATGCTCGCGTGTTTTTTACTCAAATCACTGGCGATGGCAAGCGCGTTGCGCGATGTGCCTGCATTTGAAAAGTTTCCGGTATCGGTAATGAGTCCGGTCATAAGGCTGGTCGCGATTTCCGGACTGATTTCTATATTGTTGTAACGGAAAAACAGATACAAAACTTCGGTGGTTGAAGAAGCGCCTTCTATGACGAGATTGTAAGTTCCATACTGCTGGTTTGTGGCATGGTGGTCGATATTGATTATCGTCGGCTTGTGTTTGAGCCGAGGGATGAGCGTATCGATTCCGGCGTGTTTAAGGTCGCCCGTATCGACCAAAACAAGCGAGTATTGCTTATTCCCATCCCACAGATTCTGGTTTGTCGTAATGCTGTCGGTATGCTCAAGAAATCGAAGGTTATCAGGAATTTCCGTAGCGCAAAAAATCGTGAACGGTTTCCCGATATGCTCAAAAAATTCCGCTAAAGCGGTAACAGATCCGAGCGCGTCGCCGTCCGGATTTTTATGAGGAACAAGCAAAATATGCTCAGCTTCTAGGAGCGCATTGTATATTTGTTGTGCGATTATTTTTGACATATTAAGGACTCTTGCGTTTGGCGCACTGCTTCATAAAATTTGGGGAATGGGGCAGTTTACCTGCATTGCGACCGTTTGTCAAGGATGTGCATAGTTGCTATACTTTGATACATATTATAGTAGAGCGCCGGGCCTCGCGTAGTAATGATCGCGGGGCAGCCCAAGTATGTATCTAAAGAAAATAGAACTCAACGGCTTTAAATCATTTGCCGAACCAACGCTACTCGAATTCCCCAAGCCCGTACAGGGCTCTTTTAGCGTAACCGCGATTGTGGGACCAAACGGCAGCGGAAAAAGCAATGTTTCCGACGCGCTTCGCTGGGTAATGGGAGAGCAGAGTCTAAAGCAATTGCGCGGTAAAAAAAGTGAAGATGTTATATTTGGTGGGTCTGAATATCGAGGCAAAATGAGCGTTGCGAGTGTTTCAATTACTTTGGATAATTCCGATAAACGCGCGCCGGTTGACTATACGGAATTGGTTATAACCCGAAAGATATACAGAAGCGGGGAGAGCGAATATCTTATCAATGGAAATCAAGTTCGATTACTAGACCTGCATATTCTGTTGGCGCAAGCGCAATTTGGCCAAGGATCGTATTCGGTTATTGGTCAGGGCATGATTGCGGAATTGTTGTTGCAGAGTTCTGCGGAGCGAAAAAGTTTTTTTGATGAAGCGGTGGGTATCAAAGAATTTCAGATCAAACGTCATCAGGCGATTTTGAAACTGGACAAAACACACGATTTGTTATTGGCCGAAGTTGAACCGCGAATGAAGTCACTCGGCCGCCAGGTAAAAAAATTGGAACAGCGACAAGATATAGAAATCCAATTGCGCGACACGCAAGAAAAATACTATGCAAGCATTCACGCGGCATTGTCCGATACATGTAAAGAATTGGAAGAAAACAAGCGTAATCTGGAAAAAGAATATACGGCGGTTCATACCGAGCTCACCGGAATACAAACCGAACTCGCGGGCTTGGCAAAGGAAGAATCGCGTCAAGAACAATTTGAGAAAATGCAACAAGAGCATCAAGCGCTTATTCAAAAACAAAATGAGCTGGAGCGTGAACGCGCGGTATTGACCGGAAAATTGCATACCGAGTATTCCAAAGTCGGCAAACAAAATGTGAGTTGGCTCGAGAATAAATTTGAGCAGCTAAAAAACGCGCAAACAAAATTGGAAAAAGAAATTGAATTGAATAAAAAACAAATGGCGGAATGGAC
>CAZKQL010000031.1:843-1121 GCA_964554925.1 uncultured Gammaproteobacteria bacterium | reverse complement strand
TGCCATATCCGAACTGGCGCAGAAAAAATTTCAGCTGCAGCGCGCAATGGTGGAAATTGAAAAAAATATTTTTGAGGCAGGCAAGAGCGAGCGATTGCTCCCGCTGTCCGGGTATCGCGCGGTTGAGGCGATTTTAAATAACAAAGGAACATTTGGCGGACGCGTGTACGGAATGGTTGCGGAATTGGCGCGTGTAGAAGACAGATTTCAGCGCGCGTTGGAAGTCGCGGCAGGCGGCAACATGACGTCTATTGTGGTAGAAAATGACGAAGTCGCGG
>CAZKQL010000031.1:0-832 GCA_964554925.1 uncultured Gammaproteobacteria bacterium | reverse complement strand
CACCAATTGGGTACGGCTACTTTTTTGCCTATAACAAATATTCGTCCGCGTCCCATACCGCATAATATAGAGGAGTTTATCGGGCGTCGCGGCGTGCATGGACTTGCTATTGATTTAATCGAATTTGACGATGTATTTGAAGCTATTTTTTCCTATGTGTTGGGGTCTACGATGGTTGTGGAGGACGTCGACACTGCGCGAGAATTGGGTATCGGCCGCATGCGCATGGTAACCCTTGATGGAGACATGATGAGCGCCGGCGGATCCATGCGCGGAGGATTTAGAGACCAAAATAAATACACCATACAATTTTCGTCAAACGCAAAAGAAATGCTTGGCGGAAGCGGAGACAGCGAAGAGAGATTGCATCAATTACGATCTGAAATTGCAGGAGTCGAAGAACAAATTTCCGCTAAGGAAAACGCACTCATGGAACTGAAAACCAAGAAAGCGGTTTTGGAACACACTATGCAATCGTTAAAAGACCAGCAGCATGAGCATGTTATCGAAACATCACAAATTGAACAAGAATTATCATTGTATCAGTTGGCACCCGAAGAGTTTGACGACATGATGAAAGAAATTTCCGCGCAAAAAGATACGATGGGAAATACCATTGATGAGTTATCAAAAGAAATTTTGGTTGTCGAGGAGCGCATGAAACAATTCAATAGTGATGAAGAGCAAAAACGAAAGCGTATATTTGCTTTGCAAGATCAGATGCAAGTGGTTCAAAATACGCTCAATGGCATTGCTACACAAAAAAATGAAATTCACGTGGAGATTGCAAAGATAGAAACACGTCGCGAAGATGTTGAGGAAGAAATTTATC
>CAZKQL010000030.1:10675-12240 GCA_964554925.1 uncultured Gammaproteobacteria bacterium | reverse complement strand
TTCTTGGAGAATATCAGCACATTAAAGAAGGTGATACCGTAAAACGAACCGGTAAAATTCTTTCGGTTCCGGTCGGGGATGAACTCGTTGGCCGCGTGGTTAACGCGCTTGGCCAGCCAATTGATGGAAAAGGCGATATAAAACCAAAAAAATTCAACCCAATGGAAAAAGTGGCACCGGGAGTAATGTCTCGCGAGCCGGTAAATCGCCCTGTACAGACCGGAATAAAAGCAATCGATGCTCTTATTCCTATAGGACGCGGACAGCGCGAGCTTATCATTGGAGACCGCCAAACAGGAAAAACTGCTGTTGCGATTGACACCATAATTAACCAAAAAGGCAAGGACATGATTTGTATTTATGTCGCTATCGGTCAAAAAGAATCAAAAATCGCCCGCACCGTCGCAAAACTCGAGGAAACGGGAGCGATGCAATACTCGATTGTGGTCGCGGCAGGCGCAAGTGATCCCGCGGCCATGTGCTATCTTGCCCCATACGCGGGAGTCGCTATAGCTGAGTATTTTGCGGATCAAGGAAAAGACGTACTCGTGGTGTATGACGATCTTACCAAACAAGCATGGGCATATCGAGAAATTTCACTGCTTTTGCGCCGCCCACCGGGACGCGAAGCATACCCCGGAGACGTCTTCTATCTGCATTCTCGTCTTCTTGAACGTGCTTGTAACCTCAATAAAAAATACGGCGGTGGCTCCATTACCGCGCTCCCGATTATCGAAACGCAGGCAGGAGATGTGTCGGCCTATATCCCTACAAACGTTATTTCCATTACCGATGGACAAATTTTCCTTGAAACGGATTTATTTTACAAAGGAATCCGTCCGGCTTTGAACGTGGGTATTTCGGTTTCACGCGTGGGCGGAGACGCGCAGATAAAACCAATGAAAAAAGTTTCCGGAAGTCTTAAACTCGCTCTCGCGCAATTCCGCGAGCTCGAGGCTTTCGCGCAATTTGCGAGCGATCTTGATCCTGAAACAAAAAAACAAATCGATCGCGGTCGCCGCATGACCGAGCTTCTAAAACAGCCGCAGTACGCCCCTTTTGAAGTTGAAGAACAGGTCGTTTCGATATATGCCGCCTCAAATGGTTATTTTGATGCGGTCGAGATTGCAGAAATCTCTGTGGCTGAGAAAAAATTCCTTGACTATATGAAAGGATCATACGCATCCATACTCAAAAAAATAGCCGGAGGAGAATGGACTGACGAGCTTGCAGCAGAACTCAAAAAAGCTTGTGAAGAATTCGCATCAATCTAAAACCGAAACAGTGCTCTCTTACCTATGGCAGTCAACACAAAAGCAATCAAAGGACGCATAAAGTCTGTTACGAACACAAAAAAAATCACCAAAGCAATGGAGATGGTTGCGGCTGCCAAAATGCGCCGCGCGGTTGAAGCCGCGCTTAAAACGCGGGAATACGCGGCGCTTGCGAAGGATCTTCTCGATCGATTTTCCGCCCTCGACAAAAAAACCAGTCCGCTTTTAGCGACGCGTCCGGTAAAAAAAGTGTTGGCGATTCTCGTCAGCTCAAATCGGGGACTTTGCGGG
>CAZKQL010000030.1:9230-10665 GCA_964554925.1 uncultured Gammaproteobacteria bacterium | reverse complement strand
AAATTTGTTCAAAAAAGCGTCTCTGCTTTTGAAGGACAAAAAAAATCCTGCCCACCACGAAGAACCGGATGCTGACGGAGGTATCGCGGATCAGCATATTCAAATTGAGGTGCTCGGCCTTGGCAAAAAATCGGCGATTTTTGCTCGCCGAGAGGGTTATGAATTGACCGGAGTCTACGACAATTTGGGCGATAAACCGACACTCGATGATATTGCCCCAATTTCAAGAAATGTAGTAAACAATTTTGTTGCCGGAAACTATGATAAAGTGGTGGTTGTGTACACAAATTATATAAATAGTTTGACTCAAATTCCTCGAGTCAGGCAGCTTTTGCCAGTATCTTCCCTTGATCTTGAAAAAATGATTGAGGAAATCGACCAGACCATGGGCGACAAGCAATCCGTGGCAGAGGAAGCGACTCCGGTTGAGTCATATATTTTTGAACCCGGAGTTCATCAAATTATCCAATTTATTCTCCCGAAATTGGTCGAAACGGAACTATATGAGGGAGTTCTCGAGTCAGCGGCAAGCGAGCATTCGGCGCGCATGTTGGCTATGAAAAACGCGAGCGAAAACGCGGGAGAAATTATCAAAGAATTGACGCTGAACTATAACAAAGCTCGCCAGGCAGCCATTACCCAAGAAATTTCTGAAATAGCGGGCGGCGCGGCGGCATTGGGATAACCTACAAACATAATTTATAACATATTTACCAGAGTTACTAAAAAAGATATATGACCACAGCACACAGCAAAGGAACAATTTCACAAATAATCGGTGTAGTCGTCGACGTGCATTTTGGCGATAAGCTCCCTGCGATTTATAATGCACTCGAAGTACAGCGTGAAAAAGGAGAGCGGCTTGTTCTCGAAGTGCAGCAGCATTTGGGTTCGGGTACGGTGCGTGCGGTAGCCATGGGGTCAACTGACGGCCTTGAAAGGGGCATTGAAGTAAAAGATACGGGAGCGCCCATTTCGGTTCCGGTCGGTGAGATTACACTCGGACGCATGTTCAATGTTATAGGAGAAGCAATAGATGAGAAACCCGAGCCAAAAGTTACTAAAAAGTATCCGATCCATCGTAATGCTCCCGACTTTACCGAGCAATCATCAAAGTCAGAAGTTTTGGAGACCGGAATAAAAGTTATTGATTTGCTTTGCCCATTTTTGAAAGGTGGTAAGGTGGGACTCTTTGGGGGAGCGGGTGTAGGCAAAACCGTTATTATCCAAGAATTGATCCGCAACATCGCGTCTGAACATGGAGGATATTCCATGTTTGCGGGGGTAGGTGAACGCACCCGCGAAGGAAATGATTTATATAGAGAAATGGAGGAATCAGGAGTTTTGTCCAAAACCGCGCTCGTATTTGGCCAGATGAATGAACCGCCGGGAGCTCGCGCGCGCGTTGCGCTAACCGCGCTTGCCATGGCCGAAT
>CAZKQL010000030.1:3846-9111 GCA_964554925.1 uncultured Gammaproteobacteria bacterium | reverse complement strand
GCAGGCGGTGTATGTTCCGGCAGATGACTTGACCGATCCGGCTCCTGCAACCACCTTTGCCCACCTTGATTCAACGGTCGTTTTGAACCGTTCTCTTGCGGCGCTGGGCATCTATCCTGCGGTTGATCCGCTTGATTCAAACTCTACCATTCTTGACGCGGAAATCGTGGGAGAAGAGCATTACAAAACCGCGCGCGAGGTGCAAAAGATTTTACAAAGATACAAAGACTTGCAAGACATCATCGCGATTTTGGGTATGGAAGAATTGTCTGAAGACGATAAATTAACGGTTAGTAGAGCCCGAAAAATGCAAAGATTTTTAAGCCAGCCATTCTTTGTGGGAGAGCAATTTACCGGTATGCAAGGTAAATATGTACCCGTCGCAGACACTATTAAAGGGTTTAGGGAGATACTTGATGGCAAGCATGACGACAAACCCGAGGGAGCTTTCTACATGAAGGGCGGCATTGATGAAGTGGCAGCGGCTGCGGCAAAATAGTCAGCACGCGGCTCCACATAATTTCTATGAAAAAAATTACTTTCACCATTGTCACGCCTGATGGCAGAACGTACGAAGAACAGGTTACCAAAATTACCGTGCCTACCGTGATGGGTGAAATTACGATTTATCCGAAACACGTTCAATTGTTTTCCATGCTCAAACCCGGAGTTCTCGTTGCCCACGAAGAAGGAAAGGAACCCAACTATATCGCGGTATCCGGCGGAATGATTGTGGTACATCCCGGGGGGTTTAACGTGCAGGTTTTGGCCGAGACCGCGGAGCGAGCAGAACACATAGACCTGGCTCGCGCACAGGCCGCAAAGAAGAGGGCAGAGGAGTTGCTTGAACAATATAAGAATATTGAGGATGTCGATTTTGCTCGCGTACAGGCGCAAATCGAGAAAGAACTGGCCCGTATTAAAGTGGGCAATCGGTACAGAAAGCTGAAAATATAGGGGTCGAAAGGAGTTTTTAGCGGGCCGAAAGCAAAAAAATAGCAAAAATTAGCCAAATTTGTAACATTTTCCCGGATTCATCGTCTACTTACATGTCCGCCACAAGGCGGGCATGTTTTTTTACGCAGGTTGACAAAATAGCACATGAGGCGTATTTTGCTCTATTCCTTGCGAAAAATGCGAATTCTATGCAATATAAGACAAAACTTACACTAAAAATTTTTTGGCAGCATGTTTCAAAGTATAAACTTGCTGTTTTTGGCTTGCTGTCTTTGGTTTTTATAGGGTCTGCGGCAAACATGACCGGGCCTTATTTATATAAATTTTTCTTTGATGAATTGGCAAGCGATACCCCCACAGAGCTCAAAATCGCAAAAATGAAAATCATCATCGTATGGGTGCTTGTGATATATATGTTTGACTGGGTGGTATGGCGCGCTTCGGCTTTTGTAAATAGCTGGCTTCAGACAAAAATGATGGCGGATCTTGCAAACACCTGCTTCAACTACATGCACAAACACTCGGTCGTTTTTTTGAAGACAATTTTGTCGGCTCTCTTGCAAAACGCGTGAATAGATTTTACAAGACATTCGAAATCGTAGCGGACAATATCACATGGCAGCTCACGCCTCTTATAACGGAAATTGTTTTGGTTATCGTGGTGTTGGGTTTGCGCAATATGTAT
This sequence comes from uncultured Gammaproteobacteria bacterium, assembly GCA_964554925.1. Taxonomy (GTDB): domain Bacteria; phylum Patescibacteriota; class Patescibacteriia; order Magasanikbacterales; family UBA922; genus CAZKQL01. The sequence continues at coordinate 7,469 of CAZKQL010000030.1, read as the reverse complement.
CTTGGGGTCGCGATACTGCTTTGGTCGGTTTTGTATTGTATAATCAATTATTTTTTTTCCAAATACAAACTCAAATACGATGTGCAAAGAAGCGCCCAAGATACCCGCGTAACAGGAGTCCTCGCCGATACCATAACGAATATAAAATTGTTTTCGGCGTTTGATCGTGAAGCAAAAAATTTCGCGAATGAAACCGATAGATTGCGCTATTTGAGGCGTTTTACATGGGATTTGGCGGCGATATTTGAAGGGGTACAAATTTTGTTGATGATTTTTCTTGAGTTTGGCGTTTTTATGATCGCTACAGACCTGTGGAAAAAGGGTATCATTACGGTCGGTGATTTTGTGTTGATACAGGCGTATTTATTGAAGGTCTTTCAGCGTATTTGGGATTTTGGAAAAATCATTCGCGATTATTATGAGGCAATGGCCGATGCCGAGGAGATGACCGAAATTTTGGACACACCCCACGAAATTACTGACGCGAAAAACGCGGCCGCGCTCAAAATAAAAACCGGAGAAATCAATTTTAATGATGTCTCTTTCCATTATCATCACACACGTCCGATTATCGAGCATTTCAATCTCACTATAAAGCCGGGCGAGCGCGTGGCATTTGTGGGTCCGAGCGGCGCGGGAAAATCCACACTGGTAAAATTGCTGTTACGCACCGTGGATACAACCGCGGGGAAAATTGAAATTGATGGACAAAATATCAAAAAGGTCACGCAAGAATCACTCCATAATGAAATATCACTCGTACCCCAAAACCCCATGCTGTTCCACAGAACACTCTTCGACAATATCCGCTATGGAAAGCCGGATGCGACACTCGAGGAAGTAATTGAAGCTGCAAAATTGGCGCATTGCCACGAATTCATTTCCGAGTTCCCGGATCAATACAATACCTATGTGGGGGAGAGAGGAGTAAAATTGTCCGGAGGAGAGCGCCAGCGCGTGGCGATAGCTCGCGCGATACTCAAAAATTCGCCCATTCTGGTTCTTGATGAAGCAACCTCAAGTCTGGATTCCGAGTCAGAGTCTTTCATTCAGGATGCTTTGCAAACGCTCATGACCGGAAAAACGGTTATTGTTATCGCCCATCGACTGTCCACCATTATGAAAATGGATCGCATAATCGTGGTAGATAATGGAAAAATACTTGAAGAGGGCAGCCATACCGATCTGGTAAAAAAACGCGGGGGCTTGTACCACAAACTTTGGAAATATCAGGCCGGCGGTTTCATAGAATAAAATACGGTTGTATACAATAATAATAATCTGCTACACTAACGGCAGATTATTATTTTGTGAGTGAAAAAATAACCTTTTCCTTATCCAAAACACAAAGAGAAGCCATCGAATACATCGAAGGCCCTCTTTTAATTGTGGCCGGAGCGGGAACGGGAAAGACGTCGGTGATCACGGAAAAAATAGCTTATTTGATAAATTCAAATAAGGCTAAGCCCTTACGTTTACGGAAAAAGCGGCGGGGGAAATGCAGGAAAGAGTCGACAAGCTGGTTCAAAATCCCTACCTGGAGGTTCAAATCGCCACGTTTCATGCCTTTTGCGAACAGATGCTGCGGCATCATGGTTTGGCTATCGGGATTCCGAGCAATTTCAAAACACTTACCCAGATAGACGCGTGGCTCTTGCTTCGCGAGCATATCTATGAGCTCGAGCTTGATTATTATCGGCCTCTTGGCAATCCGACAAAATATATCCACGATTTTTTGAATCACTTTTCAAAATGCAAAGATGAGCTTATCAGCACATATGATTATCTCGCGCTTGCCGAGGATGTGGAGCTTTCAAAAGATAACGCGAACATGGACGAGAAATCTCGCATAACAGAACTCGCGAATGCCTATCACGCGTACAATCAAATGCTTCTCGACGCCGGCGGATTGGATTTCGGAGATCTGATATTTTATATGGTTATGCTCTTGAAAGAAAGAGAGCAATTCGCCACCGCTTTCCAGCAGAAATATAAATATGTTTTGATAGATGAATTTCAGGATGTAAATTATGGCCAGTATGAATTGGTCAAATTATTGTCCAAACACGCGCAGCTCACGGTAGTAGGGGACGATGATCAGAGCATTTACGCGTTTCGCGGAGCCAGTGTGTCAAATATTTTACGGTTCAAAGATGACTACAAAGAAGCGAAAGAAATTGTGTTGACCGAAAATTTTCGCTCCGGCCAAAAAATTCTGGACGCGGCGTATTCGCTTATTCAAAATAATAATCCGGATCGGTTGGAAGCAAAGCTTTCGATAGATAAAAAACTCACAGCCGCGCTTGGTGGCTCATCTTTTGTACATTCGCTCCACTTTTCGACGCTTGAAGAAGAGGTGAAAGGAGTGATCGAGACTATCATAGAGACCAAGAAAAAGGATAAAGACGCCACATGGGATGACTTCGCGATTCTCGTTCGGGCAAACGGCCACGCGCAGCCTTTTATTGAACAGCTCGATAGATTCGGACTTCCTTATGAATTTTTGGCGGCATCAGGGTTGTACCGGCAGACTGCGGTGCTCGACGCGCTTTCTATCATGAAGGTGCTCCACAATGTGCATGATTCAATTTCACTCTATCGTATTTTGCAGCTTCCTTTTCTTGAATTTCCAAAACATGATTTGCATAAACTGCTCTCCTACGCCGAAAAAAAACATCTTTCTTATTTTGAGCTTTTGAGCGATCCGGAGCTCATTTTTTCAAACGATGGGCGTCGGATTGCGAATAAGCTGGTATCGCTTGTTCAAAAAAATCTTGCGGCGGCGGCGCGCGAAAAGCCGAGTATTATATTGTTTGCAGTTCTCGAGGAAATCGGTTATCTGAAATATTTGACAGAACTCGACAGCAAAAATACCGGCGGGGTCCTCTTGGAAGCGCTACATTTGAGACAGTTTTTTGATTTTTTGGAGGCGTACCAGCACGCGGTATCCGGCGCTACCATTCATCTTTTTTTGGAATATCACGCCGGACTTTTGGAGTCAGGCGATGAGGGGGCGCTGTATGAACCGGGGAATACGCCGGATTCCATAAATATTCTTACGATTCACGGAGCAAAAGGATTGGAATTCAAATATGTTTTTTTGGTGAACATGGTGGAGGAACGATTTCCGACAAGGCGCAGATCAGAGGGTCTGCCCGTGCCCGAGCATCTGATTAAAGAAATACTTCCGGAGGGCGACGCCCATTATCAGGAAGAACGTCGCCTTTGTTATGTGGGAATTACCCGTGCCAAAAAAGGGCTTTGGCTAACCTCTGCTGAAAACTATGGCGGCGTAAGAGCAAAAAAGCCAAGCCGATTTTTGGCCGAAGTCGGGCTTTCGGGTACGTCGGCTTCCAAAGCAAAAACAAATATCATTTCCGCGCCTCATCCCATGCTTTCGGCCGACGCAGGGACTGAAAAAACCTATACGCTGCCCTCCACATTTTCTTTTTCGCAGCTCAAGGTTTATGAAACATGTCCATATAAATACAAACTCTCTCATGTACTTAGATTGCCCGCGCGGGGCAGCGCGAGCCTCTCTTTTGGTCAAACCATGCACACCACGCTGCAGCATTTTTATGAGCGAATCAAAGAATTAAATAACGCGGAGCAAATCTCATTGT
>CAZKQL010000030.1:2240-3812 GCA_964554925.1 uncultured Gammaproteobacteria bacterium | reverse complement strand
GCAAAAGGGCTTGCGGTGCCGCGTTTTGAAGAACTTATCGCATTGTACGAAAAAGCATGGATGAAGGATTGGTACAAAAGCAAGCGCCAGCACGATGAATACTACGCGAAAGGGAAAGACATACTGAAGATTTTTTACTCATCACAGGAGGAAAATTGGACCATTCCCGTCGCGCTCGAGTCTTATTTCAAAATAAAAATCGGCGAAGAATGCATTAAGGGAAGAATTGACAGAGTGGATCAATTACCAGACGGCTCGCTCGAGATAATTGATTACAAAACAGGCAAAACCAGAGAAAAACTGGATGCCGAAGACAAAGAGCAACTCCTTTTGTATCAGATAGCGGCGACGAGACTTCCGGCCTATCGCAACATGGGGGAGACCGGCACATTGAGCTTCTACTATTTACATGATAATCTTAAAGTAAGTTTTGAGGGGTCAATCGAAGAGATGGAAAAGCTGGAGCGGAAATTGGCCGGGCTTATAGCACGCATCAGAGAGGGAAATTTTAAGGCCACACCAAGCAAATTTGCGTGCAGTTACTGTGATTTTAAGGAAATCTGTGAATTCAGAGTTCTATGATTTTATATGTCATTTCAGGAGTGCTATTTGTTTCCTACATTGTGCTTGTGATATTTTGCGTGTACACGGTATACGCCATTATATGGGGCGCGCCTTTTGTGCCGAGCGCTCTTGGCACGGTAAAAAAAATGGTGGAAATGGCTGATTTGCATGATGCCGATGTACTAATGGATTTGGGTTCGGGTGACGGCAGAATTCTCAAAAAAGCCGCCCCTCATGTGCGTTACGCTATTGGAATAGAAATAAATCCCTTACTTTATTTCTGGAGCAAAACCAGACTCGCAAAATACAAAAATATCAAAGTGCTTCGCACAAATTTGTGGAAAGTCAATTTGAAGGATGTTGATGTGCTGACGATTTTTTTTATAGCCCATCACATGGGAGCGCTTAAGCAGAAAATAAAAAAAGAAATGAAGCCGGGATCTCGCGTCGTATCCTATGGATTCAGTTTTCCCGATTGGCAATACACGAAAAAAGATGCTAAGGTATATGTATACATAGTTTGATATGAGCTTTACCCCGATTGGAGACAGCCTCGGAGAAAAAATTCAGAAAAATATAACTCTAAAAACGCAGGTGGAGCTATCCGCAGTGCTCGAGGTCGCGGAAAGCGTTCTTGCTGATTTGTTCGGCGTGGATTTGGCAAAACATGCAAAGCCGCTTTTTCTAAAAAATAGAACCATCGCCATAAGCTGCACAAGCTCTGCCATGGCGCAAGAAATTCGCCTTAATCAAGCGGAAATTGTGGCTAAAATCAATGGCAAAACCGGCACAGACGTAGTGGATCGAATTCGTTATTTGGCCTAAAAAAATCGAGCTTGCCAATCCACCCGAAAAAAGGTAAGATTTCTTTTGAATTACCTTTACTATGACCCTCAAACAATACTTGACAACCATGGCGATGGCCACGCTTCTTGGGGTCGTCTCCTGTGTATTTGTCATGGTAAACGTTGACCCCTTTCGCTCCGGAGAAATGGCGTTTTTATTTTT
>CAZKQL010000030.1:0-2147 GCA_964554925.1 uncultured Gammaproteobacteria bacterium | reverse complement strand
CTTATTTTTTTCTCTGGTGGGAATTTTTTCCATTATTCTTTTTTTCGCGCATAGAAAAATATCGAAACTTCCTTTGCCCATGTTCCGTCATGTGCAAAAAGCGTTTCGCGAGTCGATTTTTGTATCGCTTTTTATCGTCGCGGCTCTATATCTGCAGGGAAAAAATTGGCTCACGCTTTGGAATGGCACCCTGATACTTCTCTTGTTTATTCTCTATATTTCATTCAGCCTCTCCGTTAAAAAAAATCAACCGATTGATCAATTCAATCAGCCGGAAGGAACCACTCTATGAAACAATCAACATTATTTTCAAAAACAACCAAGGAAATTTCCAAAGATGAAGTGAGCAAAAATGCTCACCTCTTATTGCGCGCGGGTTTTATATACAAAGAAATGGCCGGAGCCTATGCATACTTGCCGCTTGGTCTTCGGGTACTCGAAAAAATTAAAAATATTGTGCGTGAAGAAATGAATGCCATGCGCTGCCAAGAAATCATTATGACCGCTTTGCAGCGAAAAGAACTCTGGGAAAAGACCGAGCGATGGAGCGATGAGGCGGTGGATGTATGGTTTAAATCAAAACTAAAAAATGATACCGAGGTAGGCTTTGGCTGGTCTCACGAAGAACCTATAACCGAGATGCTCAAAACCTATATTTCAAGCTTCAGAGACCTTCCGGTGTATGTATATCAGTTTCAGACCAAGCTTCGCAACGAACTCCGAGCCAAAAGCGGCATCATGCGCGGCAGAGAATTTGTCATGAAAGATCTGTATTCATTTTCGCTCGACGAAAAAAATCATGAAATTTTCTATAATAAAATGATTCAGGCGTACTTTAACGTATTCAACAGAGTGGGCATAGGAGAGGATACGTTTGTAACTTTCGCTTCGGGCGGCGCTTTTACCAAATTCAGTCACGAATTCCAAACCATAACGGACGCAGGAGAGGACATTATTTATATAAACAGAGAAAAAAACATTGCGATCAACGAAGAAATACTCAATGATGACACGCTTAAAAATCTTGGCGTGACCATGGATGAACTTGAAAAAGTAAAAACCGCGGAAGTCGGAAATATTTTTAACTTTGGTACGAAAAAATGCGAGCAGCTCGGACTGTATTACGCGGATTCATCCGGAGCAAAAATTCCGGTGTGGCTCGGTTCGTACGGGATTGGTATTACTCGACTTATGGGCGTGATTGTAGAAAAAAATGGAGACGAAAATTCCATGATTTGGCCCGCATCGGTTTCTCCCTTCGCGATTCAGTTAATCGAGCTTTCCCAAGGCGATGAAAAAATCAAAAAAACAGCGGAAGAATTATATAACAGGCTTAGGGAGGCTGGCGTGGAAGTCTTATTTGACGATAGAGATCTGCAAGCCGGCCAAAAATTTGCGGACGCGGATATTATTGGAATCCCAAGGCGGGTGATCATAAGCAAAAAAACCATTGAAAAAAACTCTGTGGAATTCAAAAATCGCGTGACGAATGAAGTGACGCTTGTGACCATAGAAAATATGAAAAAAAATCCACAGGCTTATGTTTGATAGACTCTTCCAAAAATTCGGCAATAAGGCGATTGGCATTGATCTTGGAACCTCGAGTACTTTGATTTACACGGGTGATAAGGGCATTGTGGTTGATGAGCCTTCGGTCGTTGCAATTAACACCAAAACAGAACAAATTTTGGCAGTGGGAAATGAAGCAAAGCACATGCTTGGGAAAACTCCCTCTCATGTGTCAGTCACGCGCCCGCTGCAGCATGGAATTATTTCGGATTTTGAAGTCGCGGAAAAAATGCTGAAATTCTTTATAGACAAAGTGACTTCCGAGAGTTTTACTTTGGGTTCACGTCCAAGAGTCATAATCGGCGTACCGCTCAATGTTACCGAAGTGGAGATGAAAGCCGTGGAAGACGCGACGCTCGCCGCCGGAGCAAGAGAAGTGATAATAGTCCAGGAACCTATGCTCGCGGCTATCGGATCCAGGATGCCCATACAAGATCCGGTCGGAAATTTGATTGTGGATATCGGAGGCGGAAAAACAGAGGTCGCCGTATTATCGTTAAGCGGAGTCGTTACTTGGAAATCAACCCCAATCGCGGGCGATGAAATGAACAGAAACATCATTCAATACGCGCGCGAAG
>CAZKQL010000029.1:9860-12277 GCA_964554925.1 uncultured Gammaproteobacteria bacterium | reverse complement strand
AAAACAATTACTTTCAATATTTATATGAAAATCGGCATCGACGCGCGGATGCTCGGCGCGCACAACGCCGGCATAGGGCGCTACATTGAACAATTGATAATGCACTTGCAAAACATGGATCATGATAATGAGTATGTGTTGTTTTTGAAAAAAGAAAATTGGGACGAAGTCGAATTACATAATAAACATTTTTCAAAAGTGTTGGCAGACATTCATTGGTATGGCTGGGAAGAGCAAACGCAGTTTTCGTCGATTTTAAGTGCCGGGCATATTGATCTTATGCATTTTCCGCATTGGAATGTGCCGCTTACCTACACGGCTCCGTATGTTCTCACTCTGCACGACTTAATTATGTATCATTATCCTCGCAAAGAGGCTTCGACACTGGGGCCTTTGGCGTATTGGATAAAAGATAAAATAATGAGGCGCGTGGTGGCGCACGCGGTAAAGCAGGCACAACATATTTTGGTTACGAGTGAATTTACCAAGCATGACGCGCATAAAACGCTGGGTGTTCCGCTTGGAAAAATGACGGTTACCTACCAAGCGCCGTTACTTTTGAAAGCGGACGCAAGCGAAGAAAAAAAATATGAAATGCCGGATCGTTATGCAATTACAAAACCATACATACTCTATGTCGGCAGCGCGTATCCGCACAAAAATATACATGGCTTGCTAAAAGCATGGGAATTGTTTAATGAAAAATATAACCGTGATTATCAGCTTGTATTGGCGGGCAAGGAAAATTATTTTTATAAAAAAGTAAAAGAAAATATCAGCCCTAGGGTAATGGATTCCGTCATTTTTACTGATTTTGTGGAAGATAGGGAATTGGCCTTATTATACAAATACGCAAAGTTATTCGTATTTCCCAGTTTGTACGAAGGTTTTGGGCTGCCTCCGCTCGAGGCGATGCGCGCCGGTGTCCCGGTAGTATCGTCAAACAGATCATGCATGCCGGAAATTTTGGGTACGGCCGCATTGTATATAGATCCGGAAAATCCGGAAGAATTCGCGGATGCCATGCATACAGGTTTGACTGATTATGATGTTCGCGCGGAGTTATTGGAGAATGCAGCAACCGAATTGCAGCGGTATTCGTGGAAAAATACTGCAGAGGAGACATTGAGGGTGTATAAATTATGAATACCCCCGAATCGCAGTTACATTAACAATTGTCCACCCAAAATACCCATGCAAAGGGTATTTTTTTATGATATAATAAACACGAATTTTGATTGCAAATGTCACGAATTCAAAAGACAAAAAAAATGCAGGCGAACACCGGTAGAAAGTGTTCTGTTTGTCGTATGGAAGGACATACCAAACGCGTCTGTCCGGCTACCTATCAATCATCGATTCCGGCGAAACCCGATCACAAAGCATCATTTGTTTTTGTAAACGCGCATGCAAAGGTACCCGCTTCGGCGCACGTCATCGATTTGAAACAAAAGGACGAAAAAAAAGTGTGGGAACATGTAACCGCGTTTAATGAAACGACAACACAGCGCATAAAACGCATTTCAGTGAATTTCGCGGAATTGGTACGCAATGCGAATGCCGCAAAAAAATCGGCCCATCCACATATAGGCGAGTTTAGAAAAGCACTCGAACAAACAGGTGATACAAAAAATACCGTATACCCGATAAAAAAAACAAAGCGGATTCCTATCGCGCGCCGTCTTTCAGATGGCCGGGTTGCAACGTCGAATTTTTTCGCAGACCGGTGTGCGCGCGCAAAGCATTCAATAATTTTTTCCGCAAAAAAAATATCAATAAAACGTCTTGCCCCCGCGAGTCTCATTTTGTTCCTCGCGCTTATACTTCCGTTTCCGGCTTTCGGCGTGTACAAAAAAATTTCCAACGATACGTCATATATCGTAGAGCGCAGCACCAACGCGTTTTTGTCTTTGCAATCTTCTACGGTCGCGGCATTCTCAAACAATATTCCTCAGGCTCAGTTTGATTTGAATGAAGCGCTCAACGGATTTTCGGAAGCGCAGATGCTTATGGACAAAGAATACAAAGCACTCACCTATGTTGCCGGAATGCTGCCGGTGGTGGGCAAACGAATCGAAAGCAGGCAAGATATTTTGGTCGCCGGCCACCACATTGCGCTTGGTAACACATACTTGGTAAAGGGGATTGATGAAGTTACAAAGGACTCCAGCGTCAGTAACACCGAACGTCTGTCAATTCTAAGAGCGCATATAAAAAGCGCTTTACCACAATACAAAGCCGCGCTTACAAGTATCGCGAGCATAAGCCCGTCCGCGCTTCCCGTGGAATATCAGCAATCATTCGTCGATTTTAGATTACTCTACGCGACGTTTATCGATGATATGGACGACTTGGTATCGGTAATCGAAGGATTGCAGCTCGCGCTTGGTTCCGACGATTTCCGTCGCTATTTGATC
>CAZKQL010000029.1:8354-9847 GCA_964554925.1 uncultured Gammaproteobacteria bacterium | reverse complement strand
GAGATTCGCGCGACCGGAGGATTTACCGGCAGCTACGCCGTGCTCGATGTGCAAAAAGGAAAAATTTTGAATATCGAAGTGCCGGGTGGCGGAACCTATGATGTGCAGGGACAATTGGATGTGTACTTGCGTCCGCCGCTTCCATTGCAGCTCGCAAACAAACGCTGGGAATTCCAAGATGTAAATTGGTTTCCGGATTTTCCCGTTTCAGCTCGTAAGACTTCGGAATTTTATCAATACGCTCGCGGCACAAGTATCGACGGTGTGATTGCCATAAACGCGTCGGTGCTCGAGCGGCTGCTCAAAGTTATCGGACCCATATACAATCAAACGCATGATGTGTTGTTGAGCGCGGATGAGGCTCTTACCGATTTGCAGCGCGAAGTCGAAATTGATTACGATAAAAATAAGAATGAACCGAAAGCCGTGCTTTCTTCGCTTCTCGAACAAATGCTCGCGGGAATTCGCCAGATACAGCCGCGTCAATTATTGGCGCTGGTGGCGGAAACGCACGAAGCATTGGAACAAAAAGAAATACAGGCATATTTCGCGGACGAGCGCACGGAAAATAAATTCCGCTCTTTTGGCTGGACCGGAGAAATATTGCCGAACGGGCAGAATCAGGATTATCTCATGGTGGTAAACAGTAATATCGGCGGACAAAAAAGCGATGCCCGGCTCGAGCAGCACATAGAACATCAGGCGGTGGTGCAGGAGGATGGTTCAATTATCAATACGGTTATTATCAAAAGAGAACATCTTGGCAGCGCGGAAGAATTATTTTACGGAAACAAAAATATAAATTTTGTGCGCGTGTATGTTCCGCGCGGTTCCAAGCTTTTGGACGCGGGAGGTTTCAGTTTTCCGGAAGAAGAATCGTTCAGCGTGCCGGAATATTGGTACAAAGACGATCCGGACATCGCGGCCATTACCGAGACCGAAACCATTCATGTGGGCACCGGGACACAAATCAGCGAAGAGTCCGGAAAAACCGCGTTTGCGAATTGGGTGGTAACCGAACCGGGCACATCGAGCGAAATATATTTCAGCTACAAATTGCCTTTCAGCATTTTTGACATCGAACAATCAAAAATCGAGCGAGTACCGATACTGGAAAAAATTTTGTCGGAAAATAATCATTCAAACATAAAAACAACTTCGCGTTATTCTTTGGTGGTGCAAAAGCAATCGGGAGCAAAAGCCGATTTACTTTCGCAAATCATATACCCTGCGGGCTGGCACCCGGTATGGCGCACGAGCGATGACGTTAGAGTAACCCTGAACGGGGGAGAATTGAATACGGAACTTTCCGAAGATGTTAACTTTGGATTGGTTATGGAGTATGATAAAGATACACCGTAATATATGAGTAGCAAAAAAAATAAAAAACACGACAAAGATGTCCTAAATGAAAAAGGTCACCATTTTGTGCAAAAAGAATTGGTTGACGCGCCGCGCAAAAAGAAAAGCTCAAAAGAAATAAAAGAAAAAAT
>CAZKQL010000029.1:4972-8344 GCA_964554925.1 uncultured Gammaproteobacteria bacterium | reverse complement strand
CACCGCGATTTATGCAGACAGCGAGGGCAATATTCCGGACATGCAGACATTCGCCAAACGCAAAGGCCATTCACTTATCACCGCGTTTGTCATCCTCGCACTGGCTTGCGTATTTTTGGGCGCGGTTTTGTGGTTTGGATACTCCATGTTTGGACAGAAAACCGAGTTCGCGGAAAAAGATGTGGTGTTGAGCATATCCGGCGATGCGGAGGTCATGATGGGCAAAGACCTCACATATCGTGTTCGCTACCGAAACGCCCAGAATGTTGAGTTGAATAAAGCGTCTCTTGAACTCCGTTATCCGGAAGGCTTTGAATTTGTGACCAGCAGTGTGGCGGCGCTTGGAGAGAAACACGACAAATGGGACCTCGGTTCGCTTAAGCCCGATGAAAGCGGTTTTATCGATATTTCGGGACGGATGTACGCGCCGCTCAATTCCGAACAATCATTCAGAGTTTTTCTCAATTATCAGCCGGCAAATTTCAGTTCAACATTCCAACGCGCCGCCCAGGCGACAAGCAAAGTGACACAGACACCGGTCGACGTTACCATAAGTGGACCGTCCGAGATTCGCGAGGGAAAGGAAGCCACTTATAAGGTTTTTGTTAAAATTGATACAAAAGGAGTCGCGCTTCCCAATGATTTGCGATTGTCTCTCAAAGATGGATCCTCTTTTTCCGTCGCGAATTCCGAGCCCGCCGCTCAAAAAGACGGGACATGGCAGATAGACATAGCAAAACAAGAACAGGAATTTATTTTGACCGGAAGTTTTGCGATCAACGCGGAGTCATCTACGTCTACTCTCAATTTGGTAATGCTCGGCAAAAAAGACGAGCATGAATTTACACTTTTTGAAATTTCGCACGGAGTAACACTGCTTGCCACGGATGTCAAAGCTACGCTCGTCGTAAATGGAAAGACAGAACCATTGACGCTTGTTCCCGGGGAATTAATCAACGCCAGTATCACGCTTGAAAATGTCAGCCAAGATAGTTTAACCGATGCCGAGATTCAATTAAGTATTGACGCGCCTGCGTATAACAAAAAAAGTATTGTCCTATGGTCCAAACTTGACGATGTGTTTGAGGGCGATATTGTGGGTGATCAGATTTCCGATAGTATGCGGCGTGGCACGATTTCCTGGAACAAAAAGCATATTCCTGATCTGGCGTCACTCAAACCCGGAGGAAAAGTCGTTATTGACGTGCGTGTCCCGCTTCAAAACAGTGATGAAACGGATTTGAGTGTGTACGAAATGTTTAAAGGCAATATTTCGGTTGATATAAAATATAAGAAAAAAGATACTCCGGAGCTCTTGAGCGCGAGCTCGATTCAATTTGATATAAACAGCGACGCGAAGCTCGATGTTCGCAGCGAAAAGAATAATGATTCATACAAAATTTCATGGATTCTGACGAATTCGTTTCATGATTTGGAAAATGTAAAAATCGAGGCTGATTTGTTTGGTGATATTTCCTTTGATGCAAACGCAGTATCCGCGCCGGCCGGTTCCATATCGTATGATGACGTATCAAAACGATTGACCTGGAACATAAAAAATATGCCGACAAGCGTAGATACACTCGCGCTGCAGTTTGACGTAAAATTAAATAATATAAATCCTTCACAAAAAAATATAACGTCGCGTGTACGAGGAAAAGCAACAGACAAAGTAACCGGAAAAGAAATGGAATTGTTCGGAGACGAGGTATTGGCGGAATAGCTACCGCATTGACGGAGCGGGCGTTAGTGGTATAACCTATCGGTATTAAAAATAATGACTGAATTTTATGACCGATTCTAATTTTGACACAGAACAAGGGGAGCCCAAAGAACTTTCTCCCCGAGAGAAAATAGCAGCTGTAGCGAAAGAAGCCATGGATGCGATAAGAGAAACTGCTTCGAATTTTGCTGATGCGGAAGTGAAAGCTACGGCAATGAGTTTTGAGCAAGATTTTCGACGTGCAGAAGAAATGTCCGAGGCGTATGGGTTTTCGCTTGATGATGGACAAAAGACCGGACTTGCGGCATGGGCCGTGGAAGGGTTAGGTAAAATTAGGGATATCTGCGACAATAACCCGGATAATCAAGATGTCAGAAATACCGCGTTGTCTTTTGAAAGACTTTTTAGAGAAATAGGCGCGCTCGCAAATTAGTGTCTGTGTACAGTATCTATTGCAAATAATACCCCCCTGGGGTATTATTGTTATACGAGGGTCTGTCGCCGAATGCCATTTCCATTAACCCCTATGAAACCTGAACTCAAGAAAAGGCTCATGAAGCGCCTCAAGATAATCGAAGGCCAAATTCGTGGTCTGCAAAATATGCTTCAAGATGAGACGTATTGCGTTGATCTTATTACGCAGGCGAGCGCGGTAAAAAAAGCATTGGCAAGCTTTGAAAACGCCATGCTCGAAAATCATTTGGCGACTCATGTGGTACATCAGATCAAATCCGGGCAGCACGCGAAAGCAATCACAGAAGTAATGAAAGTGCATAAATTATCTCAAAAAGACGGTTAGAATATGTTTAATTTCCACATCAAAAAAACATTGTTTAGAACTATCGCGGGCATAACTGCCGCGGTTGTTTCGATAGTCGCCATAGTTATTTTTGTGTGTCCCATGGTAAGCATGACCTATCACGAAATGGCGACCCCCACGATTTCAGTTTCTTGCGCCACTCATGCCGGCCATGTCGCCTTTCCTATTGGAGCCGGCTCCGCGGATTGTCTTGGCTGGCATTTATCCATAATGCGGCAGTTCATGAAGAGTTTGTTCGTGAATATAAACGTATTCATGATCGCGCTTCTCTTGGCACTGTGCGCGTACGTTATCAGGTTTAAAATTTTACGACTCGGGCAACCGCCGTTGCGGTCTCTACTCACACGGTTCAAGCATCGGCATCTCTATTATTCGCAAATTCGGCAAGCATGTCGGGAAAAAATTCTTGCTTGGTTTTCATGCACGCATCATCTTGTTCTCGCTCGTTCGCTTTAGTCATTATCCGGGTTAACTCCCCGGGCAATGCAATTTTTTCGAGGCGATTTTTTCGCCACTTAATGCAATTTTAGCGAATGATTTGTTCTATGAATAAAATTACCATTCCCATTCGCGGTATGCACTGCGCGTCTTGCGAGTTGCTTATCGGCGAACAATTGAAAAAAATTTCCGGTGTCAAAACCGCTCATGTAAGTCAGAAGCGGGGTGAAGCGGAAATTCATTACGCGGGAGCGCGACCGAGCGATCATGACCTTTCTCGCGCGGTTCAGGAAGCCGGATACGAAATAGGTAAAAAGCAAAAGCTTCCCTGGATTTCTCGGCAAAAGGCTGATTACAAAGATTTGGCGCTCGCCGCGATTATCCTCTATGT
>CAZKQL010000029.1:0-4962 GCA_964554925.1 uncultured Gammaproteobacteria bacterium | reverse complement strand
GGCGTCGACACGGCAGACACCGGTCTCGCGGTTGCGCTGTTGGTTGGCTTGGTCGCGGGTATTTCCACCTGTATGGCTCTTATCGGCGGGCTGGTGTTGAGCCTTTCCGCTCGCCACGCGGAATTGCATCCGGAAGCCACGACAGCCCAAAAATTTCGACCGCATTTGTATTTCAATCTCGGCCGTATTATCGGTTTCGCGTTACTCGGTGGACTAATCGGTCTCATTGGCCAGGCATTCAAGCCCTCAACCAGTGTGCTTGGCTGGATGACCATGATCATCGGCGCGATTATGCTATTTTTCGGTCTCAAATTGATTGAAATATTTCCGGTGTTACGAGACAAAAGCATCACACTGCCGTCAGGTATCGCGCGATTGTTTGGACTAAATAAAGAAGTGAAAGAATACAGCCACAAAAGCGCGATGCTCATGGGAGCATTGACGTTCTTTTTGCCCTGCGGGTTTACACAGGCAATGCAGCTCTATGCGGTTTCGACCGGCAGTTTTTGGCAAGGAATGGCGGTGATGGGATTGTTTGCGATTGGTACCGCTCCCGGACTCCTTGGTATTGGCGGATTGACGTCAGTGGTAAAAGGCAGAAAAGCTCGCGTATTCTTTATGACTGCCGGTCTAACCGTGATTTTGTTTGGTTGGTACAACATAAGCAATGGCAGCAGGTTGATAGACGGCACTTCGCAAAAAACAGTCGACACGAGCACGGATCAGTTATCGGTTTCCGCCGATATACAAGAGGTCCGTATGACGCAAAATGCCAATGGATACAAACCTGATAGGTTTACGATAAAGAAAGGCAAACCGGTAAAATGGATTATCAATTCAACTTCGCAGTTTACATGCGCCGCGTCTATCGTGATGCCCAAATATGGAATCAGCGAAGTGCTCAAATCCGGACAAAATATCATTACGTTTACCCCGACGCAGACAGGGGAAATTCCATTTTCCTGCTCCATGGGAATGTTTCGAGGTAAATTTATCGTAGTCGATAATTAACATGAATATGGAAATACAGAAATTCAAAATAACCAATCTCACCTGTCATGCATGCATAAAGTTATCGACAATGGCACTCAAAAAAATTTCCGGAGTGAACGAAGCGACGGTTGACCTTGCTACGGGAAACGCGGAAATCAAAAGTGATCGAATTGTAGACTGGGAGGAAATTGTCGCAGCGCTTAAAGTAGTAGATAAAATAGCGGCCAAGAGCGCCTAAATATTATTATATGGATAAAATAGTACTGAAGATTGGAGGAATGACGTGTGAGTCATGTGAAAAAATAATCGGGATGGAATTGGAGGAGCTTCCTGGTGTAAAAAATATAAAAATCGATCATAAAAATGGCACGGGAGAATTGGAAGCGCCAAGCACCATCGACAACGCGATGATTGAGGCGGCTATTGTTAAAGCCGGATACAAGGGAGTCGTAACAAGCAGAGTCCACCCTCCATTCAAAGTGAAACTGGAATTGACCATTGAATCGGAGGATGGAGCGGAAACTTCTCACTTTGAACTCAATCCGCAATCATCAAGCCCAACATCAAAATTCATGGGAGAGGGTAAAACAGAAAAACCCGTACAAAAAGCCGAAGAACAAGTGCAGCTCGCGCTTTCCGGAATGCACTGCGCGTCTTGCCCCGGACTTATCGAGAAAGGCCTCAAAAAAGTACCCGGCGTAAAAACCGCGAATGTAAATTTTGCCGCCGAAAAAGCACGGGTCGTATATGATACAGGGCTTGCTTCCACGGAAAAATTGATTGAAGCGGTCAAAAAATCAGGATATGGCGCGCGTCTTGCGTCATCCGTTGATCCGGAAGAAGAACGCCGCAACAAAGAAGCGGTCATCAAAGGCTATTGGCGCAGATTTTTGTGGAGTCTGGGATTAAGTTTGCCCATGCTGTATTTTATGTTCTTTGATTTCTTTTCGTTTATACCGGGTCGCGCGTTACTCTTACCGTACGTCGGCATTGTGTCTCTCATTCTCACCACTCCGGTGCAGTTTGTTATTGGCGCCGGATTTTACAAAGGAATGTGGAGCAGTCTGCGCATGAAGACCTTTAACATGGATAGTTTGATTGCGATTGGTACAAGCACCGCGTTCTTTTACAGCCTCGCCCAGTTTGTGGCGTATGTGGTCAAGAATGGAAGCCTTATTGGACTAAATGGCGCAAAAATTCCGGAATTATATTTTGAAACCGCGGCGTTTCTTATTACCTTTGTAATTCTTGGAAAATGGCTGGAAGCAAAAACCAAAGGCCGCACATCAGACGCGATAAAAAAGTTAATGGGGCTGCAGCCAAAGACCGCGCGCGTCATAAAAAACGGCACGGCAACCGATATTCCAATTGATCAAGTTGTGGCGGGCGATATTATTGAGGTTCGGCTCACCAAAGGTCAATCGGCAGTAGATGAATCCATGATTACGGGCGAAAGTATTCCCATAGAAAAAAACGTGGGCGATAGCGTAATCGGTGCGACCATAAACAAACACGGCAGTTTTGAATTCAAGGCGACCAGAGTCGGAAACGAAAGTACGCTCGCGCAAATTATCCGCGTGGTGGAAGAAGCGCAAGGCTCAAAGGCGCCGATTCAAGCGGTGGCAGATAAAATTTCCGCGTACTTTGTGCCTATCGTTATCGTTGTCGCCATACTTACGTTTGCGATATGGTACTTCGCGCTTGGCGCCAGCCTCACGTTTGCACTCATGGCGTTTACGTCTGTAATCGTCATTGCTTGTCCTTGCGCGCTCGGCCTCGCGACCCCTACGGCGATTATGGTCGGTACGGGCAAAGGCGCGGAGCATGGAATCCTCATAAAAGGCGGCGAGCCGCTCGAAGCGGCATGCAATATAAAAGCAGTGGTGTTCGATAAAACCGGAACCCTAACCAAAGGCGAGCCTGAAGTAACAGATGTTGTGGGTGTGGGAATGTCGGACGAAGAAGAAATCATTTCAATCGCCGCGAGTCTGGAAAAATTATCAGAACACCCGCTGGCGGACGCGATTGTAAAACACGCGGAAGAAGAAGCGATCAGTCTTAGCGAAGCGTCAAATTTTCGCGCTATTCCGGGTCATGGAGTAGAGGCATTGCTCAACAATACGAAATATTATTTTGGCAACCGAAAATTGGTGACCGATGTTGTGGGATTATCCGCCGCGTCCGTAGAAAAAGTTGAGCGCAAAATTCGCAAACTCGAAGAAAACGGCAAGACGGTTATGATTTTGTCATCAGCCGCGGAAATTCTCGGTCTTATTGCAGTTGCAGATACGCTCAAAGAAACCACCGCAGAAGCCGTGCAAGCTTTGCAAAATCGCGGCATCGAAGTCTACATGATAACAGGAGACAACCAACGCACGGCCGGGGCTATCGCGCGCCAAGTTGGAATAAAAAATGTGTTGGCCGAAGTATTGCCCGAGGACAAAGCAAATGAAATAAAGAAATTGCAAGAAACCGGAATCAAAGTGGCGATGGTGGGGGACGGCATAAATGACGCGCCGGCGCTCGCGCAGGCTGATTTGGGAATTGCAATGGGTTCGGGAACCGATGTGGCTATGGAAACCGGCGGAATTGTAATTATCAAGAACGATTTGCGAGACGTCATAACCGCCATTAAACTAAGCCGCGAGACCATGGGAAAGATAAAACAAAATATGTTTTTCGCGCTGTTCTATAATGTCATTGGAATTCCCATTGCGGCTCGAGTATTTATGGGCTTGGGATTGGTGTTAAAGCCTGAACTTGCCGGACTTGCAATGGCATTGAGTTCGGTTTCCGTAGTAACAAATTCGTTGTTCTTGCGTCGTTTTCGCCCGGGTAAACGCAATTGGTTATCGCTTGTCGCGCCGTGGGCTATGACGTTATTGTTTGTCGGAGTATTTGTATTATTCGCGCGTCTTAGCCGCATGAGTTAGATCAAAATTACATATAATTCATTTTAATTAATGTATATGGGTCACAAACTATCGATCGGCAAATATGCCGGTCTCTGCGTCCTTGGAGGGGAGATCGCGTATAGTGCTTGCCTGGTTTTTGGCAGTACACTCACGGGCGAATCGGCCGAGTTGCATCATGCTTTGCTTGGTCTTTTACCCGGATTTACATGGTTTAGCATCGGCAGTTATCTTGCCGGCGCGGTGAGTATCGCGATTTGGTCCGGCATCGGCGGCGCTTTTGTCGCGTGGATGCACAATGTGAGTTTGGAGAAATAGACATCATTTGACAGATCAATTCCAAAACCGTCGATCAAACCGGCGGTTTTGGTTTTTTATGCGTAATATAAGGATTGAAATAAAAATACGACTGTGTTGTAGTATATAGTGCTCATGCTATGAATACACAAACCGACGAAGAAATCGCGCGAATGGTTCAAGGCGGTGATACGGAGTCATTTGGCTTATTGATACAGCGCTATGAACAGAAAATGATGCGTTACGCGCGCAGGTTTCTTTTTGATTATGACAATGCCCAAGATTTGATTCAGGAAGTATTTATCAAAGTCTACACAAAGATACAAAGCTATGACTCTGGTCTTCCATTTTCACCTTGGATTTATCGCATCGCGCACAATGAATATATAAACGCGATCAAAAAAAGAAAATCAGAGCCGCTCTCATTCATTGATTTTGATACATTGCTGCCGTATTTTACCTTGCCCAAAAAAACCGATGATGAACTGCACATAAAAGAGTTGAGAAAAGCCCTCGATGCGTGTCTCGACAAATTGGACGCGAAATATCGGGAGCCGCTTCTATTGTATTATTATGAAGAGTTGGACTACAAAGAAATTTCGGAAATTTTGCGGGTTCCGGTTTCTACGGTTGGCGTGCGGTTAAAGAGAGGCAGAACGTTGCTCAAAAAATATTACGATCAATTACACCGTGTATGAATAATGAACAAGACAACAAAAACACAGAGAGTCTAGAGCATTCGGTGCTCGACAAAATAAAA
>CAZKQL010000028.1:0-12282 GCA_964554925.1 uncultured Gammaproteobacteria bacterium | reverse complement strand
GTGCATATCCTCCGCCACGCACTCCATGTATTCGAGCGCGCCATGTTTCATCCACATTTTTCCGGCGGCCGTCGCCATCTTCTTATATGTGGCTAGATTTTTCTTTGGTACTGACAAGACAAATCCGTCAACATAATTTTTTACGTTTTTGGTAGCCATATATTTTTGATTAAGAATTAACTATCTATTCTATTGTATCGGTATTTATTATTTTTTAGGATATGCGTAATTCACCATCCAGCGTACGCCAAATTTATCTTCCAACATACCAAAATACGCGCCCCAAAATGCGTCTGCGAGGGGCATTTCAATTTTTCCGCCCTCGGAAAGTCCATTAAAAATTTTCTCCGCTTCTTCTTTGCTGCCAACATCAACGGTAAGCGAAAAATTATTCCCGGGGGTGGTTGTGTGCCCCATCGATACAAGTTCATCCGTTCCCATAAGGATATTTTCTCCTATGGGCAGGGCTATGTGCATAATTTTTTCTTGCTCGCCTACTGTTACGTTGCCTGCTTGTGGTGTGTCTTTGAATCTTTGCAACATGGTGAATTCTCCGCCAAATACGGATTTGTAGAAATTAAATGCTTCTTCGGTCGTGCCCTTGAAGTTTAGATACGGATTTATTTTGGCCATATATTTTGGATTACATGAATTAAAATTTTTGTGTTTTAAATTGAGGAAGTTAGGCTCCTACTTCCATTATATTCTTCCGAAAATGTGCTTACAAGTGGGTGAAATCAGGTACTTTCTTGCATATAATCCGTCACAATTGAGATAATGCCTTTTATGGTATCATTGCAAGATTTGAATTGAATTTTGTCCAGCACTTCATTGCCATAATTTCTTATCAAATCGCTGATAAGCGCGTGAATGAATGACTGCGTCGCTCCCTCTACATTTTTGAAATCCAGAATAATACTCTCATTTTTTTCTAGGGCCGGGATCATTATATGCAGCCTGATATCCCTTGCAGTGTCCTTGTTTTCCGCAAAGGCACCGGCTTGTTTAAACAATGCGACAGTGATCATATGAATTGGGGTTTTTTGTAACGTATTTTTTTTCTTTCTTTGATTGCCCCGCTCCATGCCTCACGGAACAACTTTAATAAGAGAGAGAATTCCTGCGTTTGGTTAAGAGATAGATCAATACCAACCGCGGTTCCTTGCCATTTGGGTAGGTTATTTTTTTTGGAATGTCTGTCATCAAATGGATTCGCATGCAGTTCAATTTTTTTGGTTTTTCGTTTTAAGAGTTTATACATCGCAGAGCCGCTGTATATAACAAAAAAATCATTATTTACGGACGCTATGGATTTTATAAAAAATAAACCTGCGCCCGCATTCCAATCGGTTCCACCTTCCTTACTGGTAGTCCCGGTAATTCCCGGGATAAGCGCCAAACGAATCGCCTCTAAATCATTTTTCGCATCATGCGAACGATTGATTGATTTTTGTATGCCGATTCCGGTGTCCGCGATACCTATGCGCACAATGTTACTTTCCTTGTAATATTGTGCGGACACAATTGCACCGTAGGGGGATTCCGCATGCTCTAGTACATTTCTGATTAGCTCACTCATTATGTAGCGTAGGGGTTCTGCTTGTTGCACATCAATATGTAACAATGGTGTGACTTCTCTAATGAATTCAGTTAATTCTGACGAATCTCGTATTTGTGTCAGCGGGATGAATCTGCCCGATGGATCGTGTTCGGTTATATTCATGCCGGATTTTACACCTAAAAAATCAAATAATTTCATCCTCTCCAGATAATGTTTCGATTTTGCCTCCAGTGTTTCGCAATTGATTTTTGACGGCTGTATTCCTATGCCAAGAGCGGCAATCATTGATAAAACCATGGGGTGTATGGACATCCATTTTTTGTGGAATGTTATGTCTAGGCTCTCAGTATTATCCGGATCAAATCCTTTCAGAAATGGGTCGATATTGCCTAGCCATACGCTATTTGAGATGTGTATCTTCATATATACACATAATACCGGGAATTGATATAAAATGTCAAATTGCCGGGATTCCCGGCAATTAGGCTAAATACTCAAATCCCGGTATTTACGCTACCGGATCGCGTCTATTTCAGCTTCATCTCATGTACAAAATGCTCAAAACCATACTTTTCGTATGCCTTAACAGCCGCAGGATTATTTGCGTAGACTTTGAGACGGATTTCATTGATTTTTTTGCTGTGAAACCAATCAACCAGTTCTTGAATAATTGATCCTCCAATTTTATTCCCTCTTTGTGCCTCATCAACATACATGAGTCCTACATAGCCATAGTGCGGGACGTTGTTGTATGGTTCATTTTTTCGGATTTGGCCGAGTCCACACCCAACGGGTTTGTTATCTACTTCCGCGATGATGATAATTGAATTTTCACTATCTTCTATGAGCTGCGGTATATCGTAATATTCAAGAGCGCCTTCTTGAATGAGAGTAGGCTCTCTTGAGCGTTCGTGCGCCACTAATTTGTTTTCAAAATTTCGGAGTGTTGTAATATCGACGCGAGTGGCTTTTCGGAAGTTTGGGGACATAATTTTTCGTATTTCATAATTATCTATGTAGCAAAAGATCCAAATCAACCTCAAGATTTTCAAAACCTTCACGGACTGTTTTTTTCGAGTCGTCAATTGCTTTATTGTATATCTCTTCGCCAAAAGCCTGCAAAAAGAAATCCAAAATATCTTCGGCGGCCAGTATGCCGATTTCTTGGTTTTGTTCCAGCTTGAAGTATGTGATTATTTCTTTAATCAGGCTTTCTCTCTTCTCTTTGGCGAGGACATCCCATTTTCGTTGTATGTTCACCATAAATTCCTATTTAATTTCTATTTTTTATGTACGTCTTGATGGTGTTAAAAATCAATGCTATGACAAACCAATCTATAAGAACATTTAAGAAAAATTTTAATAGACCAAGAAAAACGTCGCCCCACGTTGTGCCGGGAGTGTCAAAAGCAAATCCGATCATTATCGGTGAGATAATTAAGTACAAAAGCATGCCTATCGCCGTGATGCCTGCTGCGAATTTTAAACTGGGGACCAGTATTTTCTTTTTGATCAGTTGAGTTATGTTCTCTTTTTCCCCTTTGGGTGAGAAGTTCTCACCTTCTTTTATATTTGTCATATGGTTATCTATTTAATAGATCTACGTCCTTAGTAATATAATCAAATTTCCTTGAGTATTTTTTCAACTTCGCGCGTTTCTTCGACGGTTGAATTGCTCGTATCAATTTCATTTTAACCTATTTTGCAAAATCCCACACTCAGTATATAGATGCTTATTGCTAGGACCAAAAATATTATCTCGTAGAATGCTGTGGAATTGGCCTCATTTTTGTCTGCTGGTTTGTGATTTTGAGAGAGTAGAAGTAGCGCAAAGAGTATCGTCATTAGATTTACGAATGCAAAAGTAAAATACATGCGCCAACCTTCGGAGCCCAGCAGCCATGTGAATGAGTCAGTAAAAAGTATTGCGATGGCGTTAATGGCTACAGTGAGGAGGGCAAAAATAAGCATCACTTTGCGGTTTATTTTATGTTTGTAGAATACAGATATACCGGCAATTATAATTATCAGTATTAGAATGAGAGGCAAGCCGGATTCTTCAAGACACGGATGAGGTGTCCACATTCTATACAGGTGATTATGTAAAATTGATACTCTCTGAAGTGCGAGCAGCCCAAAGATCTTTAGGATTTCCAATGCATATGTTTTGATTTTCATATTTGTGTACGCTGTGGCGAAGCTTGCAAGCGAACAGAAATTTGGACGGCTTTTAGCCACAATTTATGCAGTCATCAGATGCAAAAAATTCTGTGTATGGTTCCAATTGAAGTAACGCCTTAACATCAACAGATTTTTCAAGCTTCCATTTTTTGCATTGATTTTCTGCAACATTTTCTAAGCAGCTGTAGCCAATGCTTTTGAATATTGTTATGAGAGTTGAGCTGGGATTTTTGGAAAGATTAAGACTTGATCCCTGAACAGCTCCTTCTCCGTATCCTCGGTAAACTTCCTTGAAAACCGCAGTTAATCTCGCTTCGTCGCACGGCTCAGCGGTAAATATTTGACCTAGGCGAGTCAGTTTTTCGTATTTTTTTGCGATAGGATACTGATTGTCGCCAATTTCACGAGGAATTGGGGCTGCGTTACAAAGAGCGAGTCGCTCATCAGCAGAAGGAGCAGTTGTGGTTGGATTTTCTATAAATTTGTCGTTATCTTCATCGTATATGAATATTTTTTTGTCGATTGTAAACTGAACTTTGTCTTTATCTTGGATTTGAAGCAACTCAAATTCCGGATCCTTATTTTCTGATGAAATGGGTAATGAGGCTTCAGTTTTTTTTGATTTTAGCGTACCCGTGTGTACTGTGGCAGAGTCATTCCACACCATTTCGAGATAGAAAAGTTCTTTATTTCCACGGCATACATGTCTAATGGTTGGTGCGTGGTACATTCCATTAAAATACTCAGATGAAATCCGCAGTTCATTACCAGCGAATTTCTCCTCATCGCACCAGTCGATAACCTTTATTTGGCTGTTGTTTGTTTGTTCATTTATCGTTTGAGTATTTTTTGCAGGAGCGCAGCCAACCCCGACAATTACAAAAAATATGATGGAGGCAAAAAAATATTTTGACATATATTTTTTAAAAATTATCGGTAGCTTCATCAAGTAGATGCTCAAAAGTCATCCTTTCCACTAAAAGTATTTGCTTCTACTCCACTGCCGGCTTATCCAACTGGAGCGGCTCAATGCTGCGCTCCCCTTCGGTGATTTTAATTACGTCTTTATCTATCTTCCCAAGTTCTTTATATGCGGCATTGTAGTGGCTCACCGTTGTTCCCATGCTGACGCCCAATTTTTTCATGTAATCTTCGTATGCCTGAATGTGTTTCCCCAGCATCTCCACATGCTTGCGAATACTCTTTGCGCTTTCTTCTATTTTTAACGCGCGGAGTCCCTGCAAGACCGTATGCAAATACGCGGCAAATGTGGTCGGCGAAACAATAATAACTTTTTTCTCGTTGAACGCGTAGTCAACCAAATTGCGCGTATTCACTTTTACCGCGCCCACTTCGTTCACGAGCAGATCATAATAAATCGCTTCTGAAGGGATAAACATAAACGCGAATTCCAATGTTCCGTCCGCTGTTTTTATATATTTGCTGGTTTCATCAATTCGTTTTTTGAGATCGCTTTTGAATTCTCTTTCCAAAACTTCTCGATTTGCTTTGTCATCCTCGGAAATAATTTTTCGATAATTTTCCAATGAAAATTTTGCGTCAACAGGTATGATGCCATCTTTGGTAAATATGGCCGCGTCCACCGTATCGCCATCAGGAAATTGATATTGCAATTTGAACGCAGTCGGCGGGAGCATGTTTTCAAGAACCAATTGCAATCCTGCTTCCCCAAGATTTCCACGCTGCTTCTGACTGCTTAATACTTTTTCCAAATTGGATAATTGTTCAGAGAAGCCAATCACCTGCTGATTTGTTTTATCAAGACTGGTCAATTTTTCCGTAATGCTCGCGATCATCTGCGCGGACTGGCCGAATTGTCCCTGAATGGTTTTGTGTATATGCATTTGAGTTTCATTCATGGAACGATTGGTCTCGGTCATTTTTTGATCCACTGTTTTGTTCAGCTCCTGAATTTGCTGCTGCAGCATGATGTACATATTCTGTTCACCTTCTTTTGGCGCAGCGTTTTGCTGCATTTTTTTGTACAACATGAAAATAGCCCCGAGAGTGGCGGCCAGAAGCACGGCGAGGATGGTAAGGAGGGTGATTTGCATAGATGTTTTATGTATATTTGTATAGTAGCAGAGATTTGGGGTTCTGTAAAAAAGAAGAATTTTTATTGTACGACGCATTATATTTACCTAAATTTAGATAAATAATTGTATTTTATATACTGTGAGGCGCTGGATGAGCTCATAAAACCGATTATCCTGTTTTTGGCATTAGTAAATAAAATTATAACCGACTTGAACATATCGCTTGATTTTATCTCGAATTCCCTCTATATTGTTGAGGCAACCAAAATACCCCCCTGTAGTTCAACGGATAGAACGTTCCTCTCCTAAGGGAAAAATCCGCGTTCGATTCACGGCGGGGGGACATGTACAAATGCCGCTTCCAAGCGGTATTTAATGTTTAAGATTTGGAATCTGCAGTATTTTTTGGATTCCAAGCTGTATTCTTCTAAAAGATCGGCGCAGTTCTACAGACACTCGTGCTTTGCCGACGAGTAAGTTTCGCTTCCGGTCTGCGTCGGATTACTAAGCTGTTATATCTCAATTCTAATGTTTCAGATGTATAGATGCTGTCGAATTGTGTATAACTCTGTGGAAAACATGGGATAACTGTGCAAAAGTACAAACAACTGTATACAAATTTTGAGAATCTGCCTTTTAAGGCTGTGGATATTTTTTGAAACTCTATTCACAACGAGTTCAGAAAAAATTAATGTCAGACTTGACAAGGATTTAATCTGTGCTATAATGAGTCTATATGGAGGGGTTTCGCAGGGAACTGCGTTTTTTTGTACTCAAAAATTAAAAAAAGAGGAAAAGATGGTCACCTGAATTTTTTGTGAGGCTATGGATAATCGAAGCATCTCCATAGAATCTAAATTTTGCATGGAGCAAGAATAAAATTAATCAAAAATAGTCTTATCGGACGTATATTCATATTTGTAGAATAAACTTGTATACACTATCGTATACAAATAAAAAAAGACGTGATATCATGTCTTTTTTTATTTGTTGTTTGGGGTGCACGACGCGGGTTGTAACACCCGCGTCGTGCGTGGCTAGCGCGAGCCAATTGGACGAACGCCGGCAAAAGTGAGCGTCCAAAAGGCGGTGACAGCCGAGCCTCATGGTGCCCGATGCCAACCCCTCGCGCCACACCCGTCGACCTCCTG
This sequence comes from uncultured Gammaproteobacteria bacterium, assembly GCA_964554925.1. GTDB lineage: Bacteria > Patescibacteriota > Patescibacteriia > Magasanikbacterales > UBA922 > CAZKQL01. The sequence goes on along the minus strand of CAZKQL010000028.1, from coordinate 5,332 downwards.
TCCGACGGGTATTCGCGAGGGGCGCTGCACGTGTCCAGCCTTTTCCTTCTCGTTCGCAAGAGCCCGAAGACCTCTTCCACCACATGCCGTGCATGGAGCATTGCAGACGGGCGCTAGTCTAGCCGTTGGCAGGGAGGTCTTGCGTCTGTGCATTTTGTCTAGCTTTTCGTCTTATGTCAATGGCTTGCATAGGCGCGCACCATTGTAGTTCTCGTATCATAAATAAAAAACAATATTAAATTTTATTATTCAGTAATAATTATACATAAATAATTATAAAAACAACGTCGCACAATATACTGTATATCCGTCTACTAAAGAAATCTAAATAGCCGAATTTATTAACATACTTCAGCCACTCAATATCAAACAGTTTTGACACTAAGTGGCTGAGCGCTGGCTGCATCATACAGCCAGCGCACCTGAACCTAGTTCAGTGCCTCCCTTTGCGCTGCGATCGGCACCGGAGCATGAGCTCGATGCGCTTCTCGATTCATAAGTCTAAAGAACCATTCACGCAGAGTCGTCGCGTCATCACGATGCTGCGCGACGGCTGCGAAGCTGTACCAGCCGGTTTCAGGATCCGGTGGCGAGACGATGATGAGTTCTCCTCGTCCGGGGTTCCGCATGTGCTTCCTTGCTTGGTCTACCGCGAGTCTGCATATCTGTTCGAGGTCATCTAGCCGCATGCCAGGCTGGATTGGCGGATCCTCTCTGTACTCCACGATGACCGGCTGGAGCGACAAACCCCAGAGTTTTTCGAACCGAGCGGCGATGTTGAGCGGAACGCTGGTCAGAACCAGTCGCGCGTTGCTCTCGAAGAGCACGATGATCTTGCCGCTTTCGCTTATGGCGAAGTCGATGTCCGCGATGCCTCGATAGCCGAGGTCGTGCAGGTGGCGCGCGTACTTGCGCGCTATGCGGCGCGCCTCCTTGAGACCCGGGATGTCGGGGCAGGGAGTGATTCCGCCAACTGACTCGGTGCGGTTCTTAAGTCGCCGGTGGCAGGTCGAGATGATTCGCCTACCCCACCACTGGATCTCGAAGAGCACCGAAACGTGATGCGGCAGTTCCATATATGGTCCCACCATGGCAGCGAATTCATCTCCCTCCGGAATGCCGGCGATCATGGCATCCACGTCGGCGACAGAAGTGTAGCAGCCATTGCCGAGGCCGCCCGCGGAGATATGCTCGCGGATGACAGCTGTCTCTCCGTGGCGGATGAGTCGATCCGCGGCTTGACGAACCTGCTCCTTGGAGTAGCAGCGAGTGCCCGCAGTTTTGAAATCGTACTTTTCGCACCAGTCAGCGAAGACTACCTTGCTGTTGAGCGCTTGGACAAGGTTTTTGTCGGATTCAAGCAGCCGCCGCGGAGTCCCCGCAACAGGGAGACCGAGCAACTCACCGAGTTCAAAAACGCTTGGAGTCGAGATGAGTGGCTGCAGTATGCGCCGCACTTTTCGAGAATCCGCCTTGAGCTGCTCCATGAGCCTGCTGTCTTCTATGATCGCGGACACGATGTCGAGCGGCATGAGCACGGTTCCGATCGTGTAGATCGTAGGGCGGAAGCCGAGCACCTTCTCGACATAGTCGACGAAGCTGTCCGGCACCTCGTGCGCCACGATGATGGCGTCGCCCTTCTTCATGAGCAAAAGGCAGCGCCAGGCCAGCTTCATGCACTTGTTCGCGACCTTGCCCGTCGGCTTTTTCACGAAGAAGCCGTCGAAGTTGACCACGAAGAGCCGCGGCCGCCTGAAGTAGTCAACGATGCCGCGAAGAATCCAGCCAATGAGTAGGACATCGAGCACCGCCAACGCAACCTTCATCATACTCAACCTCCACGCCCAGGTTTAGATTTCTACAGATTCTGACTGATTGCCTGTCATATGCACAGGCAGGACTTTTTATTTTATGTTGGCCAAATTCGCTGGTATATTGGCAATATTCAGCAAAATCATTGATATAAAACAAAAAATCCTACCCGCGCGGTAAGACAAACTATTAGTTCCATTCAGCAAAATGCTGTAGGCGTATCATTCCCCGCAGGGTTGGGTGGAGCACCTTAGCATGTTTTGTAATAAGTTTCAACTCCTTTCGGAGCGGCTTATTCATGTCAGGTTGCTAGGAAGTCGTGGGGCCAGTTCCCTCGTTCCTTCTTGATAAAGTGAATTTGAAAGGAGCATATACGTATTATAGTTTCAGCGAGAAGTTTTGTCAAACAAATATCCGGTCTCATTGTGTACAATATTGTATACAAAATGAGACGGGGCGGACGGCGACTGTGGATGAAGTCGTGCGAAGGATGTCCGCTAGATCGTATAGGCGAAAACGCCGACAAGCGCGGTCACAATCGTGAGCTGCAAGCTCAAGAGCGCAGAACCGAGCCAAGGCGAACGAGTGAAAATGAACAATGGGCCGGAGCAAATGATTGCCGCTCCCATAAGAAGCGCGCAAGCCATCATTACGACGGGGAAAGGCGATAAGCAAATGGAAGCGAACATGAGACTCATGACGACCGACATAATGCTTACCATATTTACGCTATGTCGTGCCGCGAGTGTGCGTTTGAGGCCTTGGTCTGCATCACGATCGCGAATATCACTCAAGCGTTCGCGAGCGTTCATGAGGAAGAAGAAAAAGCCAAAGACGGCGAGGACCGCGAGTTTGATTGACTCGTGATGCACTGATCCGGCGAGAACCGGCATGGCTGCGCAAAATGCAACGAGCCATGATTGTACAAGTTCTCGGTGCTTTAGTCCCGCGTAGCCGAGCCCTATAAACCATGTGAGCCCAATCAGCGTGGCTGCACCGGTGCTATAAAACGAAACCGCTTCGAGAGACAGGACAACCGCCACATTCAGTTTCATCCAGAAGCCGGCGAGCGCGTACATGTTGCGGTAGGCGAAGTCCTTGCGTTTTCGCAGATCAATTCGCCAGTCGCAGATGTCGTTGTACATCATAATGCTCATAGTGGCGAGCGCGAAGCTCGCGGCTGACGAGAGCATAACCAGCCAGTCAATGGGTCGGTGCAGCATGAAACCGATACAAGTGAGAGACGCGGCGTACACGGCAGTTTGCAGTCTTCCGACTTTTACAAATTGCCGGAAACTCGGCCGCGCATGGCCGCTGAATTCGTCCAGCTTGCGCATGCACTCGAATCGCAGAAAGGTGTACACCCATGAACGTTTTTCGAGTTCAGCCCAGAACGAGCTTTCGATGAATGCTTGGGCGCTCGCGAGATATTTTTCCTTCCCACTTCCGCGTAGGCAATTTTGGTCGCCGCTCCGCATGTCTTGCTCGTAGTCGTGCAGATCATCGATGATCTGGAGCAGGAAACCGAATCGTCGGATTTCTCTTGGACGGATATCTGCCATCCACGAGCTGTTGATGACGAGCGAATAGAACACGAGGGCATCGCTGCCGCGCTCGAGTCCGTGAGCGGAAAATGCACGCGCCAGATCTTGTCGCATCATGTTTTCCGCGACTGCTGTCGCTTCTAATCCGACCTGGTAGGTTTTGAGCAACCTCGCGCAGATTGAGTCCTCGAACCGAGCAACCGGCTTGGTATCGGTTTCGTAGTCGTAGATCGCGGTCATGAGTGCCGCGAGCATGGCGCGATGGAGTTGGTCTACCTGCTGGTCGAGATCGACAAAGCCGAGGAAGCTCCAGTACAGACAGAGCGTTTTTACAAAGAGCCGTACACGATCGGCTCTTTGTATGGACTTCTCCCGCCACATTGCACGCAATGCCCAAACTACAAGCCAAAGGTGTTTCATGTTTCCTCCCGTAACACGATTTTTTCATTCTATCATATTGTTGACCGGTGGAATATCTGTTGTTATAATCGTTGTCGCGTAGTTCGCCCTCAATATCCTATTTTTCTACAAAAATTTTACTATGAACCGATTTTCATCATTTTTTTCCGGGTTCAAATATAATTGGAAAGCCGGCCTCACTGTATCTCTTGTTTCAATTCCTCTTTCTATCTCTCTTGCTGTTGCGGCTGGCGCGACGCCGACCCAAGGTATCATTACCGCCATGTGGGCAGGTGCTATAGCGGGCATATTCGGCGGCAGTAATTACAATATCGTCGGTCCGACCGGCGCATTGTCCGGGCTCCTCGCGTCATTTGTATTCGTGCATGGAGTGGAAAGTTTTGCCTTGCTTACGGTAATTGTCGGTGTCATTATTCTCATCGCGTGGTTTTTCCGGCTCGAGCGTTATCTGATTTACATCCCGGCAAATACTGTGCAAGGATTTACACTTGGCGTTGCTTTTATTATTGCTCTTAATCAACTCAATTTTGCTTTTGGTTTATCAAATTTACCAAAACACGAAGCATTTATAGATAATTTGATCGAATCATTTCGCCATATAGGGCAATCGTCCGGCGCGGCTATCGCAGTGTTTGCGGTTTTTTTCTTCCTCATGTTTTTTGTCGATCGGATTTCTAAAAAATTTAAATCGTTGCCGCAAATCCCCGCGGCAGCTCTACTCGCGCCGTTCGGGATTTTGCTTGGATATTTATCGGAAACACATAAAATTCCACTGGTATTACAGACCCTTGGCTCACGTTACGCGGATATTTCGCCAAAATTATTTTTACCTTTTTCTTTTGGTGGAGGAATAAGCAAGACGCTTATTATTACGGCTCTCGAAACCATGCTTTCTGCAAAAATAGCGGACGGCATGACAAAAACAAAACATGACAAACGAAAAGAAATGCTGGGGCTTGGTCTTGCAAATGTGGTTACCGGGTTTGCGGGAGGAATTCCGGCGACGGCGGCACTCGCCCGTACCGCGCTAAATATCAAAAGCGGAGGAAAGCACAAGATGGCTGCTGTTATAAATGCTGCCTGTGTAGCGATAATTTCGCTTTTTTTGCTGGGTTATTTCAAATATATTCCACTTCCGGTGATAGCGGCGATTCTCGTAATGGTTGCAGTACGCATGGTAGAACACAAACATTTCAAGCGTATGTGGAATATTGATCGTAAAAGTTTTGTTATTGCCATGATTGTTGCCGGAATTTCGGTGTATCATGATCCGATTTCCGGAATTTTGGTCGGCGCGGCTGTTTCGCTTCTTATATTTCTCGATACGCTTTCTCGTGGACAATTTGATTTGGTTATAAATGATGAGAATAGAAAAATAGTGGGCAGTGTATCCGGGGATAAAATGAACAACATGGTCGAAAAATCACATACTTTGGTGTATTCAATAAAAGGACATTTGACCTACGTCGACAGCCAGGCGCATATTTCCCGTTTTGAACAAAATTTAAATGGTTATGAAAATGTTATTTTGCGCTTGAGGGAACTCTATTTTGTCG
>CAZKQL010000027.1:11766-12354 GCA_964554925.1 uncultured Gammaproteobacteria bacterium | reverse complement strand
AAGAGCTTGAAATGTTCCTTGTACAAGCTAAAACTCAAAATAATAATGTCGCTGACGCGTATGAGCATATAATTGGAATAAAAAAATACTCTAGGCAGAGTATAGCATTTTTGGGGTGGAGGGACAATTTTACGGAAATATAAGTGAATGCGGCGCCGAGGGGTCGTGCGATCTGCGCCCGCGTGATGCGGACGATAGATACAGACCCCTCGGGCCGGAGAGCCGCTAGGCGGCGGGAGCGAGGACGACGACGCGGGTGCCTCGGAGCCAGTCAGAGTTATGCTTTTGGTAACTTTGTTCAAGCCAGTTCCAGATGAGCTTCCAGCTGCCACTCTTCTTGGTGAGGATGTAGATGCGGAGGCCACCGCCGAGATCCTGCCACTCCGTTCCCAGGAAGGCCAGGTCGTAGTCCCAGCTTTCCGGGATCTGGTGCGACTGCGCCAGGAGCGCGCGGGCATGACGCTCGCCAAGGAGCTTCGGATGCTCCTTCTTGGTAGGGGCGATCATCTGGTGGCCCAACATCTCCTCCATGCCCAGCGCCAGGAAGAAGTCGTAGAGCGACAGCGTGAGTGTGCCCGTTGGGCCCTC
>CAZKQL010000027.1:7855-11756 GCA_964554925.1 uncultured Gammaproteobacteria bacterium | reverse complement strand
AGCCTACAGCCTTCAACGGGGGGCGTCGGCGTGTGCTCGACGGGCACCTCGATCGTGATGACTTCCCGCACGAGCGGCATGAGGGCCTTTTTCACGGCAGCGACCACGCTGTCTCGCGCTCGTTCCTCGCCAGATGCGAAGTCGCGGGTCAGCGTCGCGAGCATGTCGTCGAACTGGCCCCGCGTCAGGCTCGGCTTGTCGTACAGCCTCTCTGTCATGGGCTGTTCCTTTCTCTCTCGGTTATACATACGCCTACTGGGGCGTGTTAGGATTATGTCTACCAGAAAAAAGCCTCCGCGTCAATGGCGGAGGCCCTTAAGAGGCATGGAACCGAACTTTATTCGTAATCGTCGGCTTTTACATTCGACCCAATCGGCGCGGGAGCGTCTTCGTACGGATCGTCGCCCAATTTCCAGAAACCGGTTTTTTTCAGTCTGATATAGTCTGGGTTGGAAAATGTGGTTATTGGGAATATTTCTTCCGTCGGATTATCGCCTAGTTCATGCATACCAATACTTTCGGGGTCTAATCTGGTTCCCTTCGGGCAACGTGAATCCTCGATTGTCTCGTACACGTTTAGAGCTAGCACAAGCTCTCGACGCAAATATAATTTTCCGTTTTGAAGTCGATAATGACCGTCATCTTGCACAACGATTCTGTTGCAATCCGTTTCATCGGTAACAAACGAGTATCGTCCATCAGCGAAAAAATGGTACCGGTCGGAGTAGTTCTGTCCCATATTGTTATAGCCTCTGTTTGCTTGCCACAATCCAATTATATTTTGTTCGGTCAGTGCGATTTGAGGAGTCGTTAATAATTTTTTCGCAAAAAATTGTTTGCCATTCCATGTAATTTCGTATATCTTGGTACCCGTTTTTTCTTCTACTAAAAAAATAACGGTTCCGACACGGGGCAGTCTGTACACCACATTTGGCAAACTGCTTGGGTCTTCGTCAAAATCGTCTAACTTTGTTTCTTTTAACACGGCCTCAATTTTCTGCTGCTCTATATATGCTTCATCAATTTTTGGCATGAGCGCCTTTGTCGCTCCGATCCATTTGCCATTTTCAAAGGTTAGAAAAATCAAATCATCATCTATGCATCCAATAGTTACGCAGGTTTTGCTGTTAATGGCGAGTACATTATGATTTTCTTTTCCCAAAAAAAGCGCGATGTCGGTAAATGACGAGCCGCCTGCTTGGTGTATTCCGGCCGCTTCAGGTGAGAGGCTTAAAAAATAATTTATTTCGTCTTTGATTTTTATGTACGCGTCACGTTTCACGCCGGTCACACCTTGCATAAAAGCGGGAAGATATTTTTCAGGTACGGCGTGCAGATAATCGGTCATTGATAGTTGTGGTGTGGTAGTTGCAGTTTTTGCAGTTCCCGTAGCCGCGGTTTCGGGTATTGTACTTGGGGTTGTCGTGACCGTTTGCAAGGTCGTTGAAGCGGTATCGAAATTAGCGGTTATTTTTCTCGGTTCCGTTTGGTTCTTTGTTAGTAGGGGAACGATGAAAAAATAATACATGACGAAAAAAATAGCTACCGTGGTGATAAAACATAACGCAACAATTTCTATTATTTTTTTATTCATAGCTAGTGAGACAATTCAAAATTTATTTTCGAAGTATATCAAATATCTTGCTGAACAAAAAATCGGTTCTAAATTGAGTTAGAAATTCTATTCCAAATTGTTTCATGAATATCTTGTCTGCTTTTGTTTGCATCAATTTTAATCCACTCAAATTCTTCTCCCAATCGGGCATGTATCTCACGGACTTTTTCCATAAGTTCGTCGTTGGTTTCGTGTTTGTGAGTATTTTCCGTCGCCTCGGTAAAACGCGCGCCATCAAACAAAAATGCAATATCTTCTTTGAACAAATGCGCGTTTATTTTTTTCATGAATTGTTCGTCCACGCCGGTTCCGATTCCCCATGAGAGGCCGGTACCGACATAGTCTTCGGATATTATATGCACACCGGATTCCAATTTTTCCCGCAACGTCGGTTCGTATTGCTCGCGATTCCATACATACATGAGCTGGATTTCGCGAGCGGACAAGTTATACGGGTTTCCTTCGCGTAAGTATTCATTGATCAGTTTTCCTGATGGTTCCAGATCATACACCGGGTATTTCAAATATTCGGCTTTGTGGCCTTCTTGTTTCAAGCGCTCAACAAGCATTTTTGCTTGCGTTGATTTGCCTAAATTATTGATGCCGTAGAGGACGATGAATTTGCCTTTCATATCAGTTAAAATCCGCCTTTCTTGTATGTAACGAATGAATATCCATCCCTATCGATCCGTTCAATTTCCTTCCAAATATTTTGATCTATTTCCGGAAAAAATGCGTGTCCGTTTGGAATTTCTTGGTTGACATGAGTGATATATAATATGTCCGCTTTATCTATGGTCGCGGTATAAATTTGTCCGCCGCCCGAGACCATTATGTCTTGGCCTTTGAAATAATCGAGCGCGATGTCTACGTCTTCAAACAAGTACACGCCTTCGGGAACTTTGTAATCGAGTTGTCTTGAAATTACGACGTTGGTGCGGCCGGGTAGCGGGCGATATTTTTTCGGTATGGATTCCCATGTTTTTCTTCCCATGATCACGATTTTTCCTTTGGTCATTTTTTTGAAAAAATCCAAATCTTCCGGAATATGCCAGGGTAAATCATTGTCGCGGCCAATGACATTATTTTTTGAGATAGCGGCTATAAGAGAAATTGACATAGAATTATTTAGCAAGGAGAATAAAGGTCTTGCCAGCGTCTTCTTCAATATCAAGACCAACCCAGCCCTGTTTGGTCATGTCTGTAATTTTTTGAGCATCCAACACTAACACTCGTTCAGTCTCTGAATACTCGGGAGGTTCAGACTGAACTAATTTTTTCTCTACAGTAAAACTATTTCCACGGGGTGAAATAGACACTATCGCATACCCATCGTGTAGCTTTGATTTTAGCGAAGAAATGTTATTTGTAAAAATAGTCGTGCGCACTTTTTCTAAACCTAGCTGACGCGCCCATTCTTCTCTCCTTTTCGTTATCTCTTTTGCAAGGCCTTTACCCCTGTGTTCTGGCGCAGTGTATACGCCGCTTAATATTCCCGCTCTTTCAGTTGGTTTTTTCCCGGGGAATATTTGTATACTGCCACTGGCCGCATATTCACCGGCATGATTCTTTATGGCAAATACACCCTCCTCGCTGTCTATTCCATGTATCTCACCAATTTCTTGAAGAGTTACTGCGTTCGGGTCACTGCCTTTTTCTTCTGCCTCTTTTTTCTTTTCCCACAAACGAATAGCATTGAATTCCGCGACATCAGTGATTTGGTATGCTTCTTGAAATTCTCCTCGGTATTCTGTTTCTCTCATATATTACACAGCAATTTCAAAACTGATTTTCGGATGACTTTCGTATCCTACAACTTTGGTATCGTCGTACTTCCAGTCAAAAATAGAAGTAAAGTTTTGCGTTTCAATTTTCGGGAGGGCGTAGGTATTTGGATCGCGCGATGATTGTTCTTTCGCGCCTACGAGATGATTTTTGTAAATATGAACATCAGCCAAAAAGCCGACCAATTTTCCTTCTTCTAAACCCGTTTCTTTTGCCAGAAGATGGAGAAGCAATGCATAACTCGCTATATTAAATGGCAATCCAAGCATAGTGTCTACCGAACGCTGGTTCCAGAGCAAGTTTAGCCGACCGTCAAGTACCGTAACTTGGTATGAGTAATGACAAGGAGGGAGCGCCATATCATGCAGCATAGCTGCGTTCCACGAATTGACGATCAATCGTCTGTCGTTTATAAGCCGATCTTTTGAAACAGATTTAAGGGTGTCGATTATATATTTCAGCTGGTCCACTCCTTTTCCCGTGTAATCCGTATCGTAACTA
>CAZKQL010000027.1:4509-7845 GCA_964554925.1 uncultured Gammaproteobacteria bacterium | reverse complement strand
GAGCATTCGTTTTTTGGATGCTTCATCATGACCATAGGGAGCCTTTGTCGGACGTGCCCATTCATCCCAAATATGATTATTGCGCTCGGTGAGCCATTGCTTGTCGGTAATTCCTTTTATGAAAAATTCCAATTCACTCGTGATAACTTTGAAGGGCATTTTTTTGGTCGTCAGAAGCGGGAAGCCTTTTGCCATATCATGTTCAAACATGGCTCCGGCAATCGCAATAGTTCGGTCCTTTTTTTCAATTCCTTGCTCAAGGATTTTTTGCACGATATCGAGATATGCTTGCATATTTTTTTATTCTATTTTGTCTGCGCCATTTTATTTCTCCCGCTTTATTTCGTCCACGTTTTTAAAATGTCCCGGTACTGCCAACCCTGCCGTGTCCCCGTTCTGATTCAGATAATTCATCAACTTCTACCAATTCGCCAATTGCGACCGGGAAAATAATAAGCTGTGCGATTTTTTGTCCTTTCTCTATCGTGTGCGCTTCTGTTCCCAAATTTACCAAAATCACATTATATTCTCCGCGATATCCGGCGTCATATACTCCGCCAAGCGCGTGGAGCCCTTTGTTTGCCATGCCGCTTTTGTCTTTTATTATAGCCGCGTATCCGATCGGGAATTCCAACGCAAATCCACAGAAGAAATTTTTTCGCTCACCCGGCTGCAAAATAACAGTCTCTTCTCTTGAAAACATATCCAACCCGACATCGCCCGGAAGCGCGTATGACGGCATCTTTGCATCGGGGTGCATTTTTTTTATTTGTATTTTCATAAACTCTCTACAATTTTATCAATTTGCCTATATAAATCATCCAGATCGCCATTATTTTCAATCGTATAGTTTGCCATCGCCGCAATATCTTTTATTTTTTGCTCCGCTTCCGCATTGTTGTCTTTTTGAAACGTCTCCCAAGTTTTCCCTCGGTCATCCGGATTTTCACTTCGTTTGGTCAGGCGTTCAAACCTCATGCGTTCGTCGGTTTTAAGCGCGATCAGCACAAATCCTTCAAGATCTTTTAAATATGCAATATCGCTTGGTCGGCGAATACCTTCGGTTATAATGACCGGCGCGTCCGCCAATTTTACATCTTCGGTCAAAACTTTTGAAAGCAAATCTTCACTGAAATAGGTTCGGAGTGCTGAAGAAAGCTGCTGCATATTTTGCCGCTCTGCCGGCAGATGCAAACGCAGCAAAATATTTATAATTTTAATAATTCTTCATTGTATGTACTATTTTGATTTTATTGTTTTTTCAATTTAATTTCTTAATTTTATTTTTGTTTTAAATAATCAGTAACCGTGGTCTTGCCGGAAGCAATCTCGCCCACAATTCCGATGATCAATTTGCTCATATTCCGAAATTTGGGTCTTGACGATGAGGATCCATTGCGGAGTTGTATTGTCGGTATTTAATTCCCGCGGCGTGGAGCATTCGTTTTGCCGCGACATATTCGGGCATATTTGGATATTTGTCCCATTCGTAGATAATCTCGTTGACGCCATTTTGTATCAGCGCCTTGGTACACTCGTTGCAAGGAAACATGGTGGAATAAATTTTGCATCCGTTAGTTTTGTTGTTCGAATTGTAAATCGCGTTTTCTTCCGCGTGACAAATGTATGCGTATTTTGTTTCGGGCAGCGGCCCTTCGCGATCCCAGGGGAATTCGTCGGCGTCAATTCCGCGCGGGAATCCGTTGTAGCCGAGCCCTACCACCACATTTTCGTGATTTGCGATAACGGCCCCCACTTGGCTCGAGGGGTCCTTTGAGCGCTCGGCCATAACATGCGCCATGCGCATAAAGCATTCGTCCCAGGATATGTAGTCTTTGCGGTATTCTCCGGTCATAGTAATTGCAGTGTAGCAATTTTAGATATGCGGGTCAAATGAAAATTCAAATAAAAAATCCCGATGTTTTTTCGGGATTTTTTGGCTCGTTAAAGTGTTTGTCTAGGAAAATTAGAGGCTGGCTTCCACCTTTACACTTGGTCCCATAGAGCTTGTGAGAAATAGAGATTTTATGTATGTTCCTTTTGAGCTCTGTGGCTTGGCGCGCTTTATGGCGTCCATGAAAGCAGCGAGATTTTCTTTTAATTTTTGTTCATCAAAGCTTACTTTCCCTACTACCTGATGCACAATTCCCGCGTCGTCATTTTTGAAAGCGGCTTTTCCTTTTTTAAGCTCTGTAATCAATTTTGCAATATCCGGGCCAACGGTATCGGTTTTTGGGTTAGGCATAAGGCCTTTTGGTCCGAGCACTTTTGCGGCCATAGCCAATTTAGGCATCATCTCCGGAGTTGCAACCGCAACTTCGAAATCCACTTTTCCTGTTTCTTTAATTTTTTTGATATCTTCTTCGGTCAACACGAGGTCTGCGCCGGCTTCTTTCGCGGCTTTTTCATCGTTAGACCCAACAAATGCCGCCACTTTTTTTGTTTTGCCGGTTCCGTGAGGCAATACCACGGTTGCGCGGATTTGCTGTTCACCTTTTTTCGGATCAATGCCGAGACGAACATGCACTTCCACCGACGCGTCAAATTTTACCGTACTGGTTTCTTTGACCGCTTTTATAGCTTCATCGATCGTGTAGACTTTCTTTTTGTCTACTTTTGCCGCGAGGGCTGTCATTCTTTTTGACATATACCATATATGTGGTGGTTATAGCCCCCGAATGTCGGGGTCCCACCGGAATTAAAGTGGTCGAATTGTAGCAGAGGTGTGGGGGATTGTCAATACAAGCTATCCCTCAACTTTCATCGGAAAAATACTGTTCCATTTTATTCTAATCGGGCCATCCGCGAAATGGGTCTCGTACAATGTCTGTAGTGTAATTTTTGCTCGTTCGTCTCCCTGCTCGATTTTTTCCAAAAGTTCGTTTGCGGCAGCGTATGATTCGTCATCCAGTTCAAACGCGTCATGGTTTGCTTCATCATCATCGAGCGCCCCGGCGTGTGATTCTTTGTATAATGCAATTCCTTTGAACCCGGATTGCGGACACAATACCGTCTGGATCATTTCGTCTGATGAGAGAGAATTTGTAGGCGAGACAGACACACTATGCATAATTTCGAGTGTGTATTCATTTGTTTTCGGACACCAAAATCTGGTCATATTTTATAATGTCTTTGTGTATGATTTGAGGATTTTTGCCGACGCAGCAAGTTTCTTTTTTTCTTCGCTCGTAAGCGCGAGCGGCCAGACTCGTTCCACGCCTTTAGAACCAATAACCGCGGGGACTCCGATACATACATCAGAAATGCCATTCCATTTTTCGACTCGTGTCGAAACAGGGAGCACAGCATGCTGATTGTACACAATAGCTTCTACGA
>CAZKQL010000027.1:2898-4489 GCA_964554925.1 uncultured Gammaproteobacteria bacterium | reverse complement strand
TTGCGTACGCGCGTCTCGATTTGTTTTCTTTTTGCCGCGCCGATTTTTTTGATCTGTGAAATCGGAGCAGAACCCACATGCACGCTGCTCCATGCCACAAATTCACTATCTCCATGTTCACCGAGCACATAGCCGGACACACTTTGCGCGCTTACACCAAGTTCATTTGCGATATTTGTCTTGAGTCTTGCCGTGTCGAGCGCGGTTCCGGTACCGAATACTTGCGAAGCGGGGAGACCGGTAATTTTTTGCGCCAAACAGGTGATCACATCAACAGGATTTGCCACTACAATTACAATCGCGTCTTTTTTGAATTTTCCGATTGAAGAAAAAATGGCGCGCGTGATTTCTTTATTTTTTTCAAGCAAGCTCAATCGAGTGTCGCCATCTCTTTGATTTGATCCGGCGGTGTGGATGATAATGTCCGCGTCGCGAGCTTCTTTGAAATCTGACCCGCGCACGCAGCCGGTATCGAGGAAGCACATACCGTCCGCGATATCCATCACTTCGCCTTTCTCTTTATGTTCATTTATATCAATAAGCGAGACTTCGGCTGCGAGGTTGCGGATGGCTATGGTGTACGCAACCGCGGCGCCGACATTGCCGGCACCTACGACCGCGATCTTTGATTGCATGGACATATATAAAATCTTGTTTATTTAAGTGAACCCCAGTATAACAAAAACTCGCCCCGGAAGGCGAGTTTTGCGTATCTATGAGAATTTATTTTTCTACTTCCACGCCCATTTGTCTGGCGCTGCCTGCTATGATTTTCATAGCCGCTTCGATGTCGTTCGCGTTCAGGTCTACCATTTTTTGTTCGGCGATTTGTTTCAGTTGAGCTTTGGTGATTTTGCCGACTTTATCTTTTAGCGGATTTGCCGCGCCTTTTTTGATGCCGGCCGCTTTTTTGATAAGCTCACTCGCGGGCGCGACCTTCATGATAAAGGTAAACGTGCGGTCTTCGTACACGGTAATCACTACCGGCACGATTTCACCTTTTTTGTCTTGGGTTGCCGCGTTGAATTTGGTACAAAAGTCTTGAATGTTAAGACCGTGTTGTCCAAGAGCGGGTCCGATTGGAGGCGCCGGATTTGCCGCGCCGCCGGTAACTTGCAATTTGATTTGTGTGGTAATTTTTTTTGCCATACTTATTTTATTATTATGTTCACCTCACGGAGAGAAGCGCCTGTATGGCCACCGTGAAATGATTTTTATTAAATCTTTTTAACCTGCAATGCATCGAGTTCTACCGGAGTCTCGCGGCCAAACATGCTTACCATTACTTTTACCTTTCCGCGAGATTCGTCTACCGATTCCACGCGACCTTCGAAATTTTTGAATGGACCGTCCGCGATGCGAACCGGTTCATTGACTTCCACGTCTATGCGGTGGCTCGGTTCTTCTACGTTCATACGCTTTATAAGTGCATCAACTTCTTTTTGGTCAATCGGTGTTGGCACGGTTCCCGAACCTACGAAGCCGGTTACGTTTGGCGTGTTGCGTACCACATACCATGAATCGTCGGTTACGATCATTTCCACGAGCACATAGCCCGGGAATATTTTTTCTTCGGCTACCGAGCGTTTGC
>CAZKQL010000027.1:1701-2857 GCA_964554925.1 uncultured Gammaproteobacteria bacterium | reverse complement strand
TTCTTTTGGAACCATAACGCCACAAATTTTGTCTTGCATGTCAAATGATTCGATACGCTGTTCCAAATTGTGTGTTACGTTTTCCTCGTATCCGCTATAGGTATGGATTACATACCAGCGTCGTCCGAGGTTGGGGTTTTGTTTTGCCATACCGGTTTATTTGATAAGGATTTCGAGCCCTTTATTGAATACATTGTCGATAACGGCAAAGAAAATCGCAATGCCGATAAACATGCCAAAAACCACAAGAGAGTAATTTCTTAGCTGTTTTTTTGTTGGCCAGACTACTTTTTTAAGTTCAAGGTACGATTCTTTGAAATACGAGGTCAATTTGGTCAGATACGTCATATTTTTTTAACTAAAAACGGCCTGTGGCCGATTTGATGCGCTTACTATAGCCGAGTATATGCCAAATGTCAAGCATTGACAGAAGTGGATAAGTGTGGTATATTTGGCTGTTTATTTGAAAGAAATAGACAATTTTTTGGCTAAATGTAGCCAAATTGGTGTGCTGTAGTCGAGCCGAAATCGGTTTTCTATAGCACATCACGAGGGGTGATGTTGCTGATCACGGAGGGTTTGGATGATTCCGAGCAAGGGTTTCTGGTGTCTGGTGGCGGCGTTGTTCGGTATCCTCGTGTGGACGTTCGTCGATCGGTCGATGGCCGTCGACGAGGCGTACACGAACCCGGATCTCGAGATCGGAGAGGTGAACGCGCCGGGAGAGTACTTCTACGACCCCGCCTCGACCCCGCCCGACATGCTCGAGAGCCGGCCGGCCGCCGATGGCCGGCACTGGAACTACGAGCGGCTCGCGGACGGCGGTCCGACGGACGGCGAGCCCATCGAGTTCTACGAAGTGCACGTCGAGTACTTCGAGTACGAGGTGGCGCCCGGCGACTCGCTGTGGCGGCTGGAGCAGCGCTTCGGCGTGCGACTTGAGCTCATCTACGAGCTGAACCGCATGGTGATCGATCGCAACTACGCTCGTCGCTGCGGCGAGGGCGGCTACACGCCGGCCTCGATCGGCCACTGCAGCGCGCCCGTAGCGACACTACAGAAGGGGATGCTCCTCAAGATCCCCACCAACATCTGGATCGCACCGATCGAATCCACGCTCATGTAGCGTCGGCCGCTGCGCGCCAAAGGAGCTGGG
>CAZKQL010000027.1:0-1676 GCA_964554925.1 uncultured Gammaproteobacteria bacterium | reverse complement strand
AGTACAGACCGACCCATGCAACAGTGTATTTATTGAGATGAATACAGCGTTGCAAGAAAAACTGTCTAGCGGCAGTTTTTCTTTTTGCTTGACGCGACATTGTTCTTTGTTTATGCTGATTTGGTTGTTGACCCCATTTTAGGAGAAAACATGGTTTCAGAGCGCGTAACGGGCAAGTGCATGTCGTTGAATCTAAAAGTAGGCATGAGCGCCGTGGAACTCGCGGCAGAGCTTCGCAGCGCCGCTGACGCGCTCGAACGAGAACCCGGCTTCACACTGAACGAAGTCGGTATCTCCGGTTCGATCGTCGAATTCGATCTCGTCTCGAACGAGGACGCGGCAGCCTAGCACCTGCTGCCACAGCAAGCGCATCGTCCGGGGGTCCGGTGAGCTTGCGAGACCGCCCGCTTCGACCTCCACTTGTTGTTTCTGAAATCGGAAGCAGCAAGAGGAGTTTGGTCGAGGCGACAAAAAACCGGCGTGTATGCCGGTTTTTTTAGTCTTTCATTTTGACAAACATCCGCGGATTATATATCCAAATTCTTCACGCTCTTTGCGTGCGTCTGTATAAACTTTTTGCGGGGCGCGACTTCGCTTCCCATCAATATATCAAATGTCTCGCTCGCTTTTTCCGCATCCTCGATGGTCACGCGTTTCATAACACGGTTTGCGGGATTCATCGCTGTCTCCCACAATTGTTCCGGGTTCATTTCTCCAAGACCTTTGTATCGCTGGATGTTTAATTTTTTGGGTGCAACTTCTCCTTTTGCTTTTTTGCCTGCTTTTTCCAAAGTCTCATCATCGGTAGGCTCCTCGCCTTCTCCAGTCTCCGCGTTTGAATCCAAAATATCGTCGTCGCTGATGCCCAGCTTCTTTTTGTACTCATCCAATTTTGCTTCATTGTATATCCAAATCATTTCTTTGCCGTGTTTTATACTAAACAAAGGCGGCTGCGCTATATATATGTGTGATTGATAAATAAGATCCGGGAAATAACGGAAGAATAATGTCAGCAAAAGTGTGCGAATGTGCGATCCGTCAACGTCCGCATCGGTCATGATTACAATTCTGTTATAACGAAGTTTGGTGACGTCAAACATTTCACCGATGTTGGTTCCCATCGCTATAATCAATGATTTCAATTCAGAGTTTTGCAAAATTTTGTCCAGCCGCGCGCGTTCTACATTTAATACTTTTCCACGAAGCGGCAATATAGCTTGCGTGTTTCGGTCGCGTCCTTGTTTTGCTGAGCCTCCGGCCGAGTCTCCCTCTACTATGTACAATTCACTAATACTTGCGTCGCGAGATGAACAATCCGCCAGTTTTCCGGGAAGTGTAAATCCTTCGAGCGCGGATTTGCGCAGTACGGTATCGCGCGCGAGTTTTGCTGCTTTTCTGGCGCGTGCGGCGAGTAAACATTTGCCAATAATCGCTTCGGCTTCGCGTGGATTTTCTTCCAAAAATTCAAATTGTTCCGCGAATACATTTTCAACCGCGGGTTTTACTTCCGGATTACCCAGTTTCGCTTTTGTTTGTCCTTCAAACTGAGGGTTGGGAATTTTTACGGAAATAATCGCGGTTAATCCTTCGCGCACATCTTCTCCGCCCAAATTTTGATCTTTTTCTTTGAGGATTTCTTTCTTGCGCGCGTACGAATTTATGGTACGCGTAAGCGC
>CAZKQL010000026.1:11142-12449 GCA_964554925.1 uncultured Gammaproteobacteria bacterium | reverse complement strand
CATTTAATGAAGCGTGCCACGCAAAAGTTTTGACGTATGCGAGCCAATGGAAAGAAATGGTGGATCGCATCGGCCGCTGGGTTGAATTTGATAACGCGTACAAAACCATGGATTCGAAGTATATGGAATCCGTGTGGTGGATGCTCAAAACCGTTTGGGACAAGGGACTGATTTATGAAGGCAAAAAAGTATTGCAATACTGTCCGCGCTGCGAAACGCCGGTTTCAAAAGCCGAAACCGCGATGGACCATAGTTACAAAGATGTTACCGAAGAATCAATTACTGTTTGTTTCAAATTGACGAACGCCGCACAAAAAGATTTGCCCGAAGACACCTGCATTCTCGCGTGGACTACGACTCCGTGGACATTGCCCGGAAATTTGGCGCTCGCGGTTGGAGGAGATATCGAATACACATTGGTAAAATTTGAAAATCGGCATTACATCATCGCGAAAGAAAGGATGATGCATTATTTTGACGGTAAGGAATTTGAAGTTATCGCGCAGCCGCGAGGAAAAGATTTGGTTGGGTTGAAATACGAGCCCTTATTTTCCATGCCAAAAATGTTGCAGGATGGAAAACGGGCGTATGTGGTATTGCCCGGTGATTTTGTAACGACGGAAGAAGGGACGGGAATCGTGCATACCGCGGTAATGTATGGAGAAGACGATTATGAGCTTGGTAAAAAATTTGATTTGCCGCAGGTACCCATGCTGAACGAGGCGGGACATTTTTTAAATGTTGCTCCTGAATTTATTCGCGGATTATATTTCAAAAAATCCGAGAAATTGATCAAAGATGATTTGGCGGCGCGCGGACTGTTGTTTAAACGCGAGCAGACCACACACTCCTATCCGCATTGTTGGCGTTGCGATACCGCGCTTTTTTATAACGCGATTTCCGCGTGGTTTATCAATTTGCAGACCAAGAAATCGCGCATGATCGAGCTCAATGAAAAAGTTAATTGGTTTCCTGAACATCTCAAGCACGGTCGTTTTTTGAATATTTTGGAAACGTCGCCTGATTGGAATATTTCCAGAAATCGTTATTGGGCTACGGCATTGCCGTTTTGGAAATGCGAGAATTTCGCGCGCGAAACATGCGACAAGGTGGTATGTGTGGGCAGTATAAAAGAGTTGCAAGAAAAAGCGATCAATTACGATGAAGTCTTTGATTCAAAGAATATCGAGGATGTTGATTTGCACAAGCACCACATGGATAAAATAAAATTGAAATGTGAGTGTGGAGCTGTGATGAATCGCATTCCGGAGGTGATTGATTGCTGGGTGGAATCCGGTTCCATGCCT
>CAZKQL010000026.1:6405-11132 GCA_964554925.1 uncultured Gammaproteobacteria bacterium | reverse complement strand
GAATTTCATTATCCTTTTGAAAATGTTGATGAATTTAAGAAAAGGTACCCCGGACAATACATCGCGGAATACATCGCGCAGACCCGCGCGTGGTTTTATTACATGCATATAGTCGGCGTGCTTCTTTTTGACAGCCACACGTTTGATAATGTGGTAACGACCGGAGTGATCATGAATGAAAAGGGCGAGAAGATGTCGAAATCAAAAATGAATTATCCGGATCCGTGGAAAATCATTGAACAATACGGTGTCGATGCGCTGCGTTATTACCTTATGACAAGCGTGGTAATGCAGGCCGAAAATTTGAATTTCAGTGAACGAGAAGTGCGAGACGTGTACAATAAAGTAATAAATATTTTGTGGAATGTCGTGACCTTTTACGAAATGTACGCGGGAGAAACCGCTGTCGGCGAGACTGTCGCAAGCGACAATATGTTAGACAAATGGATCATGGCGCGGCTCGGTCAGTTGCAGGTGGAGGTAACAAAATACATGGATGTAAACGATATGGTGCACGCGGGCAGGCCGTTTAAAGATTTTATTGATGATCTGTCCACCTGGTATTTGCGTCGCAGTCGCGATCGGTTCAAGGGTGTAGATGAAAAAGACAAACAAGCCGCTCTCGCGACATTGCACGATGTTTTGTATATTTTGTCGCGGCTCATGGCGCCCTTTACGCCGTTTATTTCGGAAAATATATATTCGGTTTTGAAAAAAGCTCGTCCGGAGCATGATTGGAAAGAAAGTGTGCATTTGGAATTTTGGCCGGTCGCGGCGGATGCGATTGATACGGAAGTTTTGGAACAAATGACTCGCGCGCGAAAGATGGTTGAGATGGGATTGTGTCTGCGAAAAGACGCCGGAATTCGAGTACGGCAGCCGCTATCAGCATTTGCCATAAATGACGAGCAGATGAGTCTCGCGTTAAAGCAGATTATTGCGGATGAATTGAAT
Source organism: uncultured Gammaproteobacteria bacterium (assembly GCA_964554925.1). Classification (GTDB taxonomy): domain Bacteria; phylum Patescibacteriota; class Patescibacteriia; order Magasanikbacterales; family UBA922; genus CAZKQL01. The sequence continues at coordinate 10,178 of CAZKQL010000026.1, read as the reverse complement.
GTAAAAGAAGTTGTTGTTGGATTTGATAAAGAAGGCGATTGGGTATTAAAAGAAGAAGGTAATTTGAAAGTGGCACTCGACAAAAATATAACTCCGGCGCTCCAAAAAGAAGGACTGATCCGTGAAATCGTGCGCGCGATAAATGACATGCGCAAAGAACAAAAGTTAACACCAAAAGACGAAATCTCAATTGCATATAGCACGGACGACGTTTTGCTAAACAGTGTATTTATCGAATTTGCCGATGATATCAAACGCCAAGTGCTTGCGTCAGAACTTCTTCCCGGCGGCGAAACAGAGGTGGATATTGCCGGCGCCAAATTGAAATTGAGTTTGAAAGTGTAACAAACAGGGGCTTTATTTTTCTATGTCTTCAGCTGCGGAATTTTTTTCTGAACAATTGCAAGAAAAACTCACAGAGATACAGGGCAATAGAATGGATGTATTGCAAGGGGAGGCGCCGCGATCAATTTTTGAAGCACGTCAAATAAGAAAACGATTGAGGAATGCGGTAAATATACGGATGCCGGAGACTCCGGCTTCTGCGGATTCTGAAATTTCTTTTTTTGACAAGGTTGAAAGGGCGGTCTTTGCCGTATGGAGCGCTGAAATTGAAGATGGAGAATCAGCCCAAGATTTTTTTGCGCAAAAATGCGGAGAATGGAGGACACAGCTAGCCGCACACGATGACGAAGAAGACAGAGAACTGGTGGAAATTTTATCAAATCCGGATGAATTGAAAGAAAAATTATTTGCAAAACGTATTAGTCAGCTTGAATCTTTACGCGAAAAATTACCCGAGGCGTGGAACGCGTTGGTCATGTTTTCTTCGGAAATCCAATTGGCTGAAGTAACATTGTCTCGAATTTGGCTAAAGAAAATGCCGGATACCGCGTTTGAAGGTTCCGGATTTAGTAAAGTAGAATTACTTCTTGAAAATGAATTGGCCACATTATTGGGGAAGCTCGTTGACCATGGGTATCTGAAGCAAAATGAACTGGATATAGTTCTTTCCAATGATGAATCGGAACACGAGGGTGAGGATATTCCCCATGGCGAGGCGGGCAGAAAATATTTGTATAGACTTCCAAGTGAGACAGGAGAAGTCGCCAAATCGTTAGTCGATGTGTTACCGGTAGAAATTAAGCGATTCAGCACATCTTTAGAACGTTTGGCGGATGAAGTTGGAACAATGCTGCAGGGAAATTTTCTGGATCAGAGATACGCGAAGTTTCCATCATATTTGCGCCACATGTCGGAAATGTACGCAAGCTCCGAGACGGATAAGGATAAAATATACGAGGGATGGAAAGCACTCTATGCCGCGAATGCGGAACTATTGAAAGATGGATGTCCGTTGGTTATAAACCCGCAAGAAGATGACCCTTTTTCTGTTGTTGGATTTGAATTGCGTCTTGGTTTACGGTCGCGAGAACTGCAACAGTTGGAACAGCAAGGAACAGCCTACGCCGATAGAGCTTATACAATTCTAAACGAGGCTGCGGGGAATAATCCCGGTCTGGTGCGTGAAGAACCAAAGAGGGCGGATGTCTTTTTGAGCAATCAAACATTCGCGTTTGGAGGAAATTTATCCGGAGTTACACTTGCGGAGAGTTATCATGGACAGATGTTCCTGCATGTAAATGAAGTTCAGAGAATGGCGAAAGAAACGGAAATTCCCGCGTTGGAGCGTACCTTAGGTATTGAAATAGATCGGGAAGCTTATTACAAGCAGGCGATACTGGAAACGATGCGACATGAAATTGCGCATGGAATATTCGCTTCCGAAGACGCAGCAGTGATTGATCGAATGGGTGAATCCGGTGAAATGAATATTTTGGAAGAATTAAAAGCCGAGACCGCGGGTATGGGATTGCTTCAAGAAGATTTGGATACGATGACCGAAGAGGAGGCGCAAATGATTTGTCTTGCAAAATTGGGTACAGAAATGCAATACGTTATCAATAAATCTTCAGAAGAAGATTCTGATGGAGAAGATTACTATTTGTGCGCGGTAAAAATTCTCACTGAACTTATGAAAAGCGGTTTGCTGAACATGGAGGGAGATCGTTTGAAAGTGGAAAATCCCAAAGATGCCATTAGACGAATTGCGGATATAGGCGATGAGGTATTGGAATTATACAAAAAACAAGAGACCACGCCTCATGATGTGGCCTCGTATTCGCAATCTCTCCGAGAGATGAAAAGCGATGCTGATTTTGTACAGCTGGAACGATTAATTAAGAGCGGGAATTGATGGTTTTGACTCCACTGTCAACCCTTGTTACAATTGGTTCAGTTTGTAATTATTGAAATATATAACACGGATGTATTATGAATTATTTGATTGGTACCGCAAAAGAGCCCGGCGCGGGCGATATGTTGCTGCTCCCTATTTTTGAAGACAAAGGACTCGATACATTTGCAAAACAACTTGATCAGCGCTTCAAAAATGTGTTGTCCGAAGTGCTTAAAAACAAGGATTTTGAAGGCAAAAAACGTCAGACAAGTCTGGTCTACACCGCGCACAAAGAAATCCCGCGAGTGCTTTTATTGGGTCTTGGAAAAATGAACGAATCAAGCATAAAAATGTGGAAACAGATGGTGGGTTTTGGCATCATACAGGCGCAGGCAAAAAAGACAAAACACATCGCTTTGTATATACCTCCCACCATACTTTCTCGGTTTGGCGCAAAAGTGGCGGCGAGCGAAACCGTTCTTGGGTGCGAGCTCGCTCATTATGCTTATGATGAGTACAAGGAAGAAAAATCAAAAGTGACACGCATTGAGAAATGCGAATTGATAGGCGTGAGTGCTTCACAAAAGAGATCATTCGAGCTAGGGATTGATGAGGGGTTGAAAATTTCCGAAGGAGTGAATTTTGTACGGCATCTGTCAAATATGCCCCCCTCTGATTTGTCGCCCGAGCGTCTTGCTGAACAGGCTCAATTGGTTGGGGCGGCAGACAAAAATATAAGTATAAAAATTTTGTCTTTTCCCGAAATTCAAAAATTGGGCATGGGCTGTTTTCTTGGCGTCGCGTCCGGTTCGCAGCACAAACCAAAATTTATCATTGCCGAATATTGGGGAGCGGAGAAAAACAAAAAAAATCTTTCGAAAGGCAACGGAGATACCTACGAGCCGTATGATGGCGGTAAACCAACTGTGCTTGTCGGCAAAGGAATTACCTACGATTCCGGCGGGCTTACGTTAAAGCCCATGGATTTTCTTACCAACATGAAATATGACATGCTTGGCGCCGCGAGTGCTATTGGAATTGTAAAAATCGCGTCAGCGCTTGGACTCAAGAAAAATATTGTCGCGCTTGCTCCGACATGCGAAAACATGCCGGGTGGCTCCGCGTATCGGCCGGACGACGTACTCCGAGCTATGAATGGCAAAACAGTGGAAGTAAAAAATACGGACGCGGAGGGCAGATTGATTTTGGCGGACGGTTTGTGTTACGCGAAAAAATATAAGCCAAAAGAAGTGATTGATTTGGCGACTTTGACCGGAGCATGTCTCGTGGCTATCGGCATGGATAGAGTCGGATTATTTTCCGATGATGAAAAAATACGCAAAAAATTAATCAGCGCGGGCGAGGAAGTGGGTGAGGAGTTGTGGCACCTGCCTATGGGTGAAGAGTTTATCGAAGGATTAAAGAGCGACGTTGCCGATATCGCGAATATTGGAGCAAGCAGATATGGCGGCGCGTCAGGAGCGGCCGCGTTCTTACAATATTTCGTGGATTTTCCATGGGCGCATATAGATAT
>CAZKQL010000026.1:5805-6395 GCA_964554925.1 uncultured Gammaproteobacteria bacterium | reverse complement strand
GCAGGGGGGGGGTTTGTTCGCGAGTCGGCAAAGGCATGGCTTCATCCCGGGACGAGCGCGACCGGTGTGCAGACGCTGATAAAATATCTACGATCGTAGGAAATCCGATTTTGGCGTTCTCATATGATCTCTTTTATAAAAGGTTCGGTGCTATCAAAATCAAAACAAAGCCTTACGGTAATGACCGCGGGCGGAGTTGGATACGAAATTGCGTTGACCGCTCTTCGGCTGGCCGGTTTTGCGATTGACCAAGAAATTGAATTGTATACATATCTTCGCGTAACCGATCAGAGCCAAGATTTATACGGTTTTGTGACTTCGGATGAACGTCAGTTTTTCTCTCTCCTTATGACTGTCTCCGGGGTCGGCCCAAAAACCGCGTTGAATGTATTGTCTATCGGGTCAATTGACCATATCAAAGATGCCATCGCGCGGGGCGATGTAACATATCTGACCGCGGTGCAAGGGCTTGGCAAGAAGACCGCAGAGAGGCTGGTAGTGGAATTAAAATCAAAAGTGGGAAATGCTTCGGAAAGTGCGGATCAGGATAGCGGCGCAATGGGCGACGCGATTGACGCGCTCGTGTCTCT
>CAZKQL010000026.1:834-5736 GCA_964554925.1 uncultured Gammaproteobacteria bacterium | reverse complement strand
AAATAAATATGGAAGATGAAACGCGATTGGACGCTGCTAGGCAAGCGGCAGCCTCCGAAATGGGGCAGGCTGTTGAGACAGCGGAATTAGAAACACCCGAAGAACGGTCCGCCACTGACGTTGGGCAAGAGCGGACACCGGAAGAACAGGCTGAACAAGAAAACGCGGTAACCGTAAGCAGTATAAAGGGTGAATTGAAATCATGGGAGCGAACTCTTAATGATGAACAAGATCCTGAGTCGGTCGCTTTATTGCGAGAAGGATATGATAAGATGATCGATAGATGGTTGGATGAACTTGCGGATATTGATACAGAGGATTCGATAGAACTCGCCCGGGTGCTCAACAAAACAAAGGATGGTATAGCTCTTCAATAAAATAAAAAATCGGCTCTATGCCGATTTTTTATTTTTTACTCCACCGATTCCATCTCTTCATCCTCGTCTGTCGAGAGTAATATCGCCGAGCTTGCCACGCAATCGCCTTCTTCTTTGAACCGCATAATGCGGACGCCTTGTGTCGCGCGGCCGAGCGTCGACACGCTCTTCAGAGATGTGCGTACCACCTGGCCCTTTACGGAAATCAATAAAATATCTTGTTCTTCCGTGTTGTTCATCACACGCGCGGTAACCAATTTTCCGGTTTTTGGCGTGACGGCCATAGTCTTTATGCCGCTGCCTCCGCGGCCCTGCACTTTGTATTCGTTGAGATCTGTGCGTTTGCCGAGTCCGTTTTTTGAAATCACCAATAATTCGAGTAGACCTTTTTTTACAAGCGCCGGTTCTATCACATCCATGCCTACGATTTCATCGTTTGATTTTAACTTCATGCCTCGCACGCCGGAAGCCGTTCGTCCCATGGCGCGAATACCGCTTTCTTTGAAGCGAATAGCTTGCCCCTCGCGAGTTACCAAAATAATGTCGTCTTTGCCGGTCGATGGACGCACCCATTCGAGGAAGTCGTCCGGCTTTAGTTTGAGCGCGATAAGTCCGGATCGGCGCACATTTCCAAAATCCTTAAGCGCGGTTTTCTTTATGGTTCCACGATTGGTTACCATTACCAAATATCCATATTTACTTACATCATCCATGGAAAGAATACCTGAAACTTTTTCATTTGGCGCAAGCTGCAAAAAGTTTACAAGCGCCTGACCCTTTGCGGTTCTGGTCGCGACCGGAATGTCGTACGCGTGCAATTGGAACGCTCGTCCGCGCGTGGTGAAGAACAACATTTGGTCGTGCGTATTTGTCGAAATAAGGTGTTCTACCACGTCTTCTTCTTTGGTGGTAAGCCCGATGACACCCTTTCCACCGCGACCCTGTGAGCGGAAAGTATCAATCGGCATGCGCTTTATGTATCCATCGCGGGTAGACAAGATGATGGTGGGTTCGTTCGGGACTAGGTCTTCCATGTTAAAGTCCTTCACGCCGTTTTTGATAATTTGCGTTCGGCGCGGCTCACCAAATGTTTCTTTGAGTTCAATCGCGTCTTGTTTTATGAGTGCCAAAATTTTCTTTGGATTTTTCAAAATGGCTTCAAGCTCCGCTATCAATGCTTGTTTTTCTTTCAATTCGTCGAGAACTTTTTGTCGTTCCAAATTAGCGAGTTGTTGCAAGCGCATTTCCAAAATCGCAAGCGTTTGGCGTTCACTGAAATCAAATTTTTTCATCAAATTGATTTTGGCGTCGTCCTTGTCTTTTGATTTTCTGATGGTCTCTATTACCGCGTCGATTTTGTCGAGCGCCTTTTTGAGACCTTCCAAAATATGCGCGCGTTCTTTTGCTTTTTCCAAATCAAATTCGGTTCTGCGTTGTATCACCACTTGGCGGTGTTTGACGTATTCTTCGAGAACGGTTTTCAAGTTCAATACGCGTGGCTGCAATCCGTCTATAAGCGCGAGCATGTTTACATGGAATTTTGTCTGCAAATCGGTCAATTTGAACAAGCGGTTCAAAACTTTTTTCGGGTACGCGTCTTTTTTGAGTTCAATCACCACGCGCACACCTTCTCTGTTTGATTCATCGCGCAAATCTTTGATGCCTTCTATTTTTTTCTCCTGTACCAGCATCGCGATCTTTTCGAGAAGCTTTGCTTTGTTTACTTGGTAAGGAACTTCACTTACCACGATTTGGAAAAATCCTCGTTTGTTTTCTTGGATATCGGTTTTCGCGCGCACCACAATTCCTCCGCGTCCGGTAGCGTACGCGGTTTTGATGTCTTCTATATTATAGATAATGCCGCCGGTCGGGAAATCCGGTCCTTTGATAATTTCCACCAATTCCTCTATGGTTGCCTGAGGTTTTTCGATCAGGTAGGTGATACCGTCGCAGAGCTCCATTAGATTATGCGGCGGGATATTGGTGGCCATACCAACCGCGATACCCATGCTTCCGTTCAACAAAAGGTTTGGAAATTTGCTGGGCAATACGCGAGGTTCTTTGTGCGCGCCATCGTAGGTGGGAGCAAAATCAACGGTTTTCTTTTCTATATCAAACAACATTTCTTCGGCAAGCGCGGCGAGTTTTGCCTCGGTATAACGCATGGCAGCGGCCGCGTCTCCATCCATGGATCCAAAGTTTCCTTGTCCTTTGATGAGCGTCTGGCGCATGCTGAATTCTTGCGCCATGCGGACTAAAGAATCATAAATAGCGGTGTCTCCGTGAGGATGATATTTTGCCATTACTTCTCCCACCACATTTGCGGATTTTCTGAATTTGGCATTGTGTTTGAGACCAATCGTCCACATGGCGTAGAGGATGCGGCGATGAATCGGTTTAAGCCCATCGCGGACATCGGGCAGCGCGCGCGAAACAATAACACTCATCGCGTAGTCGAGATACGATGTTTTCATTTCGTCTATAAGATTTATTTCTTCCACGGTTCCGATATTTCCGGTTTCGCTTTGTTCATCGAGGGGAACTATCGCGTTTTTTTTCTTTAATGCCATACGTTATTGATTATGGTGTGGTAGTTGTTTGATTTTCTTTTTTTATTAAATACAGAATACTGTCTTGCACTTGTTTTTTGGTTTCCTCATCATCTGTGCCGGCTTTCTGCTTTTCTTCCGTCTTATTTTGGTCGGCTATCAATTCTTTGGTGTTGTCACTTTTGTTTATGAGTTCAATCGTTTTTTCAAAATCCTGTTTTCCTTGCTGGAGGAGATCGGTTTTATCTCTTCCGGAAAATCCCATGTTTTCTATAAAAGCTTTGATATTGAATGCCCATATTGCAAATATCGCCAGAAAAAAAATCGACACGCCTGTCCATAGCCATATATATTTGCTTTTTTCGTGAACGACAGGCTCTGTCATAACGGTTATTCTTTAACGAGCAATACCAATTGAGTATCTTCTTGGGGCAAATCCTTTTTTTTGAGTATTACTTTTTTTTCAGGAGTTACTTTGCCGGTCATTCCCATTTCTTTTATAAATGCGTCGGGAGTCTGCGCCTGCGGATCGACATCGCTTTTGAACGCAATCGGAATAATAACTTTCGGTTCAAGTTCACTTACGATTTTGAGCGCGGTTTCTAGAGAAAAGCCGTCAGGATGGCCAACCGGGATGCACAGTACGTCTACACCGGACAATACTTCTTCTTGGCGTGCGGTCAGCGGAAGATTGGTAAGGCCGAGGTGGCCTAAACTCATTTGCTCGGCGTCGATGCGTATCATGGTGCTTGCCGCGTCATGGCCCTCGACAGCGGTCACAAGCACGCCTTTTATATCAATTTCTCCGGGTGTTGCGAGTACAAACGGTGTTCCTGAAAGCGTAATGGAATCATTTTCGCCACGAGTAAAAACGGCGACATCGGGTGTTACGCTTCTTGGCATTATACCTTTTTCCGATTTGTACGGATCAATGAAAATGTTGACGTCCTCATTGAGCGGCTTTGCTTGTATTTTTATCGCTGTATTGCCCAGCCAAGATATGTGCATAAAATTTATATTTAATCAGACAGAACAATTTTCTCTTTTTAGTTGCGTGCTCCGCTAACTCGGGATTTGTTGTTCAATGTTGTTAGCTCCACAATGCAACTAAAAAAAGAAAATTGTTCTTTGCCCGGATATCCAAAATTTTGATCAGATTAATTACGAGCGGAGCATCAATTTTATATACGACGCCGCAGCTTTCAACCCAAATATTATACTCTACTTATGCACTGTCTGCAAGTTAAAATTTTATTATCTGTTAGACAAAAATTTGGCTAAAATAAGCCAAATTTATGAGCAATCCGAAAACATTGACAAAATCCGGCCATTCAATTAGAATACAGCCACTTTAATTATTACTCCCGGCTACCGGGACTCGAGCAAATCGGGTTAATTCTACAAGGATCCGATGGATCCGTTTTAATTTTATGGCAGAAGATACAAAAGTAACCGCTACCGCGGCCGACCCACAGGAATTTGGAGAACTTTTAAAAGACTATTTTTCCAAAATTCCGCAAATCGGTGACCTTATCAAAGGTAAGGTAATTTCGATTGACAAAGGTGAAGTCCGTATAGATATCAACGGTATGATCGTTGGTATTGTACGCGGTGAAGAATTATTTACCGAATCAAAAGAATTTTCGGACGTAAAAGTTGGGGATGATGTGGAGGCGACTGTTGTAGAAGAAGAAAATGAAAATGGAGAAATGGAATTGTCATTCCGCATTGCCGGACACAAAATTGTATGGAACAGAATGGGAGAATACGTAAAATCAGGTGAATCGGTAAAAGGAAAAATTATCAACGCAAACAAAGGTGGTTTGATGATAAAAGTGGACGCCCTCACCGGATTTATGCCGGTATCGCAGCTATCTCCTGACAACTATCCTCGCGTTCCGGGCGGAGACAAAAATCGTATTTTGGATCATCTTAAAAAGTTTATTGGCACGATAATTGATGTAAAAGTTTTGGAC
>CAZKQL010000026.1:0-824 GCA_964554925.1 uncultured Gammaproteobacteria bacterium | reverse complement strand
GTTGGGAAGACGCTCAAAAGAGCATTCTTGAATCATACAAAGTAGGTGACCTGATAGACGGAGAAATTTCCGCGCTTACGCCATTTGGCGCGTTTATGCGCTTTGGAGATGGGCTCGAGGGTCTTATCCATATTTCCGAAATCGTGTGGCAGAGAATTGATCATCCAAAAGACATTTTGCATGCCGGACAAAAAGTGAAGGCGCAAATTATCGATCTCAACAAATCAAAAATTTACTTGTCTCTAAAGCGCTTGGGAAATCGGTAAAGGATCGTTACAAAGTCGGTCAAAAAGTTGAGGCCGAAGTTCATAAAATAGAACCATTCGGACTCATGGTTCGTCTCGACAATGAAATTCACGGACTTGCTCACATAACCGACCTTACCGACAGTCCGGTGACAGATAGCAAAGCGTTTCTTGCACAATTCAAAATCGGTGAAAAGAAGACTTTTGAAATTATTTCAATGGAACCGGGCGAGCATCGTTTGGGACTTCGACTCGATGGCGTAGTCGGCAAAACCAAACAAGCTGAAGAAGCAAAACAAGCAAGGAAAAAAGAAGAAGCCGCCGCAAAAGCGGAAGAAGCTGCAAAAGAAGCTGCTCCGGCTGCTGAAGCCGCGCCTGTCGCAGAAACGCCGGCAGAAGAGGCAAAAGAAGAAGTGAAAGAATAAAATTGATGAAAATGTTGAACCCCCGGTTTGTCCGGGTGTTTTTGTTTGCCCCGCCCTGATTGAGGGCGGAGTTGTGATTGGATTGAAGCATGTAGCTCCGATGGTTGAAGGAACGAAGAGCGCGGCGCGAGATCTGCGAGCCGTGCTATGCAGG
>CAZKQL010000025.1:10894-12595 GCA_964554925.1 uncultured Gammaproteobacteria bacterium | reverse complement strand
AGGTTCTTTGGCCATGAGTTCCAACACTCGCACGCGTTCCGGGGTCAAAATGTTTTTTCTTTCCATACAAGCAAATGTAAAAAAGCCCGGCGATCTTCGGAAATCTGCAACTCGGGCAATAATTTTTTCAGTTCAGCACGGCGTAATTTCATCTTGGGCGTTCCATAATTAATAAACCGTTCCAAACGCCAAAGTTTGTCGGCCTGTGCCTGTTCACGCTGAGCTTTTTTTGTATAATCCCAGGTCATAAAATTTATCTTAATCTTACTTAATGGTAGCAAAAAATAATCCTCTTGGCTACTGCATCTCCCCATCTTGCTTGACATGGAAGCCCTCCCATGATATAAAAACCGGTCAAGAAAGTCTTTATTTTACGCAAATTTCGTTTAAGAGTCGACAAAAATTAATTGACTATTTGGTTGGTATTCAATATAGTGAAGAAGAAATTATTCAAAAGGTTGTTCTATGAAACGCATTGAGTTAGCTCGGAAAAATAGTAATAATCCGGAAATTAAAGCCTATACGGCTGCGGTTAAGCGATAAGAAGTTAGCGGCGATTTCTTATGCAAAAAGTGTCGCTAAAAAAGCTGGTGCCGAAGTGATTGTGCATAAGAAAGATGGTCGTATACAAGCTAGCTACGATTACACATTCTAGCACAGCCCCGTTTTCTTGACTAAATCACGTTTTTGCCTTATAATGGCCGCCAACCTAAAGCTAACAAAAATATATGAAATTCGACGGAATACACGAAAAAACAATAGTGATCGTAAAACCGGACGGCGTGCAGCGCAGTCTTGTTGGTGAAGTAATAAAACGCCTTGAGATGAAAGGGTTAAAAATTGTCGGTCTTAAAATGATGTATTTGGATGAATCAAAATTGCGTGAGCATTACGCGCATTTGGTGGAAAAACCATTTTATCCGGGTCTCGAAGCATTTATGAAATCAAGTCCGGTTGCGGTAATTTGCGCTGCCGGAAAAGGAGCGGTCGCAGCAGTTCGCGTTATCGCCGGTGTTACACACGCGGGGCAAGCGGACGGCGGCACGATTCGCGGAGATTTGGCTATGGGCATGTGCAATGTGGTGCATTGTTCTGATTCAATAGAAACCGCGCAAGGCGAAGTTGCTCGTTTCTTTGATGAAAAAGAAATTTTTGAATACGATAAGACAGAATACTTGCATGTTTACATGGACGACGAACGTAATTAATTTTTATTTAATTTAAATATAAATACTATGGATGACATGAACATTGTAGGAGATGGAGCGGAAGGTGTAGAAGGTGCGGAAGAAGCCAAAGACGGATGCTGCGATGGCGGTACCTGCGAATGCGGAGGAGAAAAATCCGCTTGCGGCTGCAGTGAGTAATTGACAGGAATATTCCCGACATATTATACTTGTTCTGATCCTTCGTGTGGCAGCATATCTCATTCTACATATCGTCTCGTAGGGACGCCAACATTGTCTCGGTCCGTGGACCCGGATTGCGGCGACCCAACCTAGATTCTAGGGATGGCGATATTGTTGCCGGATGGGGATCGCTAAAGAGTCTTGTTTTGCAGGACTTTTTTGTTAGTTGAATTTTGTCTTTTTTTAGCATAAAATGGAGCTACTATGAAATTTTCCACTTTTTCAAATATAGAAGAATCCGCGACGCTTCTTATGAATGGACATGCTATGAAAAAGAAGCGAGAAGGCCACA
>CAZKQL010000025.1:7538-10803 GCA_964554925.1 uncultured Gammaproteobacteria bacterium | reverse complement strand
CTGGTCGGTACTGACCCCGCTATTATCGACGCCGCGATAGATGCCATGAAAAGAGGGGAGACGCATTATGCTCCGGCGGCAGGTATAGAAGAATTACGAACCGTGTCCGCACACTGGATGAACGCGAATTTTGGAACTTCATATGCTGCAGCGCAGACCCTGGTTACCTGCGGAGGAAAATCAGGACTCCAAATGTTGTGCCAGGCTTTTATCGAGCTCGGCGACGAAGCGATTATTATTGCGCCATATTGGGTTTCGTACAAAAGCATGGTAGAGATGTACGGTGGCAAGGTCGTGGTTGTAGAGACGGAAGAAAAAAATGAATGGAAAGTATCTGCGCGCGATATACAAAAGTTGATTTCTGATCGAACAAAATTATTGTTCATAAATAATGCTTCAAACCCGACCGGTGTTTTGTATTCAAAAGAAGAATTGATAGAAATTTTACGGCTTGCAAAAGAGCACGGCATCTTGGTTGTATCAGATGAAGTATATGGCAGTTTGGTGTATGGCAAAGAAGCATATTATTCTTGCGCAAAATTTGCAGAATTTGTCGACAATGTAGTCGTAGTGCAAAGCATGTCAAAACATTTTGGTATGACCGGCTGGCGCGTGGGATTTGTGTTTGCGGGTCAAGAAATTATAAAAAGATTGACGACGATACAAGGCCAAAGCACCGGCGGTACATCCACCATCAGTCAATGGGCCGCGGTTGCCGCGTTTGAAAATGCCGATCGAGTTGTTGAATCGATTAGAAATGCGATGAGCGCGCGAAGGGATATATTTGTGAATACGTTTAATAATTTGTTTGGTACAAAATTGCCTAAACCAAAATCAGCTTTTTATTTTTTTGTTTCTTTGAAAGCGCTTGGGGTAGACACGAATGATTCTTTTGCATTTTGCCGAAAAGTTTTGGACGAGGCGAATGTGGCGCTCGTGCCCGGAGTCGCTTTTGGCAAAGAAGGCTACGTTCGCATGAGCTTTGGCGGGTATGAAAAAGACATAGTCGAAGCGTTGCGGGTATTGGCGCTATACTTGAAAAAATAAGTATTTTTGTTATAATCGGCAGGCTTTACGGGCTATAGCGCAGTTGGCTAGCGCGCATGCATGGGGTGCATGAGGTCGTGAGTTCGAGTCTCACTAGCCCGACAATATTAACGGGTTGTAGCGCAGTTGGTAGCGCGCGTCGTTCGGGACGACGAGGTCGTGGGTTCAAGTCCCGCCAGCCCGACCAGGTATGAAACAAAAATTCCAACTCAAAATTTTGCTAATTCAAATTCGCGAAGAAACAATTCGCCGGCACGAGTTTGATTTAATCGTAGAACAATCCGGTTTGTCCGCGGATCAATTCACGGTGTTTAATGCAATCACCGATCCAGTTTTTGATCTGTCAAAATTAAACGAATATGACGCGGTTATAATGGGCGGTTCCGGAGGTTATTCGGTTCTCGATAACGCGCTGTTTGAGTTATTTATTGAAAGCATTACGCGTTATTGTCGCGAACATAACATTCCTTATCTTGGAATATGTTTTGGTTTTCAAGTTGCAGTGAAGGCGCTTGGTGGAGTTATGATCAATGATGTGGAGCACAGAGAAACCGGCACCTACAGGATGTACAAAACGCCGGAATCAGCGGGCGATCCGTTCATGGAAATACTTCCGCAAGAATTCAACGCGGCATGCGGACACCAAGATAGAGCAGCAAGCCTTCCGCAAGGAATGGTAAATTTGGCGTATAGCGATAATTGTCCATTTCAAATTGCAGCGTATCCGAATTCAACTTTTTATGTGGTCCAATTCCATCCGGAGTTGTGGAGAAGAGAAGATAATTTGAAGCGTTTATACTATTATAAAGACAAATTCAACATGTCGGACCAACGTGTACGAGAAATGGAAACGTTTTTTAGCGATACGCCCGAAACAAGCTTGATTATTTCGCGATTTATTGATAGCATTGTTCTTCCAAATACATAATATGTACAAAGTCCTACTCTACTACAAACTGGTAAAAATCACATCTCCCGAATCCGAAGTAAAGAAACATATAGAAGTCGCGAAAGCCCTCCAACTAAAGGGTCGCATTTTGATAAGTCCGGATGGGATTAATGGAACCGTGGGCGGAAGCCAGGCGAGCGTCGATATGTACAGAGCCTATATGGACCAGCATCGCTTGTTTAACAAAATAGATTTCAAAGAAACTCCATCGGAAATCGATCCGTTTCCAAATTTGAGCATCAAAGCGCGCGAAGAAATTATTACTACCGAAGCGAAAGATCAATTTAACATTTGTCGTCGCGGCAGACATGTTGATCGCGATACCTTTCACGAATGGCTCGTGCGCGGGGAAGATATGGTAATTCTCGATATGCGCAATGATTATGAATGGGAAATTGGTCGTTTTGTAAATGCTATTCGTCCACCCATGAAATATTTTCGCGAGTTAAAAGACAGCATGGATTTTTACGAACAATTTAAAGATAAAAAAATCGTGATGTTTTGCACCGGTGGCATTCGTTGCGAACCCGCGTCAGCGTATTTTCTTGCAAATGGATTTGATAAAAATGACATATATCAACTCGAAGGCGGGATCGTAAAGTATGCGGAAAAATATGGAGACGCTGGATACTATGAAGGAAAATGTTTTGTGTTTGATGAGCGAATTGCTGTCGCTGTCGACACCACGGAAAATGCAAAAGTGGTAGGGAAGTGCTATCACTGCAGTTCATTAAATGATACCTATCGTAACTGTGCGTATCGCGTATGCAACAGATTATTTCTTGCGTGCGACAGCTGCAATGAACAGTTTACCAATACTTGTTCTAACGAATGTAAAGACGCGATACAAGACCCGCTGGAATTGCGCCCACCGCGACTCAAAACCTGCGCGCATAGAAATAAATAAAAAATCCTGCGAGTTAAGCAGGATTTTTTATTATGCTGTTGCCAATTGTTTTACTTCGGTTCTGATGCAGCGGGTGCAGAGTTTTTGCCCGTTATGCTTTTGGATATTGGGAAATTGTCTGCGTAACGTTTTTACTTTTGAGTGGCTTCGAGTCGCCGCTTTTTTTGAACCTTTTTGGCATTTGTCGCAGATGCGGGCCATATATGCTTTTGTTAGTATCTTTGACGAAAGAATCGTAAAGACTATATAATAGTGGGGACTAGTGTAATAAATGACGGTCTTTTTGTCAAGAGCCGCTCGCATAATTATTATATCTATGGATTTTACGGCGCAAATTTTCTATTTTATCGTTTTGGTTTTTT
>CAZKQL010000025.1:254-7474 GCA_964554925.1 uncultured Gammaproteobacteria bacterium | reverse complement strand
ACCCCATGGCGCACCTCGACCCCGTGGGTTCGATTTTGATGCCTCTGCTTTTGTGGTTTATGACCAATGGGGCGTTTTTGTTTGCCTATGCAAAACCTGTTCCTTTCAACACATACAATTTGCGCGATCAGCGTAAGGGGCCGGCGTTTATAGCCCTAGCAGGTCCATTATCAAATTTACTGCTGGCTGTGGTATTTGGATTACTTGCCCAATTTTTGCCGGTTCCGGCGATGCGACCTTTCTTTGAAATTATTGTGTATACAAATGTTTTGCTTTGTATATTTAATCTTGTGCCGATTCCGCCGCTTGATGGATCAAAATTATTATTTGCGATTTTGCCTCCTTCCATGGAAAAATTGAAAATGACACTCGAGAGAATGGGACCGTTATTTTTGCTTGTGTTTATTTTTGCATTTTTCCATTTGATAACGCCGATTATAAAATTTGTGTTTGACATATTGATTGGACAATCGACATTGTTTTAGTCTATTGATTTTGTAGAAAATTGTTCGACGTTTGCCGCGCAAATACATAATTAAAAAAATCCCGAGTATGGGATTTTTTTAATGGATGCTATGTTCAAAAGAATTAAACATACTATCCACGATGCGCCCCGAGAATTCGAGGCGCACGGGTCGCGAATCGATCGGCCCGTATGGGGGCCTTGCGATTACTCGGCCCAGTTTTACCACATGAGCGGGTGGTTCGCTAGTTGTGCTGTCGGGCGCTACTTGCCTCCCTTTTTGATGTTGCCTTTGGTTGCCGGCGGCGCCGGCAGGTATCCGAGCGGCATCATTGCCTTCCACTCCTCGTAGCGCCGTTCCATGGCGCCACGCAGACATCGAATGATGCGGTCGAGGGGCTTGTAGTCCGGCGATACCGCAGGCAGGTAGATATAGTCGCGCTGTGGGACGCCTGCGTGATCAATGGTGTCGATCACGATGATGGAGCCGACCGCGCCGTTTTTTTCGACCGGCGTGATGTCGAGCGTGACGGACAGCCGCGTCGGTCGGCCGGATTCCGTGAACTGGTACTCCCCGCCGTACGGGCTCGGGGTGTGTGCCCACACGCCAACTGGTTCGCGCGTGCAGCGAACCGCGTCCGGAGACGTGGTCGTGGGCGCTGCGGTGACGCACCCGCAGAAGGCGACCAGAGCAAACAAAATACCGTACCTCATCTTATCTACCTCATCTTCTGGTGGTTTCTCTATTCTAACCTAGCACTTTTTCATCATATTTTTCTGAACCAAATTATACTCGTCACAAAAAAGTACAATCTGGTTCAGAAGAATATTGTAAAGATCATTTGCGTTCACATTATCTCATATGAACACAAATGATTCACCGAGCCGGGATGCATGTTGCAAACCGGCTCGGTGTGGACCCTCACTTCGCGACTGGGACGTTGCGCCTACTTGCCCCCTCCCTTGGGCGCCGTGCATGCCGCGGCGCTCGTGGCCGCGTTGACCGCGGCCTCGCGTGCGCCGTTGAGCGCCTCGCGAGCCTTGACGAGCAGACTCTCGAGAGCCTGCACCTTGCGCGCGAGTGCGTCCTTCGCCTGCGCGTCCGCCTGCTCCACGAGCTGCTCAGTCGTCAGTGGGGCAGGCGCGGGCGCCGCCCCTGCAGGGTCAGCGGTTGCCCCAGCGGTCACACAGCCGAGCCCGAGAAGCGCCACGAAGGCGCAAAACAAAATCAAACGGATCATGATCATGTCCTCCAAACTAGAACCAAGACCGGCCGGATGACCGATCCCCCGAGTAAACCACACGTCTGCGAGCAACCCGGCATACAAATACGAAAAATCGCACTCGTAAGTCGAGTAACTAAAGCTGCGTAGAATAGCACGATTCTCTGCATTTTGTCAATCCATATACGTTGACAACCGCTTGTGTATCTTATATCGTAGTGCCACTGCATTTTTTGCGGCAGCTCTTTACATGGGATTACAAAATTGGTTGTTGGATATCTGCATCTAAATATTTATGTGTATATACCCAACAACCACGTCATTAGGATAAGGAGAATTCATGTCTGGTAATATGGAATTGGATCTCGACAATCGAGATCGCTGTAACGTTCTGCTTCTGCGCCAACCAACGCCCACGCCGGGCGATCTGCAGGCTGCGGCCCAGCAGTTCCTGGGGGAGCGCTACGAGGAATCGCATTATCCGCATCTCAGCGCCGAGGCCGTCATCCTCGCTACGAACGTTGGCATGCGGATGGAACAGATGTACCTCCGCGGACGCCGCATTCATGGCATCGCCTGCAGCCTCGAGCCGCGCGCCAGGCAAGCTCTTGTAGCTATTCTGGCAGGCATCAGGAATCTGCGGACAAACTTCACGCCGCCGATGCCGCACGCGTCTGAATTCCTCAGCCCGTGGAATTCGGATCACAACACGGACATGGCGCGCAGCGCCGATCGTCGCATCGATGCCAAGAGGAAGGAGACCGGTAGTCCTGCGCTGCCCGACTACGAGGAGACCGCATTCCAACTCCGTTCCGAGCTCGGGATCGAACGCCTCATGATCGACACTTACCACGCGACATCGCGGGCAGTGTCAGATATCACGAGCGAATTTGTTCCCGGCAACTATGTGGTCGTCGGACATGCTCCCAACATCTCTCTCTTCGCATGCGGCAAGCTCCGCGAAGCCGGAGACGGAGGACTCTGGGACGCTCTCACCACCGAGCATCACATTCGCGTGCTTGGCGGGGTCGTGGTTCCCGGTCAAGCCCCGATGTTTCGTACGTTGCAACCCTGCGAAGGGTTCTGGTACATGGTGGATAACAAGAACCA
Source organism: uncultured Gammaproteobacteria bacterium (assembly GCA_964554925.1). Classification (GTDB taxonomy): domain Bacteria; phylum Patescibacteriota; class Patescibacteriia; order Magasanikbacterales; family UBA922; genus CAZKQL01. The sequence continues at coordinate 4,678 of CAZKQL010000025.1, read as the reverse complement.
ACGACACGGGCTGATTCCGATCCGGCACAGTCCGGGGATCTCTCTGCTCCACCGCGAGAGCATGGAGCTCCAGGATCAGCATCGTAAGGCTTTCATCGAGCGGGAACTCATCCCCGCCCAGAAGCAACAGCAGCCTTGAGATTTAGAACTCGCTGATCTCGATCCGCTCCTTCTCGACGAGTAATCCCACCCGAGGCGCGCGCATCCGCCCGCGCCACCCCTTCCTGTGTTTTGAATATATTGAGAACACAGGAAATACAATAACCCTTCTGATATGGAGGGTTATTGTATTTATGTGCTGCGCGGTTGATGATTTTGCGCCCGCAAATTGAATGTATCCCATTTTTACGCTAAAATAGGCATATAAATCTTCACAAAATAAAATCACATGAGAAGTTCTGTTGGCAGAGACACACTTGCCCATACACAAGAAAATAGAGGGTACACTCATACAGATCCCAAATCAAAAAAGAGAATCGGTGAACCAACCGCTGATGATATTTTTTATACGGAACATTTGTCTAGAAAAAAAGAAGCGCGCAGAGAGCGAAAAAAACAGGCACGTTTGGAAACCGCTCGCGCGGCACAGGCGGGGGCAATAGAATCCATTGCACGCGAGCTCGAATCCGGCGAAGCCGAAGAAGGTATTGAGTCTCTGTTTGCAGACGGCAAGATGAATATTACATCCTGGCTCGCACGGTATTATAAAGCTGTTGAAAACAGCGGTAGATCAGGCGCATACATTTCCGGAGATCAGCTCCGCGATTTTACGGCAGGCACGATCATTTCCGAAAGAATTTCAGGTGGTATTGAACATTTTTTTGGTGAAGACGAGTTGTTCGCTTCTGAAGAAAAAAACAAAACACCGGTTGGCTTTGATGTCGTTTCGGAAAAATTGGAAATTTCAAAAGAAAATGCGATAAAACTGGTAGCCTTGGTTTCGTTCAAAGATGCGGCCGGGACCATAAAAAATTTATTTGAATACAGAAATGAGCCGGGATGGGATTTTTTAAATGATCAAGTGTCCGATAAAGAGTTTGCGGCCCTACAAAAATTGTTCAAGGACGCTGCTTTTGTGGATGAGCTCCTTGCAGAGTTAATACGGCAGAATGCGGATGTGATACAGAAGATGATGTCGATCAAGAAAATGGATAGTTTTGTTCGGGTGCATCTAATGCCAAACCCGTATATGGATCAGTCGGAATCCGGAAATCTTTTCGGTACAGATGTGGTAAAACAAAAATACATATCGCTTTTTGAAAAAGAAGGTAATAGCGGTTTGCGGTATGTTGAGAGTTATGAATTTTTGTTTGGCGAATTTTCAAAAGATGAATTTTTGAGATTGTTTCCGGAATGGCACAAAGCCGAGTGGCATGAACATTATACCTATAAGCGCCGGTATGAGTTAGTTGTTCCTTCCGAAAATAAAAAAAAGTTAAAAAATCACGAACCGGCGGACGCGGAGTCACAAGATGCCTCGCGCGAAGAGGCTGCAACCGGTGAGGATTCAAAAATTGAAGGCCGCGTACACGTTCTCTCCGAGTCACGTATATTGGAATTGCTTGGTAAAAGAGAGGAAACAAAAGTTGCGGATTGTGTTGCTCCTTATACTGAGCCCGCTGGAGCTGATCGAGAAGGAATGACGGTATCTCCACAGAAATCGCGGGAACCTGGAAACTCGGACGTGTATGTTTTTGCTCCTTATGAAAGAGACGCAGCCACCTATGTTGAGGCTGCAAAAACCGCTCGCGAGCGGATGGAACGGGAGTCCGGTCTGAAAGAAAAGTTGCATATATTTTTTGCAGACCTTTGGCCGCAAATGTTGATTGCAAGAGCAGACGAAGTCGTGAATGATGAATTAATGGAGGAAATCGAAAAAGCGATTGAACTGCTTCGTGACGCAGGCGGTGATTCAGTATCGGAACATTTTTCCACGTTATCAAGGTTGAGTGAAAATCCGCGAGCCAATATGCGCGAAATTCAGGATGTGGCCGCGCGATTGCGAAATAACGAAACGCTGCACGAAAATGGGATGTATGTTCATGCGGAAGTTATCAATCGTGAAAGAAAAAAGGGCGCGGAAAGAGAAAATGTTTATTTGCTTTCCGGAGTTTCGTTTGAGATAGATGAAACGCACGAGTTTAATGTAGACGGCACGATCACGAGAGTACACGAGCTCGGAGATAGAGTTGATACTCTGAATCAAAATGCGCCCGGTCTCGGATTTACCTACGCCGGTGACAACCACGGTGTTGTGTTGAAAGGTACGATTCGCGAAAACGCAAATTACATCGTAATTCCATATTTGAACGATGATACGGAGTACCTTGTGGGTCGTGGCGAAAAAGTACATTCACTGACCGGCAATATCCAAGAGGCGCTCCGTCGGGATTATCCAAAAAATCCTACCGGAACTCAGATGCAAGCTATTTATCAGTCACGCTACAAATCAACCCGAGATCACGAACAGCAGCATAAGGAAGATGAAGTGCGGGGCGTTCAATCGAGTATGTCTCCCGTGCAAAGACGAGTGGCGCAAGAAACTACCGCGTATCTTCGAAGCATTGCAGGTCGTCCGGAAGACGCGGAGCCAAACGCGCCTTTTGCTGATCTTGTTAAAATAGTACAATTATATATTTCATCATCCACCGATCCTTATACAAAAATGGGTGATTTGTATGGCATTTACAAAAAAGCATCTGAACGTATTCTACATTTACTTGCCGACAAATTGTCCGGCATTGAAATGGATACAAAAATTCTTAAAGAAAATCCTGTAGAGGGGTGCCGCATAATTTTAGAAGAAGCATTAAAATTAGATCGCGATGGTTTGCGTGAGCTGACCACTGAAATACTGGCAGAGGAGATACTGCGTCAGAAAGGCGCATACAGTTTATCCAACTTTGAAGTTATTCAAAAAAGCACAGCAGAATCTGTACGTCGAGTCGACACTGTACGAGCGGTCGATAATGTTCGTGAGGAGCGGGGACAAGACGAAGCACCAAGAATTAATTTTCAAACATCAATTCCCGAGTATACTCCCGACAATCCGCCGGATAAGAAAAAGGTACGTTTTTCTCCGCTACGCTTGTAGGTGCGATGTCTTTGTTTATGAAAGGCGACGCCGCGGAACATGTCAAAGCGAAATCGCCCGTAACTGATGACACCGAAATGCCTGCGAGGGCAAGTGATTCTCCACCCGCACTTCTTGATAATCGGTTCGTTGTAGCTATTCCGGATAAGCAAGAGGAGAAACCATTATTGGCCACCACTGCCAACGCTTTTCCAAAAGAAACATTGGACGCAGATGCACCGGAACATATTATCACAGAAAGAGAGAGGAAATCATTCAGTCGCGGTGTCTGGGGCTATGCGGAACAAGTGTTGCGAGATCGCGGGATCCGAAAGGACACAGACAAAGACTACAACCGGAAAATCGCGGAACTCACCAATGTATTTTTGGGTGTCCTTGAAGGAGATGGAATTCTTAAACGGGGTAAAGATGGTACGAACACTTGGTATGTACCCGTTTCAGGAAAAGGAATCGATAGAATTATCGAGATTTTGCGTACCATTGACATATCTTCTTTCATCCAGTATAGTGTCCCCACCTCAAAAAGAGGCATGTAACCAAAACGGAGTAATCTGTTTAAGAACTTCCAAAGCCAAATCGGCCACGAAAGTCTGCAAACAGGTGAAGGTCACGTTTGGAAACTCAAGAAAAACATTTTTTGTGTTCCAAAATCAGAGACCTTCAAAAGCTCTGATTTTTATTTATAAAAGGGCTTGCAAAAGTCCCAACTAACTAACGTATTGTTTCTATGCCAACAATGAATCAGGTGTTGCGCAAAGGACGCAAGAGCAAAGTGAGAAAATCAAAATCTCCGGCTCTCCAATTCACCTACGACTCATTGCACCGCAAAAAGACTCCTTTCAAAAAAGGAAGTCCTTTTAAACGCGGTGTATGCACCAAAGTGTACACAGCAACTCCAAAGAAGCCGAACTCCGCGCTTCGTAAAGTTGCGAAAGTTCGTCTTTCAAACGGAATGGAAGTTATCGCGTACATTCCCGGAGAAAAACACAATTTGCAAGAACACTCAATCGTTCTTATTCGCGGCGGTCGTGTAAAAGATTTGCCGGGTGTCCGCTACCACATTGTACGCGGTGTATTTGATACACAAGGTGTGGAAGGTCGAAGACGTGGACGCTCAAAGTACGGAGCAAAACGCCCAAAAGCCTAACTTGATATTTGATTAATTGAAAATTATATGGCACGAGGAAGAAAAATAGGGAAACGAGTAATCGCTCCTGATCCAAAATACCACTCTGTACTTTTGGCGAAATTTGTAAACTGCGTCATGAAAGGCGGCAAGAAAACCGTTGCCGAAGAAATCGTATACAACGCGCTCGAAATTTTAGAAAAG
>CAZKQL010000025.1:0-210 GCA_964554925.1 uncultured Gammaproteobacteria bacterium | reverse complement strand
TGGAAGTTCGTTCCCGACGCGTAGGAGGCGCAAACTACCAAGTTCCGATGCCGGTTTCCGGAGAACGCCAAAATACGCTTGCGTTCCGTTGGCTCCTAGCCGCGGCACGGGCCAGAAAAGGCCGTTCCATGGATGAGCGTCTATCTTCAGAACTATTGGACGCGCTCGAAGGAACCGGAACCGCGTTCAAAAAGAGAGAAGACGTCCACC
>CAZKQL010000024.1:0-12936 GCA_964554925.1 uncultured Gammaproteobacteria bacterium | reverse complement strand
CAAAAATTGGATTGAACATATGTCCGGAAATACTGCGGGGGAGCCGTATGATGCGGAGGGGTATGTAGAAGAAATTGAAGAGGTGTCGGATGAAATAAACGAGCAGACAGAAATTGTGCAGGAAGAAATGGCGACGTCTACAAAATCCAATGATACTGTGAATGAACACGCGGAAATTTTTGAAACCGCGAGCTCCACTATAGATACGGAGACAATTTTAGGAAATAGCACAACTACAGACGCGTCGCCTGTTGTTGTGGTTAGCACAACGGAATTCATTTCGACCACCACAGAGTATATATCAAGCAACAGTTCGACCGCTCTGAATAATACTGATTCCAATGGCGCCGAACAGCCGCAGCGGAGTATGCAATATGAAATCGGAAATATTGTGATACATGAATTCGTAAGCAATCCGCAAGCGGGCGATGTTGAATTTGTTGAGATTAAAAATATATCAAACAAATCAATTAGTATAAAAGATTGGTATTTTCAAGAAGGGAGCGGATCCAAAACATATTTGAGAGAGAATATTGAAGCGGGCGGATTTTATGTTATAGAAAAGCCAAAGGGCAGTTTGAATAACACGGGAGATACATTGTATATTTTTGATTCTGTAGGACGGAGGATAGACAAACTCGAGTATGGGGCAACCGATTTGCCTGCTCCGGCAAAGGGAGAAAGTTTGGCTCGTAACGCGCGCGGCGAATTTTCGATTACAACAGAGATAACAAGAGGGCAAGAAAATGAATTTTCTCCCGCGGCACAGGAGAGAAGCGATAACACAGATAATTCCACAAAGCCGCCACAAAAAAAATCAGAGAATAAGCCTGTAAAGAGAAATGTTGAAAAAGAAAAAATCGACACAAAAAATGTTGAGCCGATGCTGAAACATGAACCCGAGCCATTGAAAAAAATAATTGATGAGAATATATACAAACTTCGTATTTCAGAATTCATGCCAAATCCCGCGGGCGCGGATGACGCGGAATTTATTGAATTGTACAACCCTACGACCCATACGATATCTTTACATGGATTGAGTATTGATGACGCTGAAGGAGGGGCAAAACCCTACATGGTACAAGAACATATTGTCATAAAATCCGGAGCATATATGATTTTTGCTCAAAAAGAAACGGGAATAACACTCAACAACACGGCTGATGAGGTGCGTATATTTGTAGGGGGGAACACAATCGATCAAGTCTCTTATGAAAATGTGAAAATAGATGAATCCTACGCACTGATTGGCGGCGTGTGGCAATGGAGCACCGCCGTGACACCCGGTACAAAAAACATGACCGAAGAAAATGGTGGTTTGGCTGTTGTGGCCGATGATGTGTTGTCGGGGACGAAAAAAAGTACAGAAGACAATAAATTTGAAGTTGTACAGGTTTCGTTTTTGCCAAATGTTGAGGTGGGCGCTTTGGTTGAGCTGCGGGGTACTGTGACGGTGTTGCCCGGAGTGCTGGGATCTCAATATTTTTATATACACGACACGGCGGAATACGGAGTCGAAATATATTTGTACAGCAAAAAATTTCCAAAACTATCCATGGGCGATGCTGTATTGGTGCGCGGCGTGGCCACAATGTCAAACGATAGAAAAAGGATAAAAGTGAGTCGCAAAGAAGATATACAAGTGCTTGGGAAGGAACAGAGTGTAGTGCCTATGGAAATCAGTGCCGGAGATATCCGAGAGGCGCATGTGGGCAATTTGGCGCAGATAAGCGGAGAAATAACAGACAAGAAGAAAAGCAGTATGTATGTGGACGATGGAAGCGGGGAATTGATGATTTCTCTAAAAAAAGGCGCTCAAATAAAAACAGATGCATTCCAAAAAGGGGGAATGGTTACTATAACCGGTATAGTGCTCGCTACAAAAGATGGATTTACCATTGTGCCCAGATTTTCTGAAGATATTTTGGCCGCGGCGAATGATAGCGCAGATATGGCCGCGGAGTCAGATGAGGAAGTTTATACCGTTCCCGTGGCAAAACATGATACGACAAGCAACAAAAACGCTTTGATCTCATTTGGCGTGATAGCTCTTGCCGGAATCGGTTATGCCGGATACAAATTGCGAACATTTTTCACAGATCGTCGTTAGAAAGTTGAGTTATTTTTTGCTATACTTGTCTCAACTATGGATAATATTTTTCTTCAGATCAGTATTTTGCTCGGCATTATTGTTTCCATTGCGTTTATTGTGCGCTTGCTCAAACAACCGCTCATGATTGCGTACATTATTGCCGGAATAGTCGCAGGACCGCTATTTTTGAATTTAATTCAGGGCAGTAAAGAATTGTTTGATGCTTTCGCGCAATTTGGCGTGGTGCTTTTGTTGTTTGTGGTAGGCATGAGTTTGAGCTTTGAGCATATTCGCAAGATCGGTATCACTTCGGTTATCATCGGGGTTGGGCAGATGTTATTTGCCGGGTTCATCGGCTTTGTGATTTTGGATTATTTGGGTGTTGCATATGTGCCCGCGATTTATTTGGCAGTGGCTTTTGTATTTTCGAGTACTATTATTATTGTAAAGTTGCTTGCGGACAAAAAAGACACGCAAACAGTGTATGGGCGGCATGTGCTGGGTCTCATGGTAGTGCAGGATATTATCGCTCTTTTTATCATGATTTTTATAACTACGTTTAGCGAGGAGTCTTCGGGCATTGGGCTGACCTTTTTTATTTTATTTGCAAAAATTTTGCTGCTCGCGGCATTGGTATATTTTTTGGCTCGTTTTATTCTGCCAAACATTCTCGATCGTGTGGCGCATTCGCCGGAGTTTTTGTTTATTTTTACCATCGCCTGGTGCTTTGGATTGGCAAGCCTGCTATTTTGGGCCGGATTTCCAATTGAAATCGGAGCCATAAGTTCATCACCGTATCAGTCGCAAATCAGCAGCCGCATCAAGCCGCTCCGAGATTTTTTCATCATAATATTTTTTGTTATTTTGGGAAGTGAAATGGGAGGACACGATATTGGCGCCGCGCTCGCGCCGAGCATCGCGATTTCATTGTTTGTATTGCTTGGCCATCCATTTGTTCTGTATTATTTGTTTCGTTTTCGAAAATTTACGCGACGAAACAGTTTTCTTGCCGCGGTAACCGCCGGACAGGTAAGTGAATTCGGTTTTGTGTTGCTGTTTACCGGCATACAGGTAGGACATCTCACGGGCACGGAAATTTCTTTGTTTACTCTCGTGGCGCTTACTACCATTTTTATTTCTTCATATGTAATAACATACAATGAACAACTATACCGTGTGCTTTTGCCCGTGTTTAATTTGTTTGGAAAAGACGAATATCAGCAAGTGGAGGAAAAAATAGAGCCATACACCGTGTGGCTGTTCGGGTATCATCGCATCGGGTGGCGAGTGGCAGAGACATTGGAACGGATGAAAATACGATTTGCGGTGGTGGATTTTGATCCGGAAACCGTATTGCGTCTGGAACATCGCGGCATACCCGCGTATTTTGGCGACGCGGCTGACGTGGAATTTTTGGAAAATTTGCCCCTCGAAAAAGCAAAATTGATTATATCCACGTTGCCGGCGGTAGATGATCAGGTAACGCTGACCAAACATATACGCTCTTTGAGCGATAAACCTCGTATAATTACAAATTTGTACGAGATGTCGGAGCTCGATGAGTTGTACCATGCCGGATCTGATTTTGTGATGATGCCGCATTTGCTCGGCGGGTCGTGGATTTCGGAGGTATTAAAGGATAGACCATGGGGCAAGCGCACATTTGCTGATCTCAAAAAAGAACAAAAACGGGAAATGAAATTTCGCTATAAACACAGGGTGGATTGATTTTGCAGATGGGCTCTGTGTGATGTATGCAGGGGGCGGTTGACATAAGATGGCGCCATTGCTATAATTTTTTCACATTTGAAAACCAGGGGCCGGTAGCTCACCTGGTAGAGCGCCTCGTTTGCACCGAGGAGGTAGCGGGTTCGAGTCCTGTCCGGTCCACAGATGCTGCCCCGCCCACAAGGCGGGGTAAGCCATGTATATTGGGACAAATAAAAGCCGAGGTAGCTCAGTGGTAGAGCAGAGGCCTGAAGAGCCTTGTGTCGCCAGTCCGATCCTGGCCCTCGGCACAAATCTATTACATAGATTTGGGGGTGTAGGAACTCGTCCCGATGAGTCGGGACTCGTGAGCTACACCCGCTTCGCTCACAAGCAAAAGTGAACTTTTGCTTGGTTCGCTCCGGGGTGTAGCTCAGTTGGCTAGAGCGACTGGTTTGGGACCAGTAGGCCGTAGGTTCAAGTCCTATCACCCCGACAATAGAAAAAATCGCTGGTTGCAGCGATTTTTTCATATTCAGCTTGGTCTTTCCACTCTCTTTACCATAAATTCCACTGCCTTATTCATATTGGTGGGTATAATTTTTATTTTTGGATGTCGAACGGCAAATACACGGAAAATTTCATCTGCAAAAGCTTGACCTACGGTTGGAACCTTATCAAAGTCCATGATCACGGTTTTAAATTTTTCAAGACCTACCAAAACTCGTCGCGCCTGCGACCGCGATACATACACAGTCCCCATGGTGAACAACCGGACGCGGACTTCGGTCTTGTCGAATGCCATCTCCCCATCATCTGATTCAAATTTTTTGAAGACGTCACTCAAATGCCGTTTGGATTTAGCGGATATGGTAGCATTTACCTTTTTTGGCGGGTTTGATTTCTTCAATGAAAACATCGTCCACGAGATTGTCCACGCGAAGTCTCCAACCAAAACTTTCAAGTATAAATACATCCATTACTTTTGAAGTAAAGAATATTCCTTCGCCCGAGTGAGCATGCGGGGCAGTGGTTACTTTTCCTTTTAAGACGTCTTGAATTGCTTCCAGTTCTGATTTGAGATGACGTTTTTTCATAATATTTCTAAACGCTCCAATACCAAAATCTCGGATTATGAAAGATATATTTTCCATGTTTTTATTTATTTGCACTTCGATATTTTTTGACGTGGAATGTTCAATCGCGTTGTTGAGCATTTCATCAAAACCATATTGGACTATGCTGAATACATTTTCCGGAAGGTTTTTTATCGCTGTACTCTTGTCTCTCAATTCAACAAAAACCCTGTGCTCTTCCAAATTTTTGTTGAGCATTTTTTTCTTAATCTGTTCACCGTTGTTTTTCAAATTTTGCGGTAAAAAATAGAAAGCGCCCCTGGTGGATCCCCCCTTTAAAAGTTTTCCGGCTTTCACTAATTTTCCTATTTCCAAGGCCACCGTTTGGCGGGAAACCCGGTGTGCAAGTGCACTAAGAATGTCAGCTGTCTTGAACTGTTTTTTTTTGTTTGCAACCGTCAGTATAGTTTCGGCTATGTTCATATTTGGGTAATTGTCAGGTGAGTATACTTTATTTGCCAATAATTGTCAAGTAACTTTTTTCAATTGTCAAGTAATTGTCGGGCTGGTCGATTTTTACCCTTGACAATCACCCTTCTGTTAACTACACTTACGAACCAATCTGAAAAGGATTGGGCTGAACACTCGATATAGAAAGTGGGTGGATAGTGGAAAAGAATAGAACAATCTCCGGCGATGTGCTCATACTTATCGCCATGGCGATGTTCGGTTCCTACTCGCTTTTTCTGCGACTCTGTCCGCAGATTTCCCCTCTTGCGTTTCTCGGTGCTTTTCAGATCGTCGGGATGATCTGCTTTTTTCTCATCGCGCGACGGCGGGGGCCGCCTCGTCTTACGAAGCGCGATTATGGGCTTCTCGGGCTGCTCGCGGTTAGTGCGACCCTCAACGACCTGTGCTACTTCTTTGCGTTCACCACAACCTCGGTAGCAAACGCGGCAATGGCACATCAGTCGGTTTCGATTTTCCTTTTGGTGCTTGCTCCGCTTCTGCTGCGTGAGCGCACGCGAAGGGAAGAATGGATCGCGCTCGCCATTTCGCTTGTCGGCATCGCAGTGCTCTATAGCGACCAAATCGGAACAAGCAGCGACAAACCGCATCTCCTCGGAATCACGCTCGGGGTGGTGTCCGGATTGTATTACGCGCTCATCATCGTGCTCTACCGTAAGATTCCGGACGCGAATCGCGGTATCACGATCAGCGTTGTAAACTTTTGGCGCTACACGATGAGCAGTGTTCTCTTGCTTCCTATGTTGCCGTGGATGGGACTTGGGGACATGCAAGGTGCGGATATCATTCCGCTCGTTGCCTTCGGCGTAATCTTTGCAGTCATCGCGTCCGGAATCCACAACTTCGGAATCAGCAAGACTCGTTCGCTTCACACTTCAATTCTCGGGAAGAGCGAACCAGTATTCGCGATAGCCTACGCCGCTGTGTTCTTGCAGGAGTCACCGACATTGTATGCAGTAGTCGGCGGCACTCTCATTGTGGGCGCGAGTCTCTGGCTCGCGCTGAAGAAGGGAGAATAGCAATGTCTGAAGCAATCTTTGAGCCGCTCGCGGGTGGGCCGACCATGATCACCACCGGAGGTACGAGAACCGCGATTCGGCTATCGCGTCCGTGGCAACCACCACTGCCGATCGCGCCGGAGACCTGTCCGTTCTGTACAAAGCCGCAGCAGGAGATCGATCTGCCACAGATCCCTACGGGTTGGCAGCTGCTGAACAACCTGTTCACGCCACACCTGCGCCATCGCCTCGTCATTCCAGCCAAGTGCTGGGACGCCGATACTCTCCAGACTCTCGGCGGCGCAACCGCCATCCGCGAGGCACTCGAAGTCGCGCGCCTCGCCACCCGGAATGACGATGTGGAGATGGCCGCGTTCATCCATGTGGGTCAGAGTGCGGGTCAGAATCTTGGCCATGCTCACTGGCATCTGATGGAAGTTCGGGTACAACAGACGCCTGTGTTCACGTATTCGCCGGACGCACTGGTGCACGAGAGCGAGAGACTGGCGATCGTTGCCATGGGCGCGCGTGCAGGCGAATGCATCATCATCACTCGAGGCGAACAACTGCCGTTCAACGAAGGCTCGATCGAGGAACTCGCGGCAACGCTCGAGTGGATCATCACTCGCGGCAACGAAAAGTTCCGCAGTACTCAAGGTCGTTCACCGGAATTCATAGTATCGGTTCGTATCTCGGCTGGAGGACATTTCCGCTACGCGGACTATTGCCCCATTCTGCTGCCATGGGGAGCTACCGAGTATGTATTCGCTCCGCTTGAAGGCGGACCGATCACGCTTGCATGGCCGCATCAGCGCACCGCAGATCATCTGCGCGGCTAGACACCTGTCTGCTTCGCGCTTACTCGATCAGGAGGTTGACCTTGTTCTTTCACACAAAAAAACGACGCCGACCAACCAATGCAACTGATTCATTCGGCTGCAATGGTTGGAGAGAGACGTCGTTTTTTTGTTTAGAGCGGTTGCAAATTTGTCTACAGCCACCCCTTTCTCCTGAAAAATTTGAGCATGCCGACAAAAATGATCGCCATAACCGCGAGCATGATAGGGAATCCATAGGAGGTGTCGACACCCGGCATATCGGTAAAGTTCATGCCGTACACTCCCGCCAAAAATGACAGAGGCATGAAAATAGTGGTAATGATGGTGAGCACTTTCATGACCGCGTTCGTGCGCTGGCTCACGGAGGATAAATACAGATCGAGCATGGCGGTAAGCAGATCTCGGTAGGTTTCTATAGTGTCGATTACCTGAACCGTGCGATCGTACACATCACGCAAATAAATACGGGTACTTTTTTTGATGAGCGGAAAGTCGCCGCGTTCCAAAATGTTAATAACCTCGCGCAGAGGCCATACATGTTTACGGAAACGCAGGATTTCTCGTTTCAATTGGTGTAGAGAGCGTACTGTTTTCGACGTGGGATTTTTGTCGAGTTCTTCTTCTATTTGTTCTATTCGGTCTTCAAATTTTTCGAGTATGGTGAAATAACCGGCAACAATTGAATCTATCAATTCGTAGGCAAGATAATCCGTGCCCGAGCTGCGCGTGCGCGTGCCATCTTTGCGGATAAGTCGCCGGACCGGCTCAAACGTGTCGCCGGTAATTCCCTGCTGAAAACTGATAAGAAATTTGTCCGCGAGAATAAGACTCACCTGCTCTTTTTTTATTTTTCGTCCGGCTTCATCGAGGGTCAGCATCTTTAGCACGACATAAATATACCCTTCGAGCGCTTCCACCTTTGGCCGCTGGTCGAGGTTTTCTATATCTTCGAGTATTACCGGATGCAAATCAAAACCCAATCCAAGCTCGGATAAAAATTCAGCCGGCGGTACATTGTCTATATTTACCCACGTTACGGTTTCTTGATCTTTGTACCTAACCGCGTCTTTGATTTTTTTTATTTCCAATTCTTCGTAATGTTTTGCGTCGTAGTCAAAGACCGTGGCTTTATTCTGTGAAGTACCCGCGAAAATTTTTTTTGAAGTTTTTTTTGATTTGTTGTGTGGAGTTGCGCGATTGTTTGCAGGCATAGAAGAGAAATATGATTGCAGTATAGCATATCTGTGTTGTCGCTTCGAGTCATTTGGTTCATCTGATTATATTTTTTTCGCTACTCCGAGAGCAGGATCAATTTCCACCTTATCACCATTTTTGAATATTTTTGTTGCGGATTTTGTGCCGACAATACACGGTATGCCAAGTTCGCGACTTACGATGGCCGCATGAGAAGTAAGTCCGCCGGTGTCGGTTAATACGGCACTTGCTTTTCGCATGGCAAAAATATATTCAGGACTGGTCATGGGCGCCACCAAGATTTCTCCTTCTTTGAAATCTTCTGTTTTCGAGGGGTCGAGCAATATATGAATACGGCCGATAATTTTTTCACCATTCCCTTTGCATGCCACTGTTCCCTTGATCATGTCTGTCTCCTGATCTTTTTCATGCGAATCGTATGCTTGCCACACATGAACGACCTCATCTGCCGTAAGTTCTTTGCAATCATGAAAAAATTGCACGCCGAATCCGGTTTTTCTTTTTTCGATTTCCGCTCGGAAATTTTTTCCTTCCATGATTTCCGCTATTTCAAAGTACCACAAATTATCAAAATCATTTCGCGTATATCCAAAGCGGCGCGCGGCTTCGCCGGCCATTGCGTCGAGATAGCGCAGTATTATCAAAAGATATTTTTTGCGTTCATCTTGCCAGCCGATGCCCGCGCAGATAGCTTCCGCTACATCCATTATTTCTTTCGTCAGGCCGTATTGTTTTTGTACTTGTTTTTTGTTTTTTTCGTCCTCTCTAAATTTTTGTTCAATATTTTTTTCGAGCGCGGACGATAACTTGGATTTGCGTTCAGCAAAAAAAGATATGGGGAGCATTTCTGTTCCCGCGTAACTGTTTTTTAACCAAAAATAATTTTGTTGGTGCGCGGATAAGTCATTGGCCTGTGACAGGGCGATTTCTTCCTCTTGATAAAATGATACTTGTGTTGGGGCCGTCAGGATTTGGAGCGCCTCGGCCCTTTCATTTGTATCCGAGATTAGATCTGCGAGCTTTTTTTCCAAATACTCCACCGAACCGTAATTGGCCAGTTCGGGCACGGAGCCGGTAGTCCAAAATGCGATATACGACTCGTGGAATTCGTTCCAGAGTTTGAGAAGTTCAAGATCTGAAAGCGAAGCCACACCCGTGCTATCAATTTTTTTCTCAATGATCCGGAGTTTCTCTACGGATTGTTTCCATTCGGCATATATTTTTTGACGAGTGTTTTCCGGCGACATGTACCGCAAAGATACTTTCTCCCCGGCCAATACGACGTCAGGTGCGTTATTAACCCAAAACATCCGTTTGTCTTTGAATAAGAAAAAAGTCTCGGACCAATTTTCATTATATTTTTCTCGGAAATGTTTGAAATGTACTTCCGTAAACACGGAAACATAAAAAAATGCGCCCGGCACCGGCCCCCAGCGAAATACATCTTTTGTCGAGTCAAACGGAAGTTCAAAATTATTTTTGTGCATAATATGTTTTGCCTCGTTCCACATATTCAAGAATGTCCCATTGCGCGTCTTTGGGCAATCCCAACTCTTTGCGGATTGCTTTTATTCGCGCAAAATATGACGCGCATGTTTCTTTTGATTTTTCATACACATACGCGTCGTGTACGCCATCGTACAAACCGCAGTCAAACACATCCGCGTCTTTTACCAACTCCACATACGGGTTTTTGGAGACTTTGTGTTTGTCGCTATGATTGTATATCGCGGTTGTGATGAGTTTAATTTCAGCGGCAGTGAATCTTTTGGTTTTCTTTAATAATTTTTCAGCGATTTCAGCTCCTTTATGCGCGTGGTCGGTTACGCGGCCGGTAGTGAACACATATATGTCGTGCATAACGCAAATAATCGCGCTAAGTTCAGGATCGAGTCCGCGTTTTTGCGCGAGGATTCTACCGATTTGCGCAACCGATGAGCTGTGTTTGAGTTCAAATGTTTTACTCCATGCCCGTTTTTCGTCCGGCATTTTGCTTTTTTGTATGGTTTCTACTACGAGGCGTTCTATGATTTCCGCGCGCGTCATGTCGTCGCCTTTGAAATGCGTGTAAATGGGATTGTATGTGTAGGACATAGGAAAATTATTAGAATGTTTGACGCAATCAAGTATATCGTAATTATCTTTCCCTAGCCAACCATCCAAATGATTACCTAAGGATTGATCCCATCTATGAACCCGATGGGAAGGGCTGCTACGGGTGGTAGGTGCAGAAGTATGTGGCGGGTTCCGCGACCTCGAATACGAGGTGGGTGCCCTTGGGAGCCACGAGCTCGCACCCGGCGCCGCAGGGCATGCCATTAATGATGAGCGTTCCGGAGGTAATCCGGATCCTTTCCTCGGTGTCAGTCTCCCCGACGTCGTAAGTTCCGGGTTGGAAGATGCCGATTCCGACCCTGACTCCGTCCGGGCGGACGTAGGAAAGGGACTGGATGCGGCCGTCGAAGTGGGAGCGGTGCTGCGTAGTCACTAGTGCCTCCTGTGTAGTTGAAAGATCGGACGTTAACTCTTTTGTTAACTGCATATTATGCCATAAATATACACTTCTGTCAAGATTTTTTGGCTTATTTTTAATAAAAATTGACATATTGTATATTTTTTATATACAATATAAACAATAAACCACTATGCTTGGCCAAAAAGAAATAAAAGAAATACTTTACACTTCTCTCCTTGAACTGGGACTTAAAGAGCAGGAGGTGGAACTCTATACTATGTCGCTTTCGCTCGGACCGGCCACTATCGGCAGTTTGGCCGAACAGCTCCATATAAATAGACCAAATGCGTACAAAGTAATTGCTGAACTCGAAAGACATGGATTAGCAAAATTTTCAGAACGCAAAAAATATCACCGCACGTTTATGGTTGAATCGCCGACCATTGTGCGTGATTTACTAAAGAAAAAGAAAGAGAATTTGCATGCAAATGAAATACGCCTATTTAACGCGATGCCCGATTTGTTGGCGCTGTATCGCCAAGGAGAGCTGCCCACTTCAATCAAGATCATCGAGGGCAAAGATCAATTTCTAAAAATATTTTTTAATGTTCTCGACGAAGCAAAGGATGAAATTTTATATTTCGGATCAGCGCAGGATTTGATTAGCGGTTTTATTGGTTGGGCAGAAGAAGCAAAATGGATTGCCAAACGTCTACAAAATAATTTGTTCATCAAAGTGCTAATTTTTGGAGGAACAGATGCTGCCAAGCTAGAGGCTGACGATCCGAAACAATTACGTGAGACAAAACTTATAAAAAACATGGAGCATTTTCCAACGTCCTTTCACGTTTTCGCGAATAAAGTTATCATCTGGCAGCCGCAAGCAACACTGGCGCTATTAATTGAAGACGAATATATTGTCGCGATGTTTCGCGCCATGTTTCATGCGTTGTGGAAACAGAGTAAATCCTAGTTGGATTCAGTGCTAATCGAAATTTTCACAAACGAAACAAATTTATGCTCGTACAAATGCATGCACACGTCTGCCGCCGTTTTTAGCAATAGAAAAAATATTAAAGAAAATGTCCCGCCTATCAAAAATCCTCCGAACAAGATAAACAAATGCATGGGAATAATGCGCGCGTATGGATAAAACATCATGGCGCCGATATTTTGTGTTTTCGCTGCGTCTTGTTCGCGATTGTTGCGATACGATAGCCAATGGTTTACAAAAAAAATCGCGCTGCCCAGGAGAACAGCCATTCGGTCGGGGTTTCTCGCGATTAATCCGATCAAAAATATAAGGTAAACAAAGCGAAAAAGTCCGTAATGAAAAATAAAAAATCCAATAACAAAGCGTTTGGTTCTCGGAGTCGGTTTCGACGGCCGGCCGTTTATGTGCAAATCTTTTGTGGAAAATGTTTTGAGATCAGCCATTTTTTTTGCCTGGAAAAGGCCGATAATTATGCTTTGAAACCAATACGTCATGAGGAGTGTGGGAACAGACCATTTTTCTACAATCGCAAAGGCTATCACCACGACATTTGTGAGTATGAGAGATCGTACCGAGGGGATAAGCCACCATTTTTTGTATGTTTGAGTGGTCAAAGCCGGCGAATTCATAGGAATGTGTAGAGAAATTTTATAAACCCAAGTATAGCAGAAAACACACTGGTCAAACAAAGCAGGTTTTTATATACTGGAGTGCACTATGGATGTCTCTCTCATTATCCCCGCGTTTATCGCCGGAGTTCTAACCTTTTTTGCCCCCTGCACACTTCCACTCGTGCCGGGTTTTTTGGGATTTATTAGCGGCGCCTCGGCAGATGATCTGAAAGATGAAACAAAATCAGGCATGGTTCGCAGGCGTGTTTTCAAAAACGCGCTTCTGTATGTAATCGGGTTCAGCACGGTGTTTATTCTCATGGGCACGGTGCTCGGCGCGGCAGGATTGGGACTTACAAAGTATAAAGCGATTTTGTCTCGTATTGGAGGGGTAATGGTAATTATTTTTGGACTCTAC
>CAZKQL010000023.1:13166-13234 GCA_964554925.1 uncultured Gammaproteobacteria bacterium | reverse complement strand
GGAGACGTACAAATGGTAACGAATTCCAATTTTTCAGATTTGGTCGATCAATTTACCAAGAGCGAAAT
>CAZKQL010000023.1:9453-13122 GCA_964554925.1 uncultured Gammaproteobacteria bacterium | reverse complement strand
GGAGAGCTGACTCCGGCGCAACTGGAAACGCTTACGGTCGTCGCGTATCAACAGCCGGTTACACGGCCGGAGCTGGAACAAATCCGCGGGGTCAATTGCGCGGTGATATTGCGAAATTTGATGCAGCGAGGATTGGTGGAAGAAGAAGACAGCAAAGACAGCGTGGTTCCCGTATATCGCATGACGATACACGCGCTCCGGCATTTGGGTGTGGGCAAAGTAGAAGAACTTCCGAATTATGATGAATTTCACAGTCATGAGAATTTGAAAGAAGCCACAGAACCTGTCGAATAATCACTATGCATCTTGCGCCGAACTTAATTGAACAACATACTCGATCATACAACAGACCCCGCAATATCTTATTTGCCGTTTTGTGTTTTGCGGTTATCGGTTGGTATGGACTCGAATTTACCGGCCATTCTGATCGAGTGTTTCAGATTCTGAAAAATGAAGCGCCACGCACACAGATAGGCGGAGATGTGGCAATCGAATACACGACAACAACGGTGATTATTCCCGCGCGATCAACCACGAATACGTTTGATAACGCGTCCGTAAGCGCGAAAAGTTTTTTGGTAAAAGATAATGAGACAGGAGAAATACTGATTGCAAAAAACGAGTACGCGGCGCGCCCGATAGCCAGCATTACCAAACTCATGAGCGCTCTTGTGCTTCTTGATATTGGACTTGATCCGGAGCACGGAACAACCACCGCGGCAAACGGAGAAGTGTTTGATACATTTTTGCAGAGCCACTTGGTGTATAAAACAAAGGATGTATGGAACGTCGCGTTTGTGGGATCATCAAATCGCGCGATACTTTCGCTTGTCGATGAGAGCGGCGTGACGAGAGAAGAATTTGTCAAAAAAATGAATGATAAAGCGCGAGAGCTCGGGATGAGTGACGCGGTTTTTTTTGACCCTACCGGACTTGATGAAAGAGATATCGCGAGCGCTTCGGATGTGCTCCTCCTATTAAAAGTCGCGCTCACCAAAAAAAAATTGACCGACGCGTTGTCGCGTACGCAGTATTCATTTGCGACAGTAATCGGACAGCACAAGAGAGATATTTACAATACCAATTGGCTGCTGCTCGGCTGGATACCAAACACATTTCACAAATTGTATCCGGGCAAAACCGGTTATATTCCGGAGTCCGGATATAATTTTACGACCAGAATAGAAGACGAAGGCAAACACGCGATTGATATTGTGGTGCTCGGTGCCGCAAGCCACGAAGCGCGTTTTGAAGAAGCGCGTGATATTGCCGAGTGGGTATTTGAAAATTTTAAATGGGAAGAAAAGATAATCACCGTTCCCAAAAAATAAGTTATTCAATATCAAAATACACAATCTCCGGCAGATTGAACAATCGAGCCCGCGTGATACTTTCACCGAGTCCGCTTGTGGTGTATGCTTTCAATCCATTGTATTCATAAAATCCTTTGTCCCATGATCGCGGAAAGCTGGTGTCGACTCGGTACAAAGCGCCAATAAACGGAAGTCGAACCTGCCCGCCATGCGTGTGGCCGGCCACAAAAAAATCTATACCGAATTTTTGCGCTTCTTGTATGGCCGCGGGGTTGTGATTCATAACTATGGTGGGAATTCCGAGTTCTCTCATTTTTAGCGCTTCAAAATTTGTGTTCCCGCCCCACCAGTCATCTGATCCGTAAATATATATTTTTTGCCCGCGAATTTCCGTGATCGCCAATTGATTTACCAAGTAGGTAATTCCCAAGTCCTCGGCGACTTTTTTTGTTTCATCAATTTTATTTTCAAAACGGGGAGCCGCGGGATTTATGGACATGGCGCCATGCTCGTGATTTCCATTCACCGCGTAGGTGGGGATTTGGTCTGCCAATTCCCCGAGCGGCGCAAGATACGAAAGCTCATCATGCCTGCTGCCATTGTTATCAATCAAATCTCCGGCGATAAGTACCATATCCGGTTTTGTGCGTAACATTTTTTCAACGCTTCGTTTTACAAAATCAGCGCGCCGATAGGGTCCCACTTGATAATCCGCAATCAGCGCGACGGTAATAGGTTCGGTTATATTTGGCAAATCCAATACTTCGTGTTTTTCCACGATTATATTCGGCTCTATAAAACTGCCATAGATTAAAACAAAAAAAGACAATAACGACAGCGACAAAATAAACGCGGATATTTTTTTGTATGTGATTATTTTTTTTCTGAAACCGCGAACTATATAAAGAGAAATCAATAGGCTGGCGGTAAGACCAAAGTAAATAATGAAATCAAAAATAAGATGGATTTTTGGCATAGAAATAGTAAGGCAAATAATAAAGAAGCTCGTCGGCTTCTTTATTAGTATAGTTATTTTAATTCTGTTTCGCAATCCTCTGATTCTGCTTTGTCCGCGTCTATTCTATCTTGGCCGACGGTGTATGACTGCAATCCCGCGGACAGATTTTCTATGTCTATATACGCCAGATTTCCAACATCATTGTAAAATACGCGCCAGCATGGACCCGGCGAATTACCCATGTGATCGTACAAGATAATGATTTTTGTGCCATCGATCCCGACCGTGCGCCACATCTTCGCGCCTTCAGGAGCTGAGCTTGTATTTTGCTCTTTGTATATTTCTTTTAATGTATTGGCCACTACATTGTATACGTAAATTCTATTTACGATAATATCATTGTTTATTTCTCCGGTCGCGGTGTATGGCTGCAAAGGTTCAAACGTGGAAAAATATATGACATTTTTTTCGTCGGGCGATAGAGGCATGTCAAAACTCGTAATATCTTCGCCCATGTTTGCCGCGTATGTACCGGTCGCGTATATCCGAGCTCCGATAGAAATTTTTGTTGCAATTGGCAAAGGTATAGTACTCGTCGTTCCTTCCGGTGAAACAAATATCAATTGTTGTCCTACCACCAATCCGGTTTCGTCATTTTTGTAGAGGAACTCATGTGTATAGCCATTTGTCTTTAAACCTGATTTTATAAATTTGAAAGACGCAACAAGTTCATCGAATAATTGTATGTCCTCCGCCTTTTCACTGTTAATGTAGATATTGTAAATTAGGTTTCCATCCATCAGCACTACCGCTTCGCCGTTGACTATGCCTTTGTATTGCATTCGTGAACCGTTAACGCCATCAATGGTAATCGGCCCTTTGTTCGTCCACTCGCCATCAATATCCTGAAATGAATCTTTCTCAAATATTTCAACTCCACCAAGTCCGGAAGATCCATCTGCATCCGGCCCAAAGAGAGTATTTTTTTGATCTGCCCCGTGTACGACTGCTTTCCATTCCTCCGGGTATTCAAAACCGTATTTACCTGTTGGATTGGTAAATTCATGTTTTGTCGTTGTGGTTGTGGAGGTTCCGGGACGAACATCAGTTGTCTTGGGCGGCGGGGGAGGAGTTTGATTTGAAAAAGATGATTTGCTTTTTGAAATCAAATATATGCCAAGAACCGCCAATACGGCAATCAACAAGACGAGTACAAAGCCAATTATGCTTTTTTTGTTCATAAAGATCAAAGATTAGATGAGTGTTACTACTGGTGTCTCTATTGTACCAAACTCGCACCTATTTCCAAAACAAAGTGAAGTAATGACTTCGCACGCTCCGCGTGCGTGGTGAAGCGAAACTGAAGCGTACGCTCCAAGAAAGCCCCACGCACTGGCG
>CAZKQL010000023.1:8461-9443 GCA_964554925.1 uncultured Gammaproteobacteria bacterium | reverse complement strand
CGCCCACTCCTTGGTTGGTTCTCAACCGCTAAGTTCCATTCTGGTGCCCGAGGTGGGACTTGAACCCACAAGGATTGCTCCACACGATTTTGAGTCGTGCGCGTATACCAGTTCCGCCACTCGGGCTTTTTTTGCTGTAAGCTTTGCCGGTTTTAGAAAAAATTAATGTTGCCTTTTTTTCTCTAAAATTAGCGTGAAAATTAGTATAATTTGTCTTGTCGTATTTGTCAATCTTGTGTATACTGTGCCTATATGGCTCGTATTATTTCCGTAGTCAATCAAAAAGGAGGCGTAGGAAAGACCACTTCAGCGGTCAATTTGGCGGCAGCTCTCTCGGAAGAGGGTAAGTTTGTGTTGTTGGTTGACACAGACCCGCAGGGCAATGCCACGAGCGGTATTGGTCATGACAAAAAGCAATACACAAAGGGTCTCTACGACGCGCTTTCCGGAAATATTCGTCTTCACGATATTATTTTTAATACATCGCACGAGGGATTGCGTATCGCGCCGGCAACGGCTGACTTGGCGGGTGCGAATGTTGAACTTGTTAACGAAGAGCGTCGAGAACATAAATTGTCGGATTTGTTGGAAGAAGCGCGGCATGCCTACCATTATATAGTTATTGACTGTCCGCCATCGCTTGGGCTGCTTACCATCAATGGTCTTGTCGCGGCCGACGAATTATTGATACCGGTGCAGGCCGAATATTACGCGCTCGAGGGATTGAGCCAGCTGCTCGAGACGATTGGCCTTGTAAAGACTCATCTTAAACCGGATTTGAGTATACTCGGCGCCGTAATCACCATGTTTGACAAGCGCACGCGGTTGTCCGAAGAAGTTATGCACCAATTGTATCAATATTTTCCGGATACGATTTTTAGAACCGTCATTCCGCGCACGGTTCGTCTTGCCGAAGCACCCAGTTTTGGCAAATCGATTTTTCATTATGAACCGAGCGGCAAGGGTGCGCACGCGTATGGGA
>CAZKQL010000023.1:7803-8451 GCA_964554925.1 uncultured Gammaproteobacteria bacterium | reverse complement strand
TTCTGTTCATGGGGTAAGCATCAGCACGAATTTATTTAATTATATTTTATGGCATTAGGCAAAGGACTTAACTCACTTATCTCGAGCAAAGGAAATAAATTCGGCAGAATTATTTCTCACAAAGAAACCGGCTCCGCGGTAAAAAGCGCGGACAGACTTTGGCATATTCCCATTTCAGAAATTGTTCCAAACAGCGAACAGCCTCGTCGAGTTTTTTCTCACAGCGAACTAGAGGATTTGGTTTCATCCATCAAACGCCACGGCATTTTGCAGCCGGTTACCGTTACGGAAAAAGAAGACGGTGGCTATGAATTGATTGCGGGAGAGCGGCGTCTGCGCGCGGCAAATATTGCCGGACTTGTAACCATTCCCGCGCTTGTTCGCAGTGCGGACAGGCAAGAAAAATTAGAACTCGCGCTTATCGAAAATATTCAAAGGCAGGATCTTAACCCAATAGAAGAAGCGTTCGCGTACAAACGGTTGATTGATGAATTCGGATTGACGCAGCATGATGTTGCGGAACGTGTGGGTAAGAGTCGTCCGGTAATTACAAATACGATTCGCTTGCTCGAGCTGCCTGAAGAAATAAAAAAAGCCTTGATGGAAGGCAACATAGGCATGGCAAAAGCGCGCGCGATCTTGAGTCTA
>CAZKQL010000023.1:7389-7703 GCA_964554925.1 uncultured Gammaproteobacteria bacterium | reverse complement strand
GTCTGTTTCTCGTAAGGGATCGGTAAGGAGGGACCCGAATATTTTAGCTCAAGAACAAATTCTCGAAGAACGTCTCGGCGCGAAAGTACGCATCTCAATACGAGGCGAGCGAGGAAGTATAGAAATCAGCTTTCATTCAAAAGAAGAATTGAAAAGGATTTTGCAGGAACTTAACTAAAAAAGCAGTTTGTATTTTGGCGGCGAATCGGCGAAGTGCCCGGGCACGGTGTCCCGATGTACTCATCGGGACGAGGGCACGAGCCGCTTCAGTGAGCGAGCTCGCTGGGCGAGCGAACGGCCGACAAAATACAAAC
>CAZKQL010000023.1:7134-7379 GCA_964554925.1 uncultured Gammaproteobacteria bacterium | reverse complement strand
TCCTCGGCAAAACCGACTTCAACCATCTGGTGAGTGTCGCTTTTTCTTGAAGTTTCAGTTCGCTTTTTATATGATAGCGCGCGGTATGCGTTTTTACGGAGTTTATCCAATCGCTGCTGGGACCTTTCCGGTTTTTATCGGTCTGAATGTCGACCACGTCGCCATTTTTTAATTCAGTATCCAATGACACCAATTTGTCGTTTACTATCGCGCCTGTGCATTTGTTGCCGACCTCTGTGTGAATA
>CAZKQL010000023.1:5080-7124 GCA_964554925.1 uncultured Gammaproteobacteria bacterium | reverse complement strand
ATCCACCGGACTCGCGCCTTCGGGCAAATCAATCACATCACCGCGCGGAGTAAATACAAAAATACGGGTTTTTAGAAAATCCACTTTCATTTCTTCGAGATCCGACAACCGATTCAAAATATCTTTTTGAATTTCCGCGAGCTCTTGCACCCATTTTATTTCTCGTTTTGGCAGGCGTATACCGCGTTCGTCGTAGTGCCAATGCGCCGCCACACCATATTCCGCCTCCTCGTGTATCTGGCGGGTTCTGATTTGAAATTCTATAACTTCCCCGCCTTCACTGAATACCGTGGTGTGCAACGATTGGTATCCGTTTGGTTTTGGTTGCGAAATATAGTCCTTGATGCGACCTTTTACCGGTTTCCAAATATTGTGCAGAATTCCAAGAGCCGCGTAACAGTCGGCAACAGATTCGACGATGATACGTATGGCTACAAGGTCGTAAATTTTTGCAATTTGATTTTCTTTACGCAACAATTTTTGATACAGACTATAGAGTCTTTTATTTCGACCATAAATGGCAACCGGCTTCAATCCTGTTTTGATAAATTCATTCTTTGCTTTTTCTGTGATTTGTTTGAAGTATAATTCTTTGCCTTTGAGTTTTTCATCACGCATGGTTTTTACGCGCTGAAATTCTTTGGGGTATACATACTGGAATGACAAATCCTCGAGTTCTCCTTTTACTTCGTCCATGCCAAGACGGTTTGCTATGGGAGCATAAATTTCCAAACTCTCGAGCGCGATGCGATAGCGCTTTTGAGGCGGCAGCGCGCCAAGTGTGCGCAGATTGTGTATGCGATCCGCGAATTTGATAATCATGACACGAACATCTTCGGCCATGGCCACGAACATTTTTCGCAGATTTTCTATGTAACGCTCAACACCGCGATATTTGAGCTTTCCCAGTTTGGTAATCCCGCGCACCATCGAAGCTATTTCAGAACCGAAATTCTTCTCGATTTCTTCGAGTGTGACGGGCGTGTCTTCCGGCACATCGTGGAGCAGCGTCGCGCAGATAATGATAGGGTCGATTTTGAGATCTGCCAAATAATGCGCCGCGGAAAGGGGGTGGATGATATAGGGTTCGCCTGATTTTCGCATTTGTCCTTTGTGAGCCTCAAATGCAAAGTCATAGGCAAGGCGCACCAAATCAAAGTCAGCACTGGGGTTGTACGACTCTATTTTTTCAATCAGTCCTTCGATAGTGAGTTTTTTTGTTTTTGCCATATAAAATACCAAATCTACATTTTAAGATACCATGATTCAATACACTTGACAACGAAGCCAAAATATGGTATAGTATGTTTGTGATGTTAAGGATAAAACCTTGAACGCCTAAAGAAAACCCCATCTCGTAAGAGTCGGGGTTTTCTTATTTTTTAGCTAGATTTAGAACCGATTTTGCACAGCATCCCTTGATTTTATTGGCTTTTTGTAGTATAGTCCTCTTCGTGACGGTATGAGTACCTTAACATCACCACAGGCATTGAGGTCAAACTCGTCCGTCACATAAAAAACCCCCTTCGCGAAGGGGGTTTTTTATTATTTTGTTTGGTACGTTTCTCTGTATTTATTCCGCTTTCTTTTTCTTAAAAAACGTCCGTTTTTTTCTCTCCGGCGCCGCGGCAATCAATTCGCTGCATTCTTCGAAAGTCAGACTTTCGGGTGTTTTGTCTTTTGGTATTTTTGCGTTTTTCTTTCCATCGGTTATGTAAGGTCCATAGCGACCGTTTAGAACCTGTATATCGCTGTCTTTGAATGTTTGAATAATTTTATGCGCTTCCTCTTCTTTTTTCGCCTTCATGATTTCCAATGCTTCTTCATGCGTTATACTGTACGGATCTTTTTCCTTAATTGAATAATATTTTGATTGTACTTTTACATACGGTCCGAAACGTCCGATGTTTACCACCATATCGTTGCCTTCTTCGTCCACGCCAACGGTGCGTGGTAAACTTAAAAGTTTGAGTGCTTGTTCGAGTGTTACCTCATCGATGCGTACGCCTTTTGGCAGTGACGCGAAGGCGGGTTTTTCTTCGTC
>CAZKQL010000023.1:2778-5066 GCA_964554925.1 uncultured Gammaproteobacteria bacterium | reverse complement strand
GGACATATGGCCCAAAGCGGCCTATTTTTGCGATTATGGGTTTATCTGTTTTCGGATCTCTGCCGATTTCGCGGGCTTGGGTAACATCTTGTTTAGTGAGCTGTTCGGTTTTCGCGGCCACCACATCGTGGAAAGGATGATAAAAAGTTGAAATGATCGGCTGCCAATCTTTTGTACCGTTCGCAATTTCATCCAAGTTATCTTCCATTTTTGCGGTAAATTCATAACTCGCGATTTCCGGAAAATGCTCTACCAAAAGATCGGTTACCACAAACGCGATATCGAGCGGTTTTAATCTTTTTTCTTCGTCCCTCTCCACATACGATCTCGCTTCGATAGTCGCGATCGTAGGCGCGTAGGTAGACGGGCGCCCGATGCCATGTTCTTCGAGAATTTTTACAAGCGTCGCGTCCGAATAGCGAGCAGGAGGTTTTGTGCTGTGCTGTTCGGGAGTAAGACCCAGACAAGGCAATGCTTCTCCTTCGGCAAGCTCCGGAAGCATTTCGTCTCTCGTCGAATCCGGATACAAAGCGAGCCATCCATCAAATACACAGGTCTGGCCGGTAGATCTGAAGGTATATGTTTTTGCTTGTATGTCTACACTGATTTTATCAAGCAGCGCCACCGCCATCTGCGTCGCGACCGCTCGCTTCCATATGAGAGAGTATAGTCTGTACTGCGTGGAGTCCAGATATTCTTTTATTGATTCGGGGGTAAGTGTCGGGTCTGCGGGGCGGATCGCTTCGTGGGCTTCTTGCGCGCCCTTTGCTTTGTGCGCGAACACACGAGCTTTGTCGAGTGAATATTTTGCTCCGTACATTTTATCAATAAATTCTTTGGCTTCTGCCATGAATTTTTGAGACAAATTGGTAGAGTCGGTACGCATGTAGGTGATAAGACCGACTTGCCCCGCGCTGCCAAGCGGAATTCCTTCGTAGAGCTGCTGGGCAACCCGCATGGTTTGTTTGGAAGAGAAACCGAATTTTTGGTTTGCTTGTTGCTGCAGCGTGGAAGTTCTAAACGGCGGCGGGGGAGTGCGCTTGGTTTGTTTTTTTATTATTTCAGATACGGTATATGTCGCGTCCGTTAAGTCCGTCAAAATCGCGTCAATTTTTTCTTTGGTATCGAGTTCAAGTTTGTCCAATTTTTTGTCGCCAATCGCATGCAGCAGCGCGGAAAATTGATGGCCGGTTTTGTCGAACAACGCGGCCAGCGTCCAATATTCTTGCGGTACAAATGCTTGGATTTCTCGTTCGCGCTCTACAATAAGACGCACTGCCACGGATTGCACGCGTCCGGCAGAAAGTCCTCGCGCGACTTTTTTCCACAAAAGGGGAGAAAGCTCGTAGCCCACCAATCGGTCGAGCACGCGCCGTGCTTGCTGCGCGTCTACGAGTTTCTGATCAATCGGACGAGAATTTTTCAGCGCTTCGTCGATGGCGTATTTGGTAATTTCATGAAATACAATTCGTTCCGCCTTTGCCGGATCGATATCGAGCACATTTGAAAGATGCCAGCTGATGGCTTCTCCTTCGCGGTCCTCATCAGTCGCGAATATGATGCCGTCGGCTTTTTTTGCCAGAGCTTTTAATTTGGTAACATGCTTTGATTTTTCCTTTGGGATTATATATTGCGGTTCAAAGGTGCCGCCTTCAATATCAACACCCATTTTGCTTTTTGGAAGATCGCGAATATGGCCAAGAGAAGATTCGACCACATAATCCGAACCCAAAAATTTTGAAATGGTTTTTGCTTTTGTCGGAGACTCTACAATGACGAGTTTCTTTTTCATAATAGAAACAGCATAAAGCAGATTATTTACCCTGTCAAATACGCGCGCAACTCGCCGGACATAAACAGCGAACCGGTCGCGAGTATTATGTCGTTCTTTTTTGCCTGTTTTTGTGCCGCGTCGAGCGCGTCTTTCGGATCCATATATATCTCTATTTTTGACTCTTTCATGTATCGTCGGCAGATGGCGGCAATATCTTTTGGAAGCGCCACTTTTCTAAAATAATTCACCGTATTTCTGGTGCATCGTATTGTTTTTGGGTTGAGTTTTGTTAGCAGGCGTATCATGGCGGGTATATTTTTATTTTCAGAAAAAGCGAGAACCAAATGCAGTGATGCCACATTCGCTTCCTTGTTCCGCGTGAGTGTTTCTATCGCGGCCACGGTTGTTTTGATTTTGTCCGGATTATGCGCTCCGTCGAGTATGAGGTACGGGGCTGTTCCATGCAGCTCCATGCGCAGCGGCTGTTGTGCTTCTTTTATACCGGTTTGGATTT
>CAZKQL010000023.1:0-2674 GCA_964554925.1 uncultured Gammaproteobacteria bacterium | reverse complement strand
ATTTTGAGGAGCCGGGCGCAATCCGCCGCGAGGATTACATTTTTAATTTGATGCTCGCCAATAATGCCGGTATGGAAATAACTGTCATAATACAGAAAGTCGCTTCCCTCAAGACCGCTGTACACCACGGTGTAGATTGGATATGAGACGTGCAAGGGAATATGATTTTTGCGCGCGGCTTTTTCTAAAACAGCACGTACGCGAGCATTTTTTTCTTGAGTAATCGCCATAGGGCAATTTCGAATTATGCCGGCTTTTTCGTAGGCGATTTTTTCTTTGGTATCTCCCAAAATTTCCGTATGGTCGAGTCCGATATTGGTGATTACGGCGATATCCTTATATGGTATGCAATTCGTTGAATCATACATGCCGCCGCAACCGGTTTCTATCACCGCCCATTCAGCTTTTTTTAACGCAAACCAGTACAGAGTCATCGCGGTGGTAATTTCAAAAAAAGATGGAGGTTCAAAATCACTTTTTTGCACGTATACATCGAGGGCCTCTTTCATGATAGCGACAATGCCCGCGAATTCATCTTCGGAAATTTGTTTGCCGTTGTATACCCAGCGTTCGAGTATGGAACTCGGATGCGGGGAAGTATACAGCCCGACGTTTTTTTTGTCAGCAAAAAGTATTGAATAAATATAAGAAGAAACCGATCCTTTGCCGCTTGTACCCGCGACGTGGATATAGTGAGGTATTTTTTTTTCCGGATTGCCGAGAATATCCAAAAAAAGTTGCGTGCGCTTCAGGTATAGATCGCATTTTTTTGGATCAACCATGTATTGCTGCCGTGGAAGGTTTGAAAGTGACAGAAGAAATTGTTCGGCCTGTAAGTAGTTCATATGAGTATATATTCCATGCTTCCCGTATTTTTAACGACTTTTTTCATCTCGAGCTGCATAAGCGTGCTTGCAAGTTCTGCAGGTGAACTGACCAGCAATTGCGAGAGCGTATCTATAGGGGTTGGTTCTTTTGAAAGTGTTTTTATAATTTGTTTTTCTTCTTCGGAAAAATGATATGCCGCGATAGTACTATCATGATCTTTGGAAATCTGCAAGCCCAGCTGATCGGCAATGTGATCGGCTCCCAAGGCAATGTATGCGCCTTGTCTTAAAAGTTCATTGCAGCCTGCACCCATGTCATTGTAAAGAGTGTGGGGCACGGCGAACACATCGCGTCCGGCTTCAAGAGCGCATTCCGCTGTTATCAGTGCTCCTGATTTTTTGGGCGCTTCGGTAACTATGGTCGCGCACGACAACCCCGCGATAATTCTATTTCGTATGACAAAACTTTGTTTTTGCACGGCATAGCCGGGTGGAAATTCACTTATCAACGCGCCACCCTGCTCTATGATGTGTTGTGCGAGCCGTGTGTGACTTTGCGGATGGATCGCATTTTTTTCCACCGTTCCTCCCAATACCGCTATAGTCTTTCCGCCTGCGTGAAGACACGCTCGGTGCGCCACGGCATCTATGCCAAACGCGAGTCCGCTTACAATACACGCATTATATGGTACCAATCCTTTAACCAATGTCTCGGTTACGCGTGTCCCGTAATTGGTGCACCGTCTTGTGCCTACCACTGCCACATAGGGGAGTTGTGGAAGCACGCCGCGTACAAAAAGGGCAAGCGGGGGATCTGCGATATGCGCGAGCGCTTCGGGGTACTCGGAATTTTTTGAGCCAATGCAGCGAATGTTTTGCTTTTCCAAATCTTTTTCCAAAACAGATTCGTTAATGGACGAACGCCACTTAACGAAATCCTGTATACTTTCCGGTTTCCATGCTAATTTTTGTAAATCTTTAGTGCTTGCGCGCCATACCGTTTCGAGCGACCCGAATACATGAAGCAAATGTTGGTATCGCTTCCACGAAATGCGCGGCCAATACGAAAGAAGTCCCTCCTTTTCCATATAATTTTGTTATTGATTTGTCCAGGCTAGACACTCCACGTCATACCAATCAGGAATGCGCGGAATTTTGATAAGCCAGTTTGTATCCGGTTCGAGATACGCCGCATCGACTTTTTCGATGAAAGAAGGTTGTTCGACATCTTTTGACGCTACTATATAGGTAAGTATGCTGTTGTAGGTATCTTTGAAAACGTATTTGTTAAATCCGGGAATGCCCGGAGTATCGTACTGTACATCCTCCACCACTTGACCGAGAATTGAAAATTCATCAAAATTTATATCGCCGCAATCATTACATAATTCTCCGCCGTACGCGGTGACGTATCTCGCATACGTTTCTCTATCATTGATTATCGTGCAAAAATCATCTCTGAACGGAGACATTTGGGGTTCCACAAGCGGCGTTAAAATAGTGTAGTCCAATTTTTCTATGTATGGCTGCAAAAAACGATCAATCGAATGGTTTTGGTTAATCCTTTGAGATTCGTCATATGTTTTTTCAGCAAAAAATATTCCCGGAATACCGAAGTATCCGAATTTGTTGTACATGAAGTATCCAACAAGCGCGAGAAAACCGACTACGGCGAGAATTATTTGTGTGCGCCCGAGCGATGTTTTTGGTTCTTGTCCGGCGTAATTTTTCATAGAATGATTATATTTTTTTTAAAATTTCTTCCGCCGCTTGTGGGAGTATTTTTTTTATTTTTGATCGTTCAAATAATGCGAAATTTGAGAGTACAAATGCGGACATGTCTGTCA
>CAZKQL010000022.1:1129-13241 GCA_964554925.1 uncultured Gammaproteobacteria bacterium | reverse complement strand
GCAGCACGCCGATGGTGATCGCGGGAGCCTCCGTGTCACCGCCACATCCCGCGAGGGACGGGGCGACGAGCACGAACACGAAACCGACGAAACCGACGAACGCCAGCGCCTTGACCATGTTTTCCGTCTTCATTTTCAATCTCCTCGATCTCTGTGGCCAAGCAGCGCTCGACCGGTTTTTGAATCCTCGAACCTGAATCTCGACTCTTGCCTAGCCCTCACCAAGGGCGGGGCATACAACTTGACGGAGGGTCTTAGACCCCCTTACCGAAGCAAGGGGTTTGGCTTTCATACCATACCCTCCTTTGTATATTGATATTGTGATTGTTTGGATTCCGGTAATAAGTCTTAGCGCGAGTCGGCGAAGTGTCCGGGCATGGTGTCCCGCCCTGTACTCGGGGCGGGACCGGAATACTGAAGACAATACAAACACAAAAAGGAGGGTATATTTCCTAGTTTTCACTCATTGTAAAGAACTATTGTTACTATACCGCTATTGGTATAGAACGAGCAATTATACCACAAAATACCCCTTTTGTCAACAAAATAACGCAAAAAAAATGGCTAACTTTAGCCAATTTTTACCAAATAAACTGTGCAAAACCACCCCAATGCCGGCTATTCGGTCAAAATGCCTTGTTCCAGGGCTTTTTTGTCATTTCTAAAGTCGGCTTTCAGAACCCCAAAACCTCGTTCTATGGATTCCCCGACAAAGCTGTCCAGACCTGAAATTTGTATATTTTCGAGGACGATTGGCACCCGCCCAATATCTGCGGCCGCGGGCGTATACGCGACTTCCATGTAGACACCCGCGCTCGAGTGCGCCTCCAGACTTTGCGTTTTCCACGATACGGTGCGAGATCCCGCATTAAAAGACACATCTTGGCCCCGGCTCACGCTCGATTTTCCGGTCCAACTGATATGTGCCGGAATGCGGGCGGAAAAGGCCAGCGCGTCAACTTTGCTCGTCGTATTTTCTATGGTCACAAAAATCCAAAATTTGGTTTCTTTTCCGATCTGCGGCGGCAGTGGTCCTCGCCCCAATTGATCTCCTTCATTTGTATAGTAACGAGTCTCGCCGGACATGAATAACTGCGTTCCGATTTTAAGCTTCGGAGTTACCGTTTCTTTTCTCAAATTTTTTTGAGTTTCAAATTCAGAGAAAGCCTGTCCGCTTATAGGTAGAGAAGCTTGCACATCCGTGCCGCCGCTTGGGTTTGCCGTAATCGGAATTTTGAGCGAAATATCTCGTGATTGACCGAGCGGAATTGCCGTAAGCTGCGGGTCATGTCTTTGATCCAGTGTAAGTACCCCATTTTTTATAACGCCGCCATTCAACGACACCAATTTACTCGCGTCGATAATTCCTTTTACCGCGGTTACGGAAACGGAAAGATTTACCAAATTCGTGTCTCCGTTGTTGACAATCCGGATATGTAATTCTGTGGTGTCACCCGGTCGCGCGCCATCTTTGTTCCAATTACTTGTCACGGTAAAGGAAGGATGAATTATGTGTACCTTGCGCTCAAAAGAATTTTGCGCGACAGGTTTGTCGTTTATCAGTATAGATGGAGTGAACTGAAGATTGATTTCTTTTTTGTCCTTACCAATAGACAAATCGATCGTACCTTGGAGTTCCACTTTTTGTTGAGGCGCAATTTTTTCGAACACCCACCCTGATTCTTTCAGAATTCCGACCGTGGAACTAACCGGTCGCATTACCATTCCTTCGCCGGGAACCATGGGGATTACCACATTTTCAAGCGATTCCGAGCCGCTATTGTAGAGTGAAATGGTTATGGGGAAAGTCGCGGTATCGGCCACTCGATCCGGCGCCTCAATGCTTCCCTCGAGCACAGAGCCCCTCGCAGTCAGTGCGTAGTGGGTGACCTTTACCTCCATTTTTCCCGTTTTTTCCGGAGTATAAGAAAGCTCGGCAACAAGGTTTTCTTCTTTTTCAGGGAGAGCGATAATCTGCGTCCATATTAGAATATTTCCCTCATCTCCGGGCGCGAGATTCGGGAGCGTGTACACTCTGGCGGTTTCATCGTAGTGCGCGTTTGTCGAAGTGGTATCCCTCAAGATAAAACCATTGGGCAACTTCATTTTTAGTTTTGGATTTATAAGACGGACACTGCTATTGTTTTTGTATGAGGTGGTTACTTGTACGACTTCACCGCTCTTTACGCGCGCCGGCGAGGTTTCGATATCTAGGTATACCTCCGAAGTCAGACTGGGGTCGTACATGTACCAGAAAAGCGTAAAGCCCAAGATTGCAAAGGTTGTGAAGACCAAGAGCATATCAAATACGAATAACTTTTTTGCATGACCATATTGCAAGTGGTATTTTTTTTTGTAATGCAGCTCGGCCGCGTGAATAGGGGAAACCAAACATGCGCCAAACCATTTATGCGGCGCATGTCGAAAGGTTTCTATGTTGCAGTGATCTTCGAAAAATTGCATACCAACAAAATAATCCTCGCTCTATTATATAACTTTTGTATAATAAAAAACAGCCGATTCGGCTGTAAAATTATTCGAATGGTTTGCATGTCCCGGCTATATGGATTTTAGTTGCGTGACAGTAGTCAATGCAACTAAAATCCATATAGCCGGAACAGCCGCCACTCTTCTACTTTTCTTCCGACGTTTCGTCTTTTGATTTAATGCGTTTTGAACTTGGAGAATACAGCGTATTATTTATAACCCATTTATCAACGAATTGTCCTATGCCTTGTTTGTTTGATTTGTTGCGGACGGAAGTGGAGCGCTGCGACCACTTCACCAGGCTTTCAAAATCCAATTTATACCTGCCGGAGACCACGACATAATTCAATTCTTGATCCTTGATTGCTCGCCGAATGGTCTGTGGATTTACGCCAAACAATCGAGCCGCCTCTGAAATAGATACCCGAATTCCTTGTTTTGATTCTTGTCCGGCTTTGGTTTCCACCATATTTGTATACACTTATATTAACAAATTTTTCTTTTTTGTCAATATTGGGGGACAAAAGCGGTTTTGAGCGGCATTTATATTTTTTATCAATATCAGGCTCAAAATTTGTGTACAATATTGTATACAAATTTTAATATTTGTGTAGATTATTGTATACAAAATAGAATGCGAGGATATAGGGGGCTGGTTGAACCAGCTCCAAAGGCGGACCACGCTCTTGATCAGCACAGCGTGAGGCGGCTGGTATTACGAGTAGGCAAGGGTGCGGGGCAATTCATTTTATTACTGCCCGGCACGGTCCGGGATAATAAAATGAATTGCCCCGAACCCGTTAGTATAATTGGTATAAGAGGTGAGAAGGTGGCCGCTGTATAAGTCAGGCGGACACTCTGGTTCAGCATCGTGTACTTGTTTTCTCCGCCCCAATATGGTACTATTTTTGCCATGTCTCCGGTCGAATCCGCCTGTTTATGGCACATGGAACTGTAACACTTTTTACATTTATTCGTCTTCATGTATGGGTACAGCCCAAAAGCTCAAAGAAAAGGCGCTCCTCTACAAGGTAAAGGCAAAAAAGGACCCCTTGGCTTTTGGGGAACTTTATGATCATTACATAGATAAAATTTACCGATTCATTTTTTTTAAGGTCGGCACAAAAGAAGAGGCCGAAGATTTGACCGGCGATGTTTTTTTGAAAACTTGGCACTATCTGATAGACGCGAGCCATGCGGAGGTGAGAAGTTTCAGCGGCCTGGTCTACACGGTTGCCCGTTCGACATTGATTGATTTTTATAGAAAAAAAAGCAAGCGACAAGAATGTTCCATAGACCAAATAGCGGACATTGAAATGGTAAAAGAAGATGCGGCATTGGCCATGATTTCCAATTCGCATGATATGAAAGATATTTTTGCAGCCATAAAAACCATGAAGCAAAATTATCAAGAGGTGATATTGCTTCGCTACATGGACGACCTCTCGATAGGAGAAATCGCCGAAGTTATCGGGAAAAACGCCATTAATACGCGAGTACTGCTGCACCGCGCGCTCAAGCTGCTTCAGCGCATGATTCAAGAACAGCGGGGAGACGTACATAAATGATATATAATAAAAGGTATGCAAGCCTTTAAAAAACAACTCAAACAACTAAAATCAGCACATGATCTGGTCAACCCCGATCATGTTTGGGTTGCGGAAAACAAAAAACGTCTCATGCTGCAAATAGGCAACATGGTGGGCGATACGCGCGAGAAAAATTTCTTATATGCATTCAGACAATTGGTAAAGATTTTTGTGCCTTCGCGCGCCTTGCGTATTTTGCGTCCGATATTCACCGGCTCCATGGTATTGCTCTTGGCGATCGCGGGTTGGGCCGCAAGCGTGAGCGCTTCATTTAACAGTTTACCCGGCGACGTATTGTGGAATGTAAAAGTGGCCGCGGAAAAAACACAAATCGCTTTTTCCACCACAAAAGAAGAAAAAATAAAAAAACAACTCGAATACGCGGAGCGTCGCGTGGAAGAAGTAAAAATAGTATTTGAAAACAATAATGAAAAATCAACAGACAAACATCGTTCCGCCGCAAAGAAAGAGCTGGAAAAAGTAAAAGAATCGGTACGCGATACGGTCAAGAGCGCGGATGAAGCGGTACGCGATACGGTCAAGAGCGATCCTACCAAAGCGGTACAGCTCGCTCTGTCGATAGAAAATAAAGCGGGTAACATCTCTGCCGGGCTAGACGAATTAAAGGAAGTGGCGGATAAGACGGGAGACAAAGAATTGGTAGAGCAAGTCGTTCAAACCGTCAAAGAAACAAATGAGTCCGCCTATATACCCGTACAGTCTTTGCTCGAGGCAAGCAAACAGCCGGAAGTGGTGGAAAACCAAAAAATTCAAGATGAAGTAAAACATCTGGTATCGGAAAAACTTCAGGGCGTGCTCGATGACACGGAAAAAGTAAAACAAAAAGCACAGCAAGGGACCGATGAAAATGCCGCTGGCAAAACGCCAAGTACCACAAGCACCGCGCCGACAGGAGTTCCGACAAACACGGCCTCAAGCGTAATAAAGTCATTATTGGATAGTCAAAACGTCGCAAAAGACAAGAGAGCGGGCGTACCGGTATCCCCCGAGTTATTGAATCAAGTAAACGAAAAGACTCGTGAAGTCGAAAAATCCGCGCAAGAAGTGCGAGGACTCATAGAAGAAGGAAAATTGAATGAAGCGGTAGATAGAATCAAAAGCCTTGACCAAATTACCAATGACGCGGAAGCGATATTGATTGCAAAACCGGATACGACCGAGGTCAGTGTGCCGCAGCCCACCGCATCCACTACCGTGCAAGACGCAAATATACAAGACAACACAAACATTCGCGAGAGTACTTTGCGAGATGAGATTTCAGATACGACCCGTTAGAAATAATTTGTTCATTACATTAATTAAGTAAAAATATACTGTGCGGCTTGGGCTCTTGGCCGGTCTATAGGCCGATGGTCCGCTGCCATACAGTATATTGTGGCGTTCCCGATTATTCGGGAAACACACAGGGTTGGTGCCTTGCACAGACCCGAACCGTACATAAACATGTGCGGGTGCACTCTAGCCCAAAGGTCGGGACTCGCAAGAGTCGCTAGGATGCTTTAAATAAATTGCTTATTTTGAAGACACTATGGTTGGTTTCCAACATTATAGAGCGCCTCAAAATAAGTATAGATGGATTAATTTATGAGCGATTTGAAGAAATTCGGAAAAAAGCTCTTCGCCAGCGTAGTAACTGGTATGACAGCATTCAGCATGTCGTTTGGAGCATTCCTCCCGGCTGTGGTTCACGCAGCTACGACCTGCCCTGAAGTTGAAGCCGGAGACCTTATCAAGGTTCCCGGTAACAGCGCTGTATACTATGTCAACGCTGACATGGAGCGCATGTACTTCCCAAATGCGGATGTATATATGACATGGTTTGAAGATTTCTCCGGAGTTAAAGAGATTCCTTCAGCATGTATCGACAACTATCCAAGTGGTGGCGGCGTGAACTTCCACGCTGGAACATATCTTGTGAAGACTGAAGTTTCACCAAACGTATATGTAGTTGGTGCAAACAACATAAAACACAAGCTTCCAAACGAACAAGTAGCCGCAGCGCTTTATGGTGCTGATTGGGCGAAAAAAGTTCGCATCTTGCCTGATGTGTTCGACGCAAACTACAAAGTTGGCGCTGCTCTAACAGCAGCTGTTCCAACAGAAGGTTCACTCGGACAAGCAGCCGGAGACAGCAATGTGTATGTAGTAATGGACGGTGAATGGGTAAAGGTTGTTGGAGCTACTCCAAAGCCTCTAGTTGCTCACGTTCATGTTCTCACCGAAGCAGTGTTCAACACTGTTGAAATGGCAGACGCAAGCAAAACTGCAACAGCTGCAAGTTTGCTCGCTGACCCAAGCCAAAAAGGTGGGACTACAACACCTCCAGTAGAACCTCCGGTAGAACCTCCAGTAACCTCCGGTACTCTTACCTTTGGTCTCGCAGGTTCAACTCCTTCAGCATCCATCATTCCCGGTGGTGCGCAGAATGTTGAATACTTCAAATTCAATGTTACCGGTGACGGAGAAAAATTGGACTCTTTGGTTGTAAAGCTTGGTGGTATCGGTGACAGAACAGACTTCTCCAAAGTGTATCTCTATAACGGAGAAACACGCATTGGTAGCGGTCACTCTATCAATACCGATGATGAAGTTAACTTTAACGTTAACCTAACCATCGACGGTACTGAAACATTTACCGTTCGAGCTGACATGAACCTTATCTCCGGTAACGCTACAGCTGGAGATAGCAACTTCTTCCAGATCTTGAATGCTGCCGCAGTTGATACAACCGCTGCGGTTGAGGGTACTTTCCCAATCAAGGGAAATTCAATCGAGATCGGTGCGCAAGACATTGTAACTCTAGACATCAGCGCAGGTGGTACCAACACTACCGAGAAAATCGGCCAGGACGACGTACAAGTCGGCGAGTTTGACCTAGCGGCAAGCTCATCTGATGATGTATGGTTTGCCTCTGTTCGTCTTCAGAACAAAGGTACGGCTCCTGTATCCGTACTATCAAACCTCATCCTACGCCACAATGGTGTAGAGGTTGCGACCGGAGAAATCAGCGGTGATTACATCACCTTTACTCTTGACGAAATGCTCAAGATTGAAGCAGGTGACACCGAAACTTTCAAAGTATACGGAGACCTAGGTATCGGTGACGATGCCGATACTCTTCAACTTATACTTGATGAGTTGACTGACCTTGTAGCATACGCTGACGATTATCCAGACAGCAGCACTCGCATTACCAACACCAGTCTTGATAACACAGGAACAGGTGGAAGTACTGCCGCTACCACCATCACACTTGACGGTGGAGACATCAATGTTGATTTCACCGGAAATAACATGGATGTTCGAGTTGATCAGAACAACGTGTCATTCGGTGTCTTCAGCATCGTATCTCTCGCGGAAGATCTAGATGTAGACAGCATGGAATTCGAAGCGATTAAAAACGCCGGCAACCCATGTCTAGAAGATCTACGTCTTCGCGATGTAAACGGTCTTGGATCATACACACTAGATGATACAGACACTTGTGCATCGGCTAATGCACAAAGCACCTACACTGTAGAGAATCTTATCCTACAAAAGGGTGTTGCGTACGAATTTGAAGTTCTAGCTGATATCGCGAGCACCGCTACCTCCGGTAGCCAATACCACTTTACCTGGGCAGCTGCTCAAGTAAGCGGTGACGGAGCATCGTCAGACAACGCTATTAGCGCAGACATGTTCTCATCGGCTTCTCTCACCGGTCCTACCATGGATGTAGACGCTTCAAGTCTAACCGTGCGTTCTACTGCGTTGACCGATGACACTGTTGTAAACGGTACCAAGAATGTTCTTATGTTCCGTGGTACTCTTACCGCAGGTGATACTTCTGACGTTACCATTTCATCCATGACTTTTGAGGATGAAAACGGTACCGCATGGAGCAACCGTATCGACGGTCTCAAACTCTTTATCGAGTCTGACCCCGGCGAAGGTATCAACATTGAAACCGATACGCCGGTTAAAGTTGATAACACGGTATCGAGCGACACCGCGGTATTCAATGGATTTGAATACACGGTGGGCAAGACTTCAGCAGGCGCTGTAATGTTCGAGATTTACGCGGACATTACCGATGGTTCTACCACCGGAGATGTAAACGTTAAATTGACCGCGGTAAGCGCGACTGACGAAGATAGCGAAACCGTAGCTGCCCAAGGCACTACTAGTACCGCTATCAGCAGCCAAGCTCTCACAAGCTCTCGCGTTATCACCATTACAGGTACCGGATCTGTAACGCTTGCAGTCGATACAGACTTTACCGGTCTTAGAAAAGACAAATACGTTCTTGCCGGAACCGACAAAGTTCTTGCGGGTCGTATTCAATTGCTCGCAACCAATGAAGACGTGAAGATTGAGGATCTAAGTCTTGATGTAAGTACAACCATCAATACCAATGGTTTGACTTCAGCGCAATTGCAAGACAATCTACAGAACACCTTTGACACCATCAGCGTGTACAGCTGTTCTGATTTGACAAGCGATTGTTTGCTTGGAACCGAAGACTTTACATTCTCAACATTCTCGAGCACAACCGGTGGTAATATCGTCATGAACAATATTAACTTCGTCACAAAAGACGCGGTTAAGACCTACATCTACCTAGCTGTAAAGGTTAGCGCGGATGGAACAGGTTCAAACGGTACCGCGGTACCAAGTACCACCATTTCGTTTGACCTAAACGACGCGGGAACCACCGCAGAAGGTTATGATTCAGGAGACGATTTAGCTGCATCTAGCGTAACAGCTACAGAAAACAGCATGACTAACGACCTCGTCGCTACGTCTATCGTTCTCTCTGATGTACACAGCACCTTTGACGGTGGAAGTCTAGTTGGTGGAAACCAAACTATCTTCAGCTTCTCTGTAACCGCTGATGGTAACGGCAACACCGACGACAACGGAAACCCGCTTGAGGCTGCGATACAGCAACTCAAGTTCTTGCTCTCGACAGACGTTTCATCAGCAACCGCTGAAAACGTTTCCAGTATCCAGCTTTGTAGCGTTGATACCGGTAGCTGCGTAAACGTGACTACCTCTCAAGCGCTTAACTCTGCGGGAAACACGAGCGCAAACCTTCAATTGACCGGTGGCGGCGATGCGTCATTTGTTACCACAACCGCGGCTGACGCGGCTGGTAACCAATTCACGCAAGACGAAATCAGCATTGAAGATGGTGAGACCAAAGAATTTGCTATCAAGGCTACTATTTCAAACGTAACCGACAAATTCTTGCAAGTAAGTCTACAAGACGTTGATTCGAATGGTATCAAATGGGGCTACGACACCGATGGCACTGCTTCTACCTATGAAGTACGCCATGGTGATCTATTGATGGCCGAACCTCGACCAACTTCTTACCCGGACTTCTTCGGCGGATCACTTGATTAATGGACTTAGGTTCATTTCTCGCAACCCCGCCCCCCAAAAGGGGGCGGGGTTTGTTTTATCTTGAAAAAAACCCCGGCATAAGCTAAAATGACAACGTTATTTTGTTATTCAAAAATTTGTTATGATCCGAACAAAAACCATAGAAAAGCTGATTTTCTGGCTCGCGGCGGCGGCTCTCATTTCTCCTCTTGTTTTTTTTGAAACCAGTTACGTCTTTCCTTTTATTGTCCCGAAAATTTTGTATTTTAGAATCATGAGCGCCCTCATGCTCGGCGCGTACCTTCTACTACTTGGCGCACACAAAAAAATATATGGTCTGCGTCCGACTATTCTCAATATCGCGGTCGGCCTATTTTTTGCGAGTCTCACCATTTCCACCTTTGCGGGCGTTGATTGGTATAGAAGCATGTGGGACAGCCACGAGCGTATGCTTGGGCTATTTACCATTTTTCACTATATTATCTATTATTATGTAGTGGTAAGCACGGTAAGAGAGTGGAAACAATGGAGACAATTATTGCATGTATTTTTGACGGTAGGCATCGTCGTCATGCTTCTTGGAGTCTGGCAGCGTTTTGTAAATACAGACGCCCTTTTGAATAGAGGAAATACCCGCGTTTCGGCAACGCTCGGCAATCCGATTTATTACAGCGCGTTTGGCATGTTCTTGTTTTTTATGGGCGCTCTCTTGTATGTAAAAGAAAAAACGCACACGTCGAGCCGCATTATCGGGTCGCTTGCGGTTGTGCTTGGTTTCTTGGGTCTGTTTCTCGGCGGTTCTCGCGGTATGTTTGTGTCGCGGGACTCTTTACCGCGTTTGTTGCGTATTGGATATATTACAGAAAAAATAAAAAGCTAAATAAATATTTTGCGATTGCCTGCGTTGTCGGCATTGCTATCGTCGCTTTGCTATATTCTTTCAGAACAACTCCGCTTGTTTCGGGTATTCCCGCGGTTGGACGACTTTTAAATACGCACATTATAGGCGAGTTTGGCCGCAATACGCGTACTATGGCATGGGGAGTTGCGATAGACACTTGGCAAGATCGCCCTATTTTTGGCTGGGGGCCGAATAATTATTTTGCCGCTTTCAATACATTTTATCGTCCCGAATTTTTGGAATTCGGATGGAACGAAACGTGGTTTGACAACGCGCATAATGTGATTGTAAATACACTCGCGGTGCAAGGTTTGGCAGGACTCCTTGCGTATTTGTTTTTGTTTGTCGCGGCTTTGTACATGATTATAAAAGCGTACAAAGGAAAACGTCTCGACGTTCACGAGGCCATAATACTTGGGTCGTTTATAGCAGCTCATTTTGTGAGCAATATTTTTATTTTCGAAAATCCAACCTCGTACCTGTATTTCTTTTTCTCGCTTGCGTTTATCTATGCGCGTACGCGACCGCAAGAAGAAGAGAAGCAAGCCAAAAATGACGCGGGTGTGTCCACCGCGCTTCTTACGTCTGTCGGCGTTGTAACTTTGCTTTTTATTTTTGCGACAGACATCAATCCGGGCCGCGCGAACAGGCAATCTCTCAATATGGTACGCGCGCTGATGTCGACCGCGCCAAATGCAATAGAACTTCTCGATAAATCGCTTGCGATTCCCACGCCGCATGTAGACGATATCAGAGCGGATTTTTCGCGCTCCGCGGTGAATGCCGTACCAAGCTATGTGGGAGCCGGGCAAAGTGAATATGCCAAAAAATTGCTAATGCGCTCTTATGATGAGCTTGAAAAAAATAAGCAACTCCATCCAAGAGATGTGCGCGCTCATATAGAGCAGGCTACGATTGCGCGTCGTCTGGTAGAGGCGTTTAATGACACTTCACTGTTCCCCGCGTCAGAAAAAATTCTGGAGGAAGCGCTTGCACTCGCGCCCGGCAGGCAGCAGGTCGTGTACATGCTTGCCATGACCAAGGCTTCATTTGGCAATTTTGATGCGGCTATAGCGCTTCTTGACGGAGCCATCAAAGCTGATCCAAAAATTGGCGAGGCATGGTGGAGACTTGCAAATGTATATTGGTTAGCAGGAAATTTGGCAAAAGCAAAAGAGGTCGCCATGGAAGGAAAACGTCAGGCCACTTATTTTGATGAACAGGGAGAGCGGGCAATTGCCCAAGTTTTGGCTGCGAATTCATCCACCCCCACGCTTGGCGGCAAATAGAAGTTGAAAAAGAATTCTGCCCCCGTGCTACAAAAGTAGCGGCACCTTAATTAAACATCTGTACACGTTATGAAAAAAGCATTGGTTACCGGAATTACCGGACAAGACGGATCATATTTGACTGAATTCTTGCTTGATAAAGGGTATGAAGTACACGGCATTATCCGCCGGTCAAGCAATTTCAATACTGATCGAATCGATCATTTGTACAAAGACCCGCACGAAAAAAATGTGCGTTTGTTTTTGCATTACGGAGATTTGGCGGATGCGAGCAATGTGAGCCGCATATTGGAGCGCGTACAGCCGAATGAAATATACAATCTGGGGGCGCAGAGCCACGTGCAGGTAAGTTTTGAAATTCCCGAGTATACGGGAAATGTCGACGCGCTTGGAACACTGCGATTGCTCGACGCGGTAAAAGAAAGCAAACTGGGCGTGCGATTTTATCAGGCCGGCTC
>CAZKQL010000022.1:0-1062 GCA_964554925.1 uncultured Gammaproteobacteria bacterium | reverse complement strand
AGTCATATAATTTATTCACGTGTAATGGGATTTTATTTAACCATGAATCTCCAAGACGCGGCGGCACGTTTGTTACCAAAAAAATAACCAATGCGTTGGCCCGGATTAAACTTGGTGAACTAGATACTCTGTACCTTGGAAATCTTGACGCGAAACGCGACTGGGGATATGCAAAAGATTATGTGGAAGCTATGTGGCTGATGCTGCAGCAAGACAAGCCGGATGATTATGTAATCGCGACTGGAGTTCAATACAGTGTGCGTGAATTTGTTGAGCGCGCGGGGAAATATTTGGGATTTGAAATAGAATGGAAGGGGAACGGACTCAACGAAAAAGGAATCGACGCAAAAACAGGAAAAACAATCGTAGAGGTTGACGAGCGGTACATGCGCCCTGCGGAAGTGGAGACACTTTTGGGAGACGCGACAAAAGCAAAAGAAAAACTTGGATGGAAACCGAGTGTAACATTTGATGGTTTGGTAGAGCTCATGCTTCGCGCGGAATTTAAAGAGCTGGAGATTGATCCGGAAGCGCATTTTGTATAGTGCATCTAAACGTGTGTGTCCTATAAGTAAGTTTTAATTATTATGGAAAAGAAAGCGAAAATATATATTGCGGGACATCGCGGGATGGTTGGTTCTGCGCTGGTTCGAGAACTTACCACACTGGGGTACACAAATTTGGTATATAAAACCAGTGCTGAACTTGATCTGATGAATCAGGCGGCGACCGCGGCATTTTTTGAGTCCGAAAAACCGGACTATGTTTTTTTGGCTGCCGCGAGAGTCGGTGGGATTATTGCGAACAATACGTATCCCGCGGAATTTCTGTATCAAAATCTGCAAATCCAGTCTAATGTTATACATAATTCGTATGTGCATGGGGTCAAGAAATTATTATTTATGGGATCTTCTTGTATTTATCCGCGCGAATGTCCGCAGCCGATGAAAGAGGAATATTTGTTGACCGGAGAACTTGAAAAAACAAATGAACCTTATGCCATTGCCAAGATTGCCGGCATAAAAATGTGTCAGAGCTATAACAGACAATACGGGACCAATT
>CAZKQL010000021.1:11962-13623 GCA_964554925.1 uncultured Gammaproteobacteria bacterium | reverse complement strand
AAAAAAGCCGGTAACATTTATAAAATAAACCCGCAGGCTGCTTCTCTCTGACGGTGTTAGAAGATAAGGCAGCCGAGGACTATTTTATAAATATTACCGGCTTTGTTTATGTTTTATTGTTTCCGTCGGTGCTTCAGAGCGCTGCCGAGCGTAATCTCGTCAGCATACTGCAGATCGCTTCCCATAGGCAGCCCGCGCGCGAGCCGCGTTACATTGAGAGACGGGAATGCCGCGGCCACCTTTTTCTCGAGAAACATCATGGTGGTCTCCCCGCGCAGATCGGGATTGAGCGCGAGTATTATTTCTGAAATTTTATTCTTTGAAAATCGTTCAACCAGCTCTTTTATTTTTAATCCTTTGCCAAGGTCCTCTTCTTCAGTATCAATGGTACCTCGGAGTACATGATAGAGTCCTTTGTACGCGCCTGTGCGTTCAATAGCGCGAATATCTTGCGGCTCTGCGACAACGCATATTGTTGTCCGGTCGCGTTTTGCATCCGCGCAAATGGCGCAAGGAGTCCGGTCGCTGAAGTCCCAGCATTCGGAGCAGCTTTGGATATGTTTCATTAATTCTTGAAGAGACTGCGTCAGTTCCGCGACATCTTTTTTGCCTGATTTGAGCAAATAAAAAACAAAACGTTCCGCGGTTCGGCGGCCGACACTTGGCAGTTTCATGAACGCTCGTATCAGATGTTCTATCGCGATAGGATACATACTGCCGAAAATTTTGAAAAAAACTAAGTAAGCCCCGGAATGTTTGGAAGTCCTCCCATTTCTTTCATTTTCATCGCCATCACACGCTGAATTTTTTTAACCGCTTCGCCATGAGCTTCTTTGATGGCTTCTTCGAGTTTGTGTTTTTTGTCCGGGCCGAGGAGTTCCGGATCGATCGCGAGACCGGTAAGCGCAAGATTGCCGTCCATGGTAAGTACCACGGAACCGCCGGCAGCTTTGGTAGTTACCGATTCCGCGGCGAGCGCGGTTTGCATTTGTTTTGCTTGGTCGCGCAAATCTTTGAACTGTTTTAGTTTGTTGAACATATATTATTTATTCAGGATTTCAGGATCCTGTAGTTATTAAAATTTCGGCATCATGGCCCCGCCCGCAGACATCGGCGCACTTTGGGGACCGGTGT
Source organism: uncultured Gammaproteobacteria bacterium (assembly GCA_964554925.1). Classification (GTDB taxonomy): domain Bacteria; phylum Patescibacteriota; class Patescibacteriia; order Magasanikbacterales; family UBA922; genus CAZKQL01. Next base: position 12,489 of record CAZKQL010000021.1, on the reverse strand, counting down.
CGGCATAATTGGTTTCAAGATTTTTGAAACTCGCGCGCTGTTCATCAAAGAATACTTTCGCGATGCCGGTGGGACCGTTTCTGTGTTTCGCGATATGAATTTCGCTGATAAAGCGTTCGTCCGGCGGAATATCTTCCGGCCGGTAGTTTCTGTCCGCTGATTTTCGATAAATAAAGAGCACCACATCAGCATCCTGCTCAATACTACCAGATTCACGCAGGTGTGACAACTTAGGAATTGCGGGTTTTGTTTGCTCAACCGCACGAGATAACTGCGAAAGCGCAAGTACCGGCACGTTCAATTCGCGGGCGATTCCTTTTAGGTTTCTACTCATTTCTGCGACTTCCTGAACGCGATTATCGCCTTGGCTTTTTTTGTGTGACTCCATAAGCTGCAAATAATCAATCACAATAAGTCCCAATCCGTGCTCTGCCTGAAGTCGTCTGGCTTTGGTACGGATTTGCATGACATTGTTTCCCGGATAATCGTCTATAAAAATGGGTGCCTCGGAGAGAACGCCCATGGCA
>CAZKQL010000021.1:11619-11952 GCA_964554925.1 uncultured Gammaproteobacteria bacterium | reverse complement strand
CGGGGGAAGTCGTCGCTGTCCGGGCGGTCAGACAAATTTCCGGTACGCATTTTCCACAAATCAACTCCGGCTTCAGCGCAAAGCAAACGATCCACCAATTGTTCCTTACTCATTTCGAGAGAAAAGAAACCGACAGGGACTTTTCCGCGAACCGCCGCGTTACGGACGATATCGAGCGCGAGCGATGTTTTTCCTACAGACGGACGAGCGGCGAGGATGATGAGGTCTGACTTCTGGAGCCCTGCCAGTTGATTGTCGAGCTTGGTGAAACCGGTTGCGATGCCGCGCAGTTTTCCTTTTTCACGGTGAAGCTCGTCGATGCGCTCAAACGCC
>CAZKQL010000021.1:645-11609 GCA_964554925.1 uncultured Gammaproteobacteria bacterium | reverse complement strand
GAGTAAAATTTTGTTTAAGGTGTTTTTGGGTGACACTGAATAATTCTTGTTGAGCCTGATCGAGCAGCTCGTCGATATTTTCCGCCTCTTCCTGATACCCGAGTCGCGCTATTTCATCGGCCGAGTGCAGCAGTTTTCGCAGCGTTGATTTTCTTCGGATAATCTCGGCATATTGTTTTATGTGCGACGCGGTGGGCACGCTGTTTGATAAATTGACGAGGTATGTCCTTCCGCCGATTTGTTCTATGTATTTTTTTTCTTCAAGACGATTGCCGAGCGTCAGCACGTCGATCGGTTCATTCTTACTGTACAATTCTCGCATCGTCTCATAGATGATACTGTGATTTTTTTTATAAAAATCATCCTCGTCCACGGTATCCGCGATCTTGAGCATGGCTTCTTTATCGAGCAAGATCGAACCGAGAAGCGACATTTCGGCTTCCATGTTTTGGGGTGGGATTTTTTCTATTTGGGTGATATCGGTCATAAAGGGATTTTGCAGGCCGGGGTATAATAGCCTATGGCTCTGTCGCCTTCAAGCGTCTTGTGGGGCGCATGTGGGAGGACTGCTGACAAGCTGTGCAAAAGTCTGATACACTATGCTAGATCGACTGCGGAATCAGTATCTCGGCCGTTTGCTCGCGTTTCGTATGATGGCGGGTTCGAGGCAATTCATTTTATTATCTCGGACCGTGCCGAGCAGTAATAAAATGAATTGCCCCTGCACCCTTACCCATCCGTAATATCAGCCGCCGGCCTCCGGAGCTTTCTCAACAACACTACAAGAGAATCATAGGAAGTCTTTTCCAAAGTATATGCCTTCGGTAAAAATCATATCAAAAGATAACACAGAGACGTCCTCGATTGAAGAGTCCATTTTGGGCTGCAAAAGATACGAAGATACCCCTATTTGGATATGCCATTCACCTGACATGAGCGAGCTGGCGCACGAAGAAGCGGACCATCACGACTACGACGATGAAGACCCGATTGCGGTGCACCAGCTTGATGCGTGGAGGAATTTGTTTTATCACAAATTGATTTGGGAAAAACTGCGAACCTTACCAAAATCAAGTACCTTGCTCGAGGTCGGCGCGGGCAGCGGATATGACGCGCAAAATTTTATACAAGATTATGAATTGGTTCTTACTGATGTATCTCCAAAAACATTGTATCGATTGAGAGATCGTCTGAAAAAAGATTCCGTTCAAAAATTAATAGAGCCTTTGTATATCGCGTGCGACGGCGAGCACTTGCCGTTTGCCAATGTTCAATTTGACGGAGTATATATGATTGCTACGTTCCACCACTTTGATCAATATGGCCGCGCGCTGTCTGAATGCGCGAGAGTTTTAAAATCAGATGGCTTGCTTTTGCTCGGTATTGAGCCGAACAAAACATATTTCAAACCTCTAAAATACATACAAAAAGTTTTGTACCGTCTTTCGCATACGGATCCGCATCATATTTCGCATGCGGACGCAAAGATGGAAGGATTTACCAAAGGTCAATTTGAAGCACTGTTCAGAAACGGCGAGTGGGCCGATGTGGAAATACGCCCGATGTGGCTGTTTGCGGGGTGGCTGCATTATTTTTTGGAATTTATATTTCGCGCGTTCAAATTGAAAAATCGAATTCGCCTACCGTTGAGATTTGAAAAAGCACTGGTCGCGTTTGATGAATTTTTATTCCACATTCCGGGAGTGAAGTTTTTTTGTTGGCACTGGATTGTGACGGCGCGAAGGAAATAAAACAATATGAAAATTTGCATTATCAATAATATTTTTCCCCCCTATGATAGGGGAGGAGCGGAGCAGGTGGTGGTGCGGACGGTGGAGGGACTTTGCGCTGCAGGGCATGAGGTGGTAGTGATTACGAGCTCACCAAATGGTGAAGAAATAGAGTGCGCGGAAAATTTAAAAATTTACCGGATTCATCCTCGTAATATTTTCTTTTACACGAATGCGCAGCACCATCATTTTTTCGCGAGATTTTTGTGGCATGTGATAGATATATTCAATTTCGGAACAGCGGCATGGATTAAAAAAATTTTGCTGAAAGAAAAGCCGGACATTGTGCACACGCACAATCTTATGGGTTTGAGTTTTTTGATTCCCGGCGTTGTGCGGAGATTGAGAATTCGTCATATTCATACCGTTCATGATGTCCAGCTGGTGGAGCCGAGTGCCATGATCTTAAAGGAAAAAGAACACGGCATTCGCTACAATGGTTTGCATACAAAGTTGTACAGCGCGATTTTGCGCCGGCTTATGGGTTCTCCGCAGTTGGTAATTTCGCCTTCAAATTTTCTAAAAGAATTCTATGCCGAGCGCGGTTTTTTTAGAAAATCAAAATTTGAAATTGTACGCAATCCGATGACCTTTGAAGTGTAGCAACATACATCGGGCAAACCGAAAAAGGATAATGAATTTAATTTTCTGTATCTCGGTCAAATCGAATATCACAAAGGAATATTATTATTGATTAAGGCATTCATTGAATTGCAAAAAGAAAAAAATAGTACGGCTCAATTGCACATTGTTGGAGATGGTTCATTATATAATAAAGTGTCGGAACTCGCTGCCGGTCATGAGAATATACATGTGTACGGACGGAAAGATAGAAAAGAGTTGCCTGAATTATTTTCCAAAATGGACATGACGGTGGTGCCGTCGCTTTGTTATGAAAATTCTCCGACCGTGATTTTTGAGAGTTTCGCGTTTGGAGTTCCGGTGCTTGCGAGTAACAGTGAAGGAATTGAAGAGCTCATCAAGGAAGGAGAAAATGGCGTGATGTTTAAGGCGGCACAAGTTGATTCCCTTAAAGAAAAAATGAAATGGTGCGCGGAGCATAAAGAGGATATAAAAAAAATGAGCAAAAAAACAAACCTTTCGGTAAAAGGTTTGTCTCGTGATGAATATACATGGCGATTGGAGAAATTGTATTTTGTATAATTTTTTGTTAAAAAATGTTCCGGAATTTACTTTTTTGATTTTGTTCTTCATCAGACTCCAAAATTTTGGAATTTGGTGACGAACCCTCCTTGGATTCGTGTCAGCCTACGTCTCACTATCGCGAGGTGGGCTAGACGAGTGTCAGTTGTCTGCGACAACTGTGCTTATCGTGATAAGCGGATTTGTATTCTTCAGACGCGCAATCAGATCGTCGCGCTGTGTTTCGCTGATAATGCCTTCGGCGAAGTATCGCTCGATGAGATGCGGAGCGAGCACTCGCTTGATGAAGTTGTATCCGAACCGCTGGCCAGCGAAGTAGTCGTGGCTGGTATCCAAGCTGTTCCAGAGTTGGCTTCTGATGAGCTCAATATCGTAGCCTTCCTCGCGAAGCTCATCAGCGATAAACGGTAGGAACGTGAGAACCCACAGAAGCAAGGGTGGAAGTTCCGGATGAAGCTGGGTACCGTACGCGACGGATCCGGTCTTGATGACTTCTATGACTTTCTGTTCAAAGTCGGCCGTGCTCCTTTTTTCTTTACCCTTGGGAGGCTTCCGGAACCATAGTCTGCGGCTGGTAGCCAGGATCGCGTTGAGGGGAAGTCTCTCGTCGGGGTATAGCAAGCCCTGCGAGTGAATTTCCCCACCATCTACCTCTCTTGCGAGATTTATGATGGGATCTCCATGACCGGCACTTCTGCGTCTGATACGCTGGAGCCCGTACACCATGAGTCGCTGCCCGGGCGTGAGACCGGTGACGTAGGTACACTTATCAGGATCGCTAGGATCGAGCTGAAGGGCTGTCATGCCTTCCGGAACCGTTAGATAGTCGACACAAACTCCAAACGCCTCGAGCGCCAGGACATGCATCCCAAAGCATATCCCAAGCATGGGAATTTGCCTGTCAAGGCAGATACGCATCAAGGCCCGTATGTCACGGACCATTGCGGTATCTTTTTCAGCACTCAGCATGTACGCCGAGCCGCTGAAGATGAATCCGGCAAACGGGGTTTTGCTCCGCTTGACGAAATCGAGAAGCCAAGCGGAGTGATGCCGGGAATGCACGACGACCAGTTTTAGGCCAAGATCGGTGAGCTGGTTTACTCGACCGATCCAGGTCGCTATGCGATGCGTATCGTCAAACGCACCCTGTTTTAGGCCTTCCTGGATCATCTGGACAGTCGCCGGATCAATGCCATCCAGCTTCAGGTCGTGTGGCAGCGTGCGAGTCGCCAATGCGTTTGCGAGGGCAGTCTCGACGGTTCGAGCTATGCTGCCCGAGAAACTCGGTCGATTTTCGACGTAGAGGATAGTTCGGGAGGGATCTGCGGCTCGCAACAAGTTGCCGAAAGCGGCCCTATCAACAATGTCCTTTGGAACCACCACAACGTCGCACACCGGCACGTTGAGGAGGTTCGAGGAGTCCAGTTTCCTCGTCATGGAATACCTCCACTTGTGTTGGTGTAAGTGGATTAACTCAAAAACAGGGTGTTTTGTCAAATTTATAGGTGGGATTATTTTGCTGCATTACGCAAAATAATTATAAAAAAGTTATCTCCCATATACAAAAATCCAGATTCTTCCATTATCTATAACCTCCCACGAATCAGCTGTTTTTTTTGCTCCTTCTACAATTTGCTTAAAATTGCTCCAAAACGAGCTGACCACAAAATATGATTTGTCTACGCGGGCAAAGTCCATTGCCTCGATCATATGTTCGCGCCGCTGCCCCTCGTATAGCATTTTTTGATATATGCCAAACAGGCGCCCGCCGGCGGGTATGGAATAATACGAATGCAGTCCATTCGCCGTTTCAAAATATTTTGGAAAGCCGAATTGTGTCATTGCCGCGATTGCGGTTAGGGGATTCGATAATACGATATAATTGTATTCTGTATTATCATTATCAATCCATCGGGCGGCCTCAAAGTCAGCTTTTGTAACGTTGTATCCTGGAAAATGAACCTTTTTATTTTCCTGCGGATAACTGAAATAAAATGATCGAGTTATGACAATCGCGCAGACGCATATAAAAAATACATACAACACTCGTTGTCCGCGCTCGTAATATTTTTCGTCTGTTTTTTGTTTGATCCAATCAATCAGTACATACACCCCGTACATAAGCCACGGCAGCAAAAAAATGATACTCGATTTTATAAGACGCAACGGATAATCTCCCTGCTCGTACGCACCCACGTCAGGAAATACCACCCAACTACGCAGTAGAAACGCGCCGATCCAAAACCCGATGAATGAAAGTAAAAATAAAATGTGAATGTCGGCGATTTTTTTCTTTTTTGCAATATACAAAAAACTCATCACCGATCCAAATGTTATGATAATCGGCAACACGCGCTGCATAAAATATATTATTTCCCAAAATATGGCGGAACGCTCTTCATACCAATAGGGGAGTCTGAAAAGATCAAAAAAAGGGTAAATATGGTTGAACGGATTTGATAGATGTGGAAGTGGTTTGCCGGTTAACAAAAAAAACAACGTAAACAGAGCCGGGAAAAGAAAGATTAAAATAACCGTGTACGAAACAAGCAGGGTTGTTCTGAATTTTTTATATTTTTTTAAAATCAATGCAGCCAAAACGAACAAAAATATCGGAGCACCCAGAAGCGCATGTATACCAAGACCCGCAACCCCAAGAATGAGCGGAACCATCGAGGGCAGCCTATCATTCATGAAAGCCAGTGTTGCAAACATGGTCAGGATAAAAAGCAGAAGGAGCACATTGTGCGGTGTGGTAAGGTGCAGTGAAATATAAAAAATAATGGGAAGCACCCATGTCAAATTTATGGCCATCCTTTCCGGAATATTCCATACGTCTTTTAACGTTTTTCCTATTACGCGCGGCAAAAATATTGCCGAGAGAAGCGGTACAAATACCACATCAATATAAAAAATCGGAATTCTTGTGATATGGGATAGAAATACAATCAGACTGTATTGCCCCACATACACCGGTTGTTTTGGCAAAATATATCCGTGCGTTTGAATCCATTGTTCGGTCGCGCGATGGATAAAGCCGTCAAATCCATACCCGAGCGGATAGATGATAACGACCACTATGTAGGTAAGGATCAGATGAATGGAAGTCGCGAGATACGCCAGCCAGATATTTTTAATTCTATTGGTAATGACCAGCATCAATGCGGTTCCCACCGCGTATAATAGAAAGAAAAAATACGGCAGATGCAGCCATGGTGAATTTGATACATCGGTGGTATTTCTATTTGCGTAAAGAAGAACAAGCAGTGCCGATTCAACCAGAAAGAAAATGCCAAGTAATATATAATTTGAGGTGTTTTCTTTTGCAAATTTTGGGCGCCACTTCAACTGAGCTATTTTTTTTCTTTTTAACAATAAAAACAAAATTGCAAGCGACAAAATTATAAAAGAAGTCGCGGGAGTAATTTTGTAGACATAATATATGATGGTGTTTGCAATCGAAAAAATAAAGAGCCCGCAGATTGCGGCCCACAAAAAAGGAATTGATCTCGATGTGACACTGGAATTGTTCATACAGTTAACCTATACTATACACATTCTATAGGAAAATATGCGTATCATCAATACAATCAAAAAAAATAATTCGCAGATGTTCACTTATTTGCCCGCGACCGAAGTGCATCCGCATGATCGTTTTTTGAATCATTCAGTATTACGCTTTTTTCCCGCTTCCATTACGCCAAACAGATTGACGGCTTTTAGAATTTTTTTAACCCCCATTGTTTTCTTGCTGACGCTGTATGGCCGTTATCGAACCGGTTTTTTCCTTTTTATCGTGGCGGCTACAACCGACGCGCTCGATGGTTCAATGGCGAGAACGCAAAATAAAATTACGCGGTTTGGCATGCTGTTCGATCCGCTCGCCGATAAATTGCTTATCGGTTCGATGGTGTTGATTCTTGTATTCAGATATTTCAATGACTTGCTTGGCGTCGCGATTTTGGGTTTGGAAATAATCATCATCACGAGCGCATTAGTTGCGAAAATAAAATTCAAGAGTGAGATAATGGCCAACCGCTGGGGCAAGATAAAAATGCTGCTGCATGTTGTGGCAATGTTCAAAAAAGGAATCTGATTCTATAAAAACAGACGACCCGCTCTCTGTTGAGGCGGGTCCATCTCCTTGATGTTTCGTGTCGACGAGTCGAAGGTCGACGTGAAGTGATGTAGCGTGCTAGGACGCTCTGCGGCGGCGCATGAATTGTGTCACAACCGAGAGTATGGTGAAGCCCATGTAGCCAACGAGGGCAACTTGAGCTAGGAGCAGTCCCAGGTTGGCGTTCTCGAAAGGAACGAATTCCCCAAAAGAACTGGCGAACAGAATCGCGAGGCCGATCCAAGAAGCCCAACGAAATCGGAAGTGGGGGATAACCGCCGCGACTCCGATGCCGGCGACGAGAGCGCCGATCATCGCGAGGTGGGGATCGTCGCCCGACTGTGTTGCCGCGTAGGCTATGGCCATAAGACCGTTCCCTATGGCAACGAACCAGACTTTGATCTTGCCGGAGTTCCCTGCTCGAGAGATTTCGCCGGCTTTTACCCACCCGAATGTGCGGATGAGTTGGATGCGTCCATATTCATTCGCAAAGTTCGCGAACATGAATGTGATGCTCATGAGCCAGAACAGGCTCATGCCCGCGATTTCCAGGTCGAATTCCAACTCGACGATGAAGGCGAGAGCGAGCATGTTTGCTCCGCTCGAGACCTTGTCGCAGACCGGATCGATGAACCAGCCCTTGTCGCTCGAGCCGTGTTGGCGAGCAAAAGGACCGTCCGTCAGATCGGTGATGCCATCGACAAACGCGACGACAACCGCGAGCCATGGTGCGTGGAACAGACAGGTGATGAACACGGGTGAAAGAGCAACGCGCGCGTAGGAGAGCGCGTCCGCGCTGCCGCCGACCCACTTTACGAGGGCGACGACGTGACGCAGCCGATGGTCGAATGGGCGGTTGGTATCAATCAGTCGGGTTCCCCCGGCTGCGGTCAGTACGCTCATCCAAACACCTCCAAACATGTGCCACAGAACAAAATATTTTTATCATATTTCATAAGTTATCACAAGCAGGTATAATAGATTATATGCAGAAAAAAAATCGATTCAATATATATATTCTGATTGCGGCTTCGGTACTGATGTTTTTTTTGTATAATTATTTGAATTTTTTTGCCCCGCGTTTGTTTAATTCACCGGATGAAAATGCGAATTTTGCATTCATTGAACAGTTTGCAAAACACACCTCATTGCGGCTGCCGCATGCCTATGACTACACTGAGTGGTCATCTTATATCCACCCTCGCAGCACATTTGCGGATTTCGGAAATTATATTTTGCCGGTCGGATTTTGGGGAATAATGGTCATGTATGGCATGCTCGCAAAACTGATCGGTGTTTCGTCTGTGGTCTACGCGACACCTCTATTTACTATAGTGCTCGCGTGGTCGCTGTATTTTATTTGGAAAAAAATATTCGATGAACGCACCGCATTTTTTGCGGCGCTTCTTTTGTTGATTCATCCGGTCGTTTGGTATTACAGCGCCCGGTCGCTGCTCCCCAATATGCCGTTTGTATCATTTCTTGGAATCGGCGCATTTTTTTTATTTATAGCGCCCATATCCGCTCATATCAAAAAATATAATTTGTGGTGGGTCGATGATCTTATTGGAATTTCCTTTATACTTCGCGCGCTGCTGATTCGGCCAAATGAAAGTATATGGGTAATCGGCGCGATGTTGATTGCCGTATTTGCATGTAGAAAATATATTTTGTTAAAACGTCTTGTATTGTGGGCCGCCGCGTCGATTATATTTTTCTGTGTATTTTTATTTGTAAATAATTTGCTATATTCCTCCGCAACCGGCGGGTATGTTGTTTCAAATTCTTTGCCGGTAGCGGCATGGTATAGCTGGATTTTACCTTTCGGGTTTCATCCGATATATATTTTGAACGCGGGTTATGTATATTTTGTAAAAATGTATTGGTGGCTGGTGTTGCCCAGTCTTATCGGAATTTTGTTTTTTATTTCAAATTATGTTTCTGGCTCGGCTCGTCCGCGAAAGATCGCGCAATCTGAAAAAGCCGGCCCCGCCCTCGGTGAAGGCGGGGCGGGCGTTGTGTATTTTTTTATTTTTGTATTTATTTCTCTGTTTCTTTTTGTCTATTATGGCAGTAATCCGGATATATCATTTTCTCTCAAAACAATTGGTGTCGCGTATTCGCGCTATTGGCTTCCGATACATATACTTTCTCTGCCGTTTATTTTTATCGGATTTAGAAAATTGGCCGAATCGCACAACACGGCAAAATTGTTTGGAGTTTTCCCTGAAATATATTTGGCTTCCGCGCTCTTGCTTGCTCCGCCACTTGTTTTTTCGGGCATAGACGGTTTGCGGGCTGTTAGGGGTCAATTGACTTATATGGAGCAAGTCAAATCTGATGTTTTAGAGAATTCTCCGAAAGACGCGATTATCGTAACCGATAGGGAAGATAAATTTTTCTGGCCGGACAGGGCGGTGATGGTTCGGTTTTATGACCCTGCCATAGGAAAGGCGATTTCCGGTCTACTTGTAAAAGGGTTCAAAGTGTATTACTTTACTCCCAGAGGGGATGAAGAGAAAATGAAGAAAGTTGAGTCATATATGGGGGAGTTCAATGTATCGGCCGAATCCGTCAAAAAATACAAGGATCACGAGTTATTTCTACTCAGCAATTAAATATTATGTCCACCATATTTCGCAAAATCATTGACGGGGAAATTTCGTGCTATAAAGTATACGAAGACGAGCATTGTTTGGCATTTCTAGATATAGAACCGCAGGCAAAAGGGCACACCTTGGTAATTCCCAAAATTGAAGCCGAAACCATTTTTGAACTTGATGACGAAGCCGTCGCGCGATTATTTGTCGCAGTCAAACGTACCATGGAACGCATCAAGAATGTTTTAAATCCCGACGGTTTTAACATCGGTATAAATCATGGTGAATATGGCGGGCAATTGGTTCCTCATGTTCACATACATATTTTGCCGCGTTATATTGGCGATGGGGGAAAAAATGTTCATGCTATAGTGAGTAACGACGGAGGCATTGCGGTTGCGGAAGTGGCGCGAAGTTTTCAGGAATATGCCTAAACATCTCAAAAAAATCAACGAAGAATTGATGCATCAGAATCCATGGTGGAGCTATAAACACGATACCTATGAAAAACCAAATGGTGAAACCGGCGATTACTGGTATGGCGACAAATCGGCATCCACGCTTATTGTACCGGTGCTTCCGGATGGAAAATTAGCGCTCACCATTCAGCAGAGATATTTGACAGACAAACAAAGTGTTGAATTTCCAAGCGGAGGAGCAGCGCCGGACATGGCAATTCTCGATTCGGCAAAGCGTGAATTGCATGAAGAGACCGGATTGTCCGCGGATGAATGGGTAAATATCGGTGAATTTGAATCTCTCCCCGGTTATTTCAAATCAAAAACCGTAGTGTTTATCGCGAAGGTCAACGGGCAGGGACTCCAAGAGCTCGATGATACCGAGGATATAGAAGTCATATATCGCAGAATTGATGAGTTCCAGGATATGATTGAACGAAATGAAATTTGGGACAGCCAAACACTGGCCGCGTGGTCCATGGTCCGGCATTATTTTCTTTCATAGTATATGGAAGCCCGCAGTAAAAAATTAGAATATGCTGTCGTGTCCATTGACGTTATTGTGGTAGACAAAAACGGCGATGTGTTGTTTGCCCGCAGAGCAAAAGAAAAGGATAAAGGAAAATGGGCGTTTGTGGGAACCTATGTACCGCCTCAATTTGATGATTTGGAGCGAGTCGCCGTGTCGCAAGTGGAAAAGGAAACCGGACTTGAAGTGAAACTGACGCACTTGGTAGACGCGGTGGATGATTTGTGGCTCGAGCATCCGAACGCGGATGGAGAGGTGCGTGTGGTTCAGATCGGTCAGTCCCTCGGGCTCTTCGTGCTCGCAGGC
>CAZKQL010000021.1:314-635 GCA_964554925.1 uncultured Gammaproteobacteria bacterium | reverse complement strand
GATCCTCTACAGGGCCGAAGTCATCGGGGGAGAGCTAAAAGTCACCCCGCATTCCGACAAATACATTTGGGCGAAGGATGGAGTTCCTTTGTTTCATCCTTTGGCGTTTAATCACAAGAAATTGCTTTCAATTTACAAAAAGAAGCTGCGTGGAAAAAAGCTCATACCTATAGAGCGCTCGGTGTTTCGTAATCATTTTGGTAAAGATTTTCCGTATATACTCGAGGAGTATGTGTATTTTGTGCCGAAGGCGCTTATTCTAAATGAAAAAAGAGAAATACTCATGGGGAGACGCGCCCAAGAACCGTTTAAAGGTTGTTG
>CAZKQL010000021.1:0-243 GCA_964554925.1 uncultured Gammaproteobacteria bacterium | reverse complement strand
ATACAAGAATGCTTGCACCGAGAGCTGGAGGAGGAGCTGGGCGTATCGGCTACAATCGGGGATTTATTTCATATATATTCGGACAAAGGAAAGAGTCCGAAATACCCCGGCGTCATGGCGTTGTATTTTGCTCGTATTCATAGTAATATATTTAAGAAAAATGTCGAAATAGATGAATTTGCCTATTTCCCCTTGGATAATCTTCCAAAGGAAATGGCTTTCCATATCGACATAGCGCTCTTT
>CAZKQL010000020.1:0-13728 GCA_964554925.1 uncultured Gammaproteobacteria bacterium | reverse complement strand
ATCGCTCGCGCCTGTTTTACACCCACATATGCCAAAAGACCGGCGCAAGCACTATCGGCAAGGCAAAAATAAAATATGAAGAAGCGTGTATCAGAAGCGCGCCCCAGCTTTCAAAAAGAAAATCAAGAATTGACTGCATTATTTAAATATACCGCAAAAAGCGATTTTTGAAAACATCCCCGCGCCCATACGGGGCGCGGGGATGTTTTTTAATACGTTTGCGTAAAAAGCCCCAAACATATCCGCGAATTATAGTATTTGCGGATATTATAGTACGGAGTAGGTGTCATTTTCATTCCGTTTAAAATACTTTTTATTTTGCAAATTAACCAAAACCGTATTTTCTTTCACATATCGCTCTTTAAGAACCTTCTCAATTAAATCATCTTTGGAAAGCGCGCCGTGTTCCTGCAGTATGCCGCGTATGACATCGCGCACAACGCCATTCGTATATCCCCAGTCGGTAAGCCCATAGATTCCGCGACCGACAAGCACAAAACGATCTTTGTCTTTTATAAGCTCGTTGTGACACGTTGCAACGTGCGCGGGTTTTCCGAAAAGACTGGTGATTTGCTTCGCGACTTCGGTAAAATGAAGGGGAGATCCGTGACGCTTAATAACCAGATACGCATAATCTCGCGCGCCGCGCGCGTTAATGTTTGGCGAAGACGCGAGACCCCATTCTCCAAGTTGATTTTGTTCAATAACTTTTGAGATGTTAAGCCAGCGCCGAAGCGTTTCTTCGTCTTTTCTGTGCCGTTCCGCCACTTCTTTCAAGCGCTCGGCGAACATATCCATTATCTCATCTTCGGTAATGAGGTCGTTCTCATTAAGATTTTTATATAAATCGTGAAGCGCGCGGTGCACATGCTGACTCGTTTCTTCATTTTGTACCCAGCGATGTTTGAAGTGAGCATCCTCCCTTTTTTTATCAAACGCTTCCCCCAAAACCAGCAAGAGATATACGTGATTTTGAAGCTCGCGATTATTCGGCGCCACATACTCAAGCAAATCTTCTTCCGCGATGACTCCACCCAATGAATCAATCAGGTCATGCATTTCCTGAAACGTGTCCTTTTCGTTTTTGTATGCTTCAGATTTTCTGATACTGTTGAGAGCAAAACTTTCTATTTGGCGCACCCGCTCTCTCGTGATGTCATATGTTTCACCGATAGATTCAAGTGTTTTCTTTTTGGGGTCTTTACCCAGACCGAACCTGCTCGCAACAACGTCTTGCGCGCGAGTCGGTAGCACCAAAAGTAAATTTTTTGTGACCTGTTTGGGTTTAAAAGTAAGTATTTTCATTTGTTTTTTGAATTAATAATACTAGCACCTTGGATTAAAAGAGTCAACCCCTTCTCTGTTTTTAATATTGTAATGCCCCATATACTATATAAATACTATATAACTGATATCAATCGGCCACGATATTGACCAGTTTGCCCGCTATATAAATAACCTTTTGTATATATTTACCCTGTACCCATTTTGTGACGCTGTCAAGTGCCTGCGCCTTTTCTTTCACGCTTTCTTCCGACTCGCTTCTTAAAATCTGAAACTGACCGCGAACCTTGCCATTCACTTGCACCACAATAATCATCATATCCCCCGTGATTTTTGTTTCATCATATTGAGGCCACGGCATTTTATGAACAGAATTTTTTTCTCCCAAATGCTCCCCGATTTCTTCCGTCACGTGGGGAATGAACGGCGCAGAAAGGCGAACGAGCGCCCGATACGCCCGTAACGGAACTGCGTTTTCCTTTTCCAGCGCGTTGAGAAAAATCATCATCTGACTCACCGCCGTATTGAATTTCATTGCTTCAATATCATCCCCCACTTTTTTTATGGTTTGATGCATTAAGATTTCAATGCTCTTTGACAATTCCGTATCCGTTGCCTGAAACATACACGCGTAGAGGCGTTCAATAAATCTCCGGACTCCCGCAATGTTGTTTGTGTTCCACGCGATTGGTTCCGAGAATGGGCCCATAAACATTTCATATAAACGAAGCGAGTCAGCGCCGACAATCTCCACAATGGAATCCGGATTGACCACGTTGCCTTTTGATTTTGACATTTTCTCTCCGCTCTCGGCGAGAATCAATCCGTGCGATGTTCGTTTCGCGTATGGCTCTACGGTCGGCACTGTGCCGATATCAAAAAGAAATTTATGCCAAAAACGGGAATATAAAAGGTGCAGTGTTGTGTGCTCCATCCCGCCGTTATACCAATCAACCCCATTAGAGGCTAAACGCTGCGAGCCCTCGCTACCTCCAACGGGGCGAGCGGTCAGCCAATATTTCAATTTTTCCATTGAGGCAAGCTCTTTATTGTTGTGGGGGTCACAATAGCGGAGGTAGTACCATGATGACCCCGCCCAATTCGGCATTGTATCGGTTTCGCGCCGCGCCGCGCCGCCGCATTTCGGACATTTCGTATTTACCCACTTTGAAATAGCGGCGAGCGGAGACTCCCCCGTATCCGTTGGCGCATATGATTTTACTTTTGGAAGTTCAACGGGAAGATTGTCTTCAGGAACCGCAACCCAACCGGGATTCGTAATTTCTCCGAAATTAAAACCTTTGACCATTGACCTTTGACCATTGACCCCAACGTTTAATTGTTTTTTGTCAATCGTTTCCGCTCGTTTTTTGCACTCCGCGCAAAAAACGAGCGGGATTGGTTCCCCCCAATATCTTTGTCGTGAGAAAACCCAATCACGAAGTTTATATGTCACTTTTTTCTTTCCGCCGACGCGCGCGATAATTTTTTCTTTTGCTTCTTCGGTTGAAAGCCCGTCAAACTCGCCCGAATTAACGAGCGTTCCTTCGCCGCAATACGGAGCGCCGTCCGTATGCTCTCCGGATATCACTTCAACAATCGGCAGATTGAATTTTTTCGCAAAAGAGTGGTCGCGCTCATCATGCGCGGGCACCGCCATAATTGCTCCCGTGCCATATCCACCGAGAACATAATCAGCCACCCACACGGAAATCTCTTCACCATTTGCGGGATTAATCGCTTTTATACCTTTGAGTTCCACCCCCGTCTTTTCTCCCGTCTCTGTAACTCTATCTATGTCTTTTTTCGCCAAAGCTCGTCTTATATAATCATCAACTTCGTTCCAATTTTCAATTTTGAATTGTGATTTTGCATTTTGATTTTTAAATTTTGAATTTGCGATTTCCGGTGAAATCGCAAGATATGTTGCGCCAAAAAGCGTGTCCGCTCGCGTGGTAAACACCTTGACTGAAGTTAAAACTTCTGAGTTGCGTAATTTTTTTTCTGCGTCATTCTGCGTTTGTTCTGCATTTTTCTGCGAGTGACGGAGCTGAAACTCTATTTCAGCTCCGTCACTACGCCCTATCCAGTTTCTTTGCTGAATTTTTATTTTTTCCGGATAATCAACCGTGTCTAAATCTTTATCTAAACGGTCGGCGTATTCGGTAATTTTAAGCATCCATTGTTCTTTCTCTCGCATTTCAACGGCGCCTCCGCATCGCTCGCATACTCCATCAATGACCTCTTCGTTTGCCAATCCTGTTTTACAATCAATACACCAGTTAATGGGCATTTTCTTTTTATACGCGAGACCATGTTCAAATAACTTCAAAAAAATCCACTGCGTCCATTTATAATATGCAGGGTCGGTGGTATTTATTTCGCGAGACCAATCAAATGAAAATCCGAGCCGTTTGAGCTGTTTTCTGAAATTATCGGTATTTTGCTTTGTAACCTTCTGCGGCGGAATCCCCGTCTTAAGCGCGTAATTTTCGGTAGGCAACCCAAATGCATCCCATCCAATGGGGTACAAAACAGAATATCCTTCCGCGCGCCGCTTGCGCGCGATAATATCCATCGCCGTGTTGCTCCGAATATGCCCCACGTGAAGCCCTTGGCCCGATGGATACGGAAACTCAATAAGACAATAGTATTTTTTCTGAGCGGCATCGTCAGGAACCTCAAAATCTTTTTCCGCCGCCCATTTTTTCTGCCATTTTTTCTCTATTTGATTGTGGTTATATTTTGGCATCAATATGCAGATACAACCCAAAATTATACAATATATAATTTATATTTCAAATCTTAAACTCAATGACATCACCGTCTTTGACCACATATTCTTTTCCTTCTGTCCGCACCAGCCCCCTCTCCCGCGCCTTCGCGTATGATCCGGCAGAGAGTAGGTCGTTATATGCAATGACTTCGGCGCGAATAAATTTGTCTCTAAAATCGGAATGAATGGCGGCGCCCGCTTCAGGTGCGCTTGAGCCGCGCGCGATAGTCCATCCGCGCGTTTCATCTTCTCCGGTAGTAAAAAAAGTTATGAGGTCAAGAATTTCGTATCCTTTTTTCACAATAGTGCGTATACCCTCTTCCGCCATCCCCAATTCTCTGCGCATTTCTTCGCTTTCTTTTCCGTTTAATTCAGAAAGCTCGCGCTCTGTTTTAATATCAAGCATCACATATTCCGTTTTCTCTTTTATAAAAAAGTCAGACAGCGTTTTGGGAAACTCGGTCGCTCCCTTCGTGTTTAAAATATACAGAATCGGTTTTGCGGAGAGGAGATGGAGATTGGCAATTATTTTTTGCTCCTCTGTTTTATATTCTTCCGGAGGCACCAGTTTCCCCGCCGCAAGCGTTTGCTCGATTTTTTCCAACACGCTATGCTCCTTTATAATTTTTTCATCATTTCGTTTTAACTCTTTCTGAATGTTGTGTATACGCTTTGTTACCGTTTCAAGGTCCGCCAAAATGAGCTCTAAATTTATCACCTCTATATCGTGAAGAGGATTTACCGCCTGATGCACATGGATGATATCCTTGTCTTCAAACACCCTCACCACCTCGGCAATCGCCGAAACTTCCCTGATATGCGAAAGAAATTTATTGCCGAGCCCCTCGCCGGTGGACGCGCCCTTCACTAATCCCGCGATATCGGTAAATTGCACAACCGCGGGAATCACTTTTGCCGAATGAGAAAAAACGGCAAGCGTTTGCAGACGCTCATCCGGCACAGGCACAATCCCCACCGACGGGTCAATGGTGCAAAACGGATAATTTTCCGCCGGAACGGCTTGTTTGGTCAGCGCGTTAAATAGCGTGGACTTGCCGACATTGGGAAGCCCGACGATGCCGATGGATAACATGGGAAAACTATACCACAAAGTCCCGCAAACGAAAAGCCCGCCGAGGGGTTTTATCACTATCCCGATCCCGTCTTACCTTTGCAAACAAACTTTATCAAAAAAAATAATTACGCCCGAAGGATAATGGATAACGGTGTAAAAGGGTACCTGACACCATTATCCCCAGGCTTAAAACTTCTCTGATTTCCGGGTGGTATCTTTCCTACCACTGGATCAATAGAGAGCCACTTCCCAATATCTTGATTCCTGTATCGTGCTTCGCCGTAGGTAAGGTTGCTTTCCGTATCAAATTCATTTCCTGTGTGTTTTCGTTGTTCAACAAATCCTGTGTCCGTTGTATTTACACGCTGTTCTCCAAACGGGAAATACGAAACTTCTTCAACTAAATCCCCATCCTCGTCGTCAACAATATCCGTGCTTCCCAGATGATCAGCGTGGATAAAGTTAGTGCTTGTTGCATCACCATTACCTTCGATTGTGGCAAGGAGAATTCCTTTATCATCAAACACATGCTTTGTTGTTGTCGCCCCCTTGATGTTGAAAATTTTGCCGATAAAAGTTGTTGTAGCAACACCGTCTCCTTTCGTAACTCGGAGATTATCCTGATCGTAGCCGTAGAAGGTGGTGTTCGAGCCGACGACGGACTTGGTCAGTCGGTCTCGGTAGTTCCAAGCATAAGTGTTACTCCCATACGCCGTCACATTTCCATTATCGTCATAGGTCAGCGAAGTTCCTGCCAAACTTGTTACTGCGTGTGGATTAGTAAATCCAGTTTCTCCATACGTGTAACTTCCGAGATAATTGCTCGTTATGTTTCCAATCCGATCATACGCATACGTTCTGTTGTACGGCAATTCTGCCGGAACGGTGGTGGAGGCGTTCGTCAGTCGGTATAGGTCATCATACGTGTAATTTGTTGTATGATGTCCACCAAACCCCGATAGATCTTCTATTTTTGTAATATTCCCCACTGCGTCATATGTATATGTAGCGTGCTGTAATGCATTATGAGCACTCGTCGTTGTCGCAACATCGTTTATTGCAAGGTTAATCCGACACAAACACGGCGTCCCCGTGGCCGCAGTATTCGGCTCCATTTCAATCTTCAACCACAGGAACTTGCCATAGAGGTTGTCGCCTGCTGTGATGCCGGGGATTGTGGTTGTAGTCGTCGCTATCGTAAACTGGCCTGCTGTTGGCTCTGTTGAAGTGCTTGTGGTAATCGCCGCCTTCACGAGAACATCGGCACCATTCCTCGCGCAGGCGCAATACTCAATGAATGAATCTTCGACATTCGTGATTGGACTCAAATCCCACGGGTCGGAAAAGTAGCTTGTAGCTTCGCTAGCTTCGTTAGCAAAAACAGCCTGCAGGGGTGAAAGTAGGAGAAAAAGGAGGAGAAAGAGAAAACGCTTTTTCATTACTACACTATATCACGAGTAGCTTTGTTGGAGCTAAAAATTACACCACGGGTTTTAGAAAACAATGGTGGCTGACCCCATTTCCACCGGGTTTTAGAAAACAATGGTGGCTGACCCCATTTCCACACAGTTATTCAGGGAGGCTTATTTTAGAATAGCTGTAGAAAATAAAAGTAGCATAAGTCCAGCCACAATATAAAGTGGCCCGTAAAAACGTCTTAATAGCTTATATTGTTCTTCCTCGGTGTGTATTTTCTTGCTAAATGCTAATCCGCCAAGAATAAATTTACTTTGAAGAAGTTTCTCGGCGCCCTTTTTGCTCAAAGTACCGACAACGCCTGCAACTAGCATCGCAAGCCCCAATAGTCCAAGCAAGAAATAAAAAAGATTTTCCATACAGTTATTATATCACAACATTTTAATTGTCCTCATCTTTACTTTTGTTGTTTGTGGAAGATACCCAAGTCTCTTTACCAAAATCATAAGTTCCAACGCCCGACCCAAAGTTATAAGTTCCAACAAAGTTACCTTGAGTATTGCCTACGCCAAACGATTTTGCACTCGGCGCTGAAGAGCTCTTTAATAGAGAACTGGTATTCTCCTTAAAGCTACCAAAAGTTTCACCCACAAAATATTTAAGCTCATCTTTTGTTCTTTTGAAATTGTTACCAAAGTCATCAACGTAAAGTGCTACATCTAAAATTGGGAGCAAAATATTTAAGGCTGGGGCTTCGGCAAATTTACCAAAGTGAGAAATAACGCCCAAAGTATCTTTTGCCAAATTAGTATTAGATCCTACACCCTGATCAACTCCTGTAATATTCTCCACTATTGAATCAACATAAACATTGTTTAGGCTTATACCTAATTGGGTAACTGCATAAACTCCTAACACTAACACAAGTGGAGCAATTTCTCCTTCGGGGTCTTTTAACACCAACGGATTATTTCCCACATAGCTGTATGAATTTAATAGTTGTGGATATTTAAGTAACAATCGTTGCGACCATCCTGTATCTTTCAGTAATTTCTCCGGCATTCCAAGCTTGTGTGACACGGGGTCTATAGAAATCCACTTTCCTACGTCTTGATCATAGTATCTCTGCTGAACATAGTGCATGTCATTTTCTGCATCTTTTTCATACCCTGCAAAATGGAGCTGTTCGTTAAACGATCCTGCTTTATTATTTACCCTCTCTCCACCAAAAGGATAAAAATCTAAAGTTTGAATGTGATCACCCGTCTCCGAGCTGATCGCATTTGTTCCGCCTAAGTGGTCGGCGTGAATGAAATTGGTTGAGGTTGCTTGCCCATTTCCTTCTACGGTAGCAAGAATGGTCCCATTGTTGTCGAAGATGTGTTTTGTGGTCGTTGCTCCCTTTTGGTTGAAGTAGATATTTGCAAATGTGGTCGTTGCAACTCCGTCTCCTTTTGTAACTCTTAGATTATTAAAATCATACCCATAGAACGTGTCCGTTCCACCAACTGTGGATTTAGTCAACCGATCTCTATAGTTCCAGCTGTGCGTATCTGAACCGAATGCGGTCACATTCCCGTTGTCATCGTAGGTGAGATTTGACGAACCGATCTGCGTCACTGCGTGTGGATTAGTAAATCCAGTTTCTCCGTATGTGTACGTCCCACTCGGTCCAGTGAGAATATTTCCGATACTGCTGTAGGTAAACGTTTGATTATACCCCCCGTCGGTTGGCACTGTCGTTGAGGCTGTGAGCAGTCGGTAAAGGTCGTCATATGTATACTGGACAGTCTTTGCTCCGCCGAATCCACTTAGATCCTTTATCTGTGTAATATTTCCCACCGCATCATACGTGTACGTCAAACTCTGGAGCGCATTGTGCGCTGAAGTGGTCGTGCCGACGTTGTTTATAGCCAAGTTAATCCTGCACAAACACGGCGTCCCCGTGGCCGCAGTATTCGGCTCCATTTCAATCTTCAACCACAGGAACTTGCCATAGAGGTTGTCGCCTGCTGTGATGCCGGGGATTGTGGTTGTAGTCGTCGCTATCGTAAACTGGCCTGCTGTTGGCTCTGTTGAAGTGCTTGTGGTAATCGCCGCCTTCACGAGAACATCGGCACCATTCCTCGCGCAGGCGCAATACTCAATGAATGAATCTTCGACATTCGTGATTGGACTCAAATCCCACGGATCAGATAACCAATATCCTGATTCGTATGCAGGTGTTGAAGTGGAGCCGAAGTTCTCAAGCGTAAGGAATCGTGCAAGTCCGCTTGCATTCGGCGTGCCTGCCGTGGTGGAGGCGTGCGTTCCAAAGTTATCGTAATTCCTTTGTACCCAAGCCCTGTTTTGATATTTAAATACCGGCATGGACATGGTGAGGTCTGCCGTGTAAAAGCGGTACCGATCTCCGTAGTAAACGGCATCGGATGAAGTAGATATGAATGCTTGGTAGCTGTAGTCCTTGAAGTCGTCTAGGCCGAGGAGAGAAATTGAGAAAGGTCCTGTAGCGGTAAGTGATGTTGTGGTCGTTGTTGCCGTCCACGGGTCGTCGTCGTCAAGAAGGAGGCCGTAGCGGAAACCGACGGTTATCTCCGACTCTCCCATCATATCCACGAGATTCCCGATGAGCTCCGCGCCGTTTTTCTGTACGTTCGTTGCTCCTGCTGTTGCGACTGAGTTTGTGCCATCAAATGGGGTTGTGGTGCCGTGAAGTGTGGTGATATTTGTGAGTCGGTAGAGTTCATCGGGGTTATAGGTGTAGAGAGATACGTCACCATTTGCAAACATACGTCCAGTAATTTGCCCCGTAGGACCATAATTTATATTCCCCACAGTCAAACTAGAAAGCGTTGAAGTTGATGTCGGAAGTGTTTCCACTGTCTCAAGAAGCCCCGCCGTATTGAAACGGTATGCCACTGTACCAGAGTCGGGATAGACAATGTCTGTGATATTTCCCTGTAGATCATATGAGTAAGTAGTCAGATAACTAGCTTCATTAGCTTCCCTAGCTTCACTAGCAATATTTCCGAGAGCGTTATACGCAAAATTGGCGACGGCGTCCGTTGTTGTTGCGGAACACAATCTCCCTTTTCCTTCTGCGCAGGAGTCATAGCCGTATTCCATTTCCGTACCCGCGCCGTCCGTGTAATCCTCCGTAAGCGCGCGGTTTATGTCGTCGTATGTGTAATTGATTGTCTGGAGTTTCCCATCTTGTTTTGAGGTAATGTTTCCCGATGCGTCATAGGCGTAGGTAGTACTTGCAAAGCCGGTGTCGGCACTATCATGGAGATCTTCGGAGAGCGTTAACCGAGAGAGTCCGTCGTAGGAGAAGTTGCGAATGTTGGCGAGCGAGTCCGTTATTTTGGTCAAATCATTTCGTGCGTTGTAGTCGTAGGTGGTTGTGTACGTTGAGCCGCTGTTTACCTCATTCACCGCCACCAGATTTCCGAAGGCATCATTGACGAAGCCTTTGCTGTTTCCGAGTGCGTCGGTCGTCGTAGCAGACCAGTCGTTGTATGCCGTAGCGGTTGAGCCGAATATGTGTTTGCGTCCTCCGCTTCTTGCCGCGTCTGAATTTTTCTGTCAAAGCCGTCAAGATAAGTGTAGCTTTCGGTTGAGGTCGCAGAGTTCAAGTAATTTGTCTCTAAAGTTTTTCGGGCGCCGACAGTGTCGGTGTAGGCGATTGTTTTTTTAGTAACGAGAGAGGATGGCGAATCAGAGTCGGGGATTTTTTCTGTCGTTACTCTGTCTAAGCCGATATGCCCGACCGGATTTGTCGTCGTCGCGGGATAAAGACTTTTGCTGTCATAGACGAATGTTGTCGCTTTATCGCGCGGGTCTTTTTCTTCGGTGACAAGGCCGAGGCTGTTGTATATTTTTTCTATATCAATATACGTGGAGCCGCTCTCCCACATTTCCCGTTTTGTTTCATTGCCTTTTGTCGCGCTCCAGAGTGTGAGTCCGTCATAGTAGCGTTTAATATCTTTCACCGTCGTCGATGCGGTATTTTTTGTAATTTCCTCCGCGACAATGCCGATAATGGGAGAGCTTGAGGCATACGTGAAATTCGTAAAACGCTTGTCTGCTCCCACGTCGGTAAATGTGCCATTTTGAGTACCCGCGACTTCGCCCCATTCTACGCGCTGAGTGAGAAGTCGCGTAACATCATCATAAGAGAACGAAACGGCGGAATCTCTATGGCTGCTGTTGCCGTCATATGAGAAATTGAGCGTCTGTATCAATTTTACAAAATCACGATCGTTGCCTTCATTATATCTGTCCCATGTATTGATAGTCGTTGAGAATAAATTATTGTTATTATCATATGTTTCCACCCGATACGGCTTGAATATCTTTGAAATATCATCCTCGTATTCACCAAGCCCGCTATCGGTTGAACTTGCCGTATGAAAATGAGTCGCAATTTGATTACCAGCAGCATCAGTAGAAGTGGCATAGTGAAATCCGGCGAAAAATCTGTCGTCGGCTTCATTAAAATAATAGAAAGCTCCTTCATATTCCTTTGTCTCTGTCATCGGCATACTGAAGCCGTCATTGCGCGTAATCGTGTTCAGTACCATAATCGGTGAGGGTGTCTCAGTATTTAATACTGCGCCTCCCGCGTCTTTATATTCAAGTGATGATTTATATGTAAAACCTACCGTGCCCCCCTGCGCGGTCGTTACTTGCGAGAGAATATCAGCGTGGTTGCCCGTATTTATATATGTCTCAATATCAACACTTGTCGTAGGATCGGCATAATAGTATGTACCGATAAAATCAGTAAGCCCGTCACCATTTACGTCAGCAATACGCCAGCCACCATCATTATATCCGGTCACATTAAACTGAGTAAAATATATATCCGGAAGCGCTGACGAAAGTGCCGCATCATATATCCAACTTATTGTTGATGTACTCGTATTTACATATACGTTATATATACTTGCGTCTCCGCTGTCTCTCGTGCCCTGAATCATATCCGGCAGACCGTCATTGTTCACATCAGCAATACGCACCCCTTGGTCATTGTTGAGTTCATTATAAAAATAGAGCGGCGGGGTTGAGGACGCGATGTTGGTAAACCCTGTTCCATTGTTGAGATTTATATGTTTTATATTTTCAACACCCTCTTGAAATGCCGACACAATGTGATCCGCAAGCCCGTCGCCGTTTACGTCCGCGTATGTCTCCCCCGCGGGATCATCCGGTGTTGCTCCCGCATCACCGTATACAGCAGAACTCATATCCCACCCAGTTGTAGTTGCATTAAATAAATACACACTCCCCGAACTAATCAAGTCATCTTGACCGTCCGCATTCGCGTCCACAAGAAATGTGGGTATATATCCTGAAGACCAGTCATAAAAATATACAGGGACATCCCATTCCGCATGTTCCTCAAATGTGTAATCTGTCTTATCACGTTTATTTACATAAAATTTTTCAGTTGTGGAACCATTTTCCTGAAACGCGCGCACGACGTCAGTATATCCATCTCCATTAAAATCACCCAAACGAGCTCCTGTATCGTCATACCCGGCATCACTAATGCGAAAACACTCGGGAATGGTGGCGCCTCCGCCGTCGTTCCATCCTGATCCGTCATTTATCCATATATCTTTTGTATTGCACGAACCCTGTCCCGCCGACCCATACGCCTGAACCATATCTAGGAGCCCGTCACCGTTTATCTCGGAAAATCGAACGCTGTTGTCTTCTCCGCTGTTTGATTTTATAAAATTAACTGGGGAATCCCACGTAGCGTCTATTGACCACCCAGGACTTCCCGATTGATAGGTAAATGTGATTGCTGGAAGCACTGCTGTATTTCCATCTTTATCTTTTCCCGTCTCTGTAACCGAACTTAAAAGGGAGCGCACGCCGTTTGCCCCCGTGGTATACGCAAGGTCATATTTTCGCACCCACGCGCCGTCAATTTTGACCAGAATTTGATTCACGCGATATAGCGATTCAACCGCGTATGCTGACCGATATGACGCAAAAGAGTCAACTCGCGATTCGGTGCCGAATGAAATTTCAAAATCGCCCTCTGTCGCACCATAACCGGTATACGTAATTGTTGCGGGATACATCTGCCCGCTATCTTTGGTGTATGCATACGTAATATAGTTATCGTTTCTGTCACGAACTTCGTTGAGCATCCATCTGAAAATCTGCGTACTGTCGGATGGGTTGTCCATTCGTGAAGCAGTCGTGGTGCCAAATGTATATACGGTACCGTCTCTATCAGTTGCTTTCCAAACGTTAGTGCTTTCAAAGTATTCGTAATTCTTTGAATTTTCTGCCGCAAAACGAGGGCTATAATCACTGATATATGTAGTCGTCGCGATAACGGTCAATTCACCGTCAAATGAAGAAGCATAGTTATTATCAGTATACAGATTTTCCGTTCCCGTTTTGTTTAGTCGTTCTATGTACGGAATAGGAATATCCCAGCCATAACCCGCGATGTTGCTATTGTTGTTTCTTTGACTATTGTACTGAAGCGAAACATCCGGCTGTAATCCATTCCTCCCCGGAGGAATTACAATAGGGATTGAGTAGACAAGCGCGCCGGAGGATTCGTTCGGCTGAATTGTCGGTCTCGATACATTGTCTTGAGTGACAAAAAATTTTGCATTAAACTCCGCTTGTGCATACAAAGCATTGCCAAACATCATCAAGCAAAAAAGTATCGTCGCTATTCCCGCGCGGAATATTGATTTTGTATGAAAAAGCATATACATAGATTTTTCACACTATTCAGTGCAAAGCGCGGTGCTTGTGGTGTTAAATTGTTTTTCGGTGCTTGTCGCGGCATTACTCCCGGAGGAGGAAACAGTAATATAGTAGTAAATAGCATTATGAAGAAGCCCCGAAAGATACACACTGTGGCTTGTGGTTGCCGTTGCGTCTGATACTTCCGTAAAGTTCGTCGCCGAAACGGGAGAGGTTAAGCTATACCACACCTTGCTGTCTGCAGCAGAGTCAGTTGCCCATTTAATGTCCGCCCAGCCTGAACCGATGTTGGTCGCACGAATGTTGGTCAAATCAAATGCGGTGGTTATAAATGAGGATTCGGTTGTCGTACCCGTTATACCACCCGCGCTTGTTGATGAAGCATAATAGTAATATGTAGTGTTGGAGGTAAGACCCGTGAGCGAAATACTGT
>CAZKQL010000019.1:5837-13929 GCA_964554925.1 uncultured Gammaproteobacteria bacterium | reverse complement strand
CGAGAACGCGAGCTCCTCGAAGCTTATGGGCTGCAGGCCGGTATGCTCAGGATGCGTGGCCACGACAGGCTCAATGGAATCCGTCGGGCCTTCGCGTAGAGCGAGCAACCGGCAGATCCGCTCCGTTTGCATGTCGGCCAGAGTCCATGTCTCGACCCAGTTTTTTTTGACCGCACGCATTCCGTTCAGAATGAACAGCACTCCGCGAATCATCGCGGTTGTTACGCCATTTTCAGACTTCGCGGTTTCCGTATCGAATCGCTCACGCAGTGACGCCATCTCGAGAAGCGCGTCAGTCGTAAGAACGATTTCGTTCGGGTCGCAGGCGCCTTCGGCGCGAGAAGCGAAGTTGGCGACCGGGGTGATGATGTCCAACGCGCGAGCCAGAACTCCGATGGCTCCCACGCCGGCATTAATGCCGATGCGCAGATCCGGGGGAGTGTTGGTTCCGGGGATGACGAGGGTCTCGCGTATGTCGTGCATGATTTCTTTGGCCGCGTCGAGCGCCAGTTGCACGAGATCGCCGAGATCGATCTTCCGGTAGTCACCTTCATATCCCATCGGAAAAACCGCCATAAGGCCGTCTCCGAGGGCTTTGAAGATGAGCGCTCCGTGTCGGAAGCAGATTGCCTGGCAAGCGCTGTGGAGCCGTTCTGCAAACGCAAACGTTACGTCCGCATCCAGATCTTCTGACCAGGTGGTGTACCCGGCCAGGTCCACGAACATGACTGCCATGGGCATCTTTTGCCGCTTGAAGGCTCCGGGATGATCCGGAGAATCGATTGCGAGCCGCACGCTTCGTAGGAAGCCGTCGTTTGGCGCGTTCAGCATCGTGCGAAGCGTTCGCTCGGTTGCGCGTGCGTTAGCTTCCGCGGCTTCGCGCTGTCGTTCCGCTTCCTTGATCGCGTTTTCGCCCTTGATCTGGTTCTTGTATACGAGGCGGTTCAATTGAGGTTTACCAGCGAACAGCCATGTGAAGAAACTTCTGACAAGGCCTATACAGATGGCAAACACGAAGAGCCATGCAGTCTTGCGTCGACTCCAATTAGGCTCATGAATAATCTCGAAGATTGCTTCTTCGAGCGGTTGTTCGTGTCGGTAGACCGAGCCGGCCTCGAGGATCGGGAAATACTCACCGGTGCGTGTGCACCGGGTTTTGTAATCCGTCTCTATGAGGATGGCCGGTACGCCGCCTTCGAACGGCTCGTCGCGCGATTCAGCCGCGCCAAGGCAAGCACCATTCGCGAGCTTGGAGTGCTCGAGATAGATGATGCGGCCATAGCGGGCATCGCCGATGTAGAAGACACCGTCCTCCACACAAGACTTGACGCCGGACGCTTCCATATCCAACCGCGTTTGCGGTTGGATGTTGCAGGAGAGAATGCGGACGCTGTGCTGCTTGTGCCCCCACATGGCGGCTACGCTATTTAGCACATGTCCGACACGGTCGAGAACCGAACGAGGCTCTTCTTCCGCGCTTCGCATTTTCCCGCTTGGTCCCGGAATGTAGACCATGCGGATAACGGTACGTCGGTGATCCTCGTAAAGGATCTGCCACTCCTTGTTGGAGTTGTATGTCCTGGTTCCATCATTCGCTAGGTCGAAACCGACGCGGATGTGCGAGAGGCGCCCGAGGACTTTGTTTCCCGACAGGCGGTTGAGAGCTTCGCTGCCACCCCAGGCCATATCTGGTCGGTAGGCTTGTTCACCAGCGTATTGGAGCCAATGAACATGGCCGGCACATTCCTTGAGCACCTCTTCCAGTCGGTTGTAGATACGCGAAGGTACGCGCATCTTTGCCAACTTTTCGAGGTCCCAAGGACCGTCGCCAAGCAGTCGGTCGCACTCGGCCCAGACGCGCGAGACGTCTACACCGAGCTCGAGCAGTGCTTTAATCACCTCAACTAGGTTGTTGAGGACGACATCGCACCACTCTCCGGCAAAATCTTTCTTTGCCATGAGTCTTCCTCCGTTGAGGTAGATTGTTACGAACAAGAAGCCCCTCGAACGGGGGGCCTCATGCAATATATTAGACCAAAAAAAATAAAATTTGTCAATAAGATGTGCTATAATATATGAATAAAATTCCAAATTCTCTACGGCACTATGCTCGGTAACTATCAGCCAAAAAAACGGGATGTTTTTTATGCCTTATTTGTGCAAAGTAGTTTTGTATTATGGCATCTTGTCGCGCTTCCATTTCTCCTAATCTCTGAAAAATTTTTTATAAAAGAAGATCGTGCGCTTTTGTGGCGCATCGCGGCACACCGTATTACCAAGAGTTTTTTTAAATTTTCGGGTATTCATATCAAACTTCCCAAAGAGATTCCGGATCCGCAAAAAGACGTGGCAGTGTATGTGTCAAATCATCCCACCATGCTCGATGGATTTATTTATTTCGCTTTTTTGGGGCCCCATATTAACGCACTCTCCGCGCCCGCGGACAAGGTGGCGTTTCCTTTTAACATTTGGTTTCCCAAAATGGGAATTATCGATGTTTTGCGAGATGGGTATGATGAGTCCAGATCAAAAAAAGCGAATACAAAAAAACAAGCGATCGACAAATTGGTGAGCAGTCTCAAAGAGCACAACACCAGTGTGATGATTTTTCCCGAGGGCCACATCGAATCACAAAATAAACTTCACTATATTCATACCGGCGCGATTCGCGTCGCCATTCGCGCTCAAAAACCGATTATTGTTTGCACACTTGTGGGACTCGATAAAATTTTTGTTGATAAAGGACATATGCGACCCGGCACCGTGTATGTGCAGTTTGAAGAAAAAATGTATCCGCCAAAGTTATCGCGCGAATTGCCTTTTGGCGTGGCGGTAAAACAATTCGCGGACGAATTGCAAGAAACATTTCTCACTATTTTGCCTTCAAAACATATTCCGGACTATATCAGACGTCGCAAACCCGATACTGATCCAAAAAGCATTGGTATTTTTGTGGATATAGACAACACCATTTATGACGGCTATTCGCAAAAACATTTTGTGCGGTATCTCATGGATCATAAAAAGATAAGCCGCTTCACCATGATTCGTATCGGATGGTTTTTGTTTCTCGAAAAAATCGGCCTCCTTACGCACAGTCAATTGATGCAACGAGCGATGTCCTTTACCAAAGGTTTGAAAGAAAAAGATATGGAAGAAGTCGCCCGGATTTTTTTCAAGGAACAGGTAATCCCGCATTTGTTTCACGATATGGTTCCGCCCATAATTGATCATAAGAAATTCGGTCATACCATTATTTTTGTGTCGGAAGTTATAGAGCCGTTGGCAAAACAATTCAAACAATATTTTGAGGCAGCGGATGTGCGCGGCACCGTGCTCGAAAAAAATAAAGACGGTATGTTTACCGGTGGCATAAAGCGGCTTTGTAAAGGAGAAGAAAAGAAGCGACAGGTATTGGAAATGGCAAAAAAATATAATTTGGATTTGTCGCAAAGTTACGCGTATGGGGACGCGCTCAGCGATATTCCCATGCTCTCGAGTGTGCGCTACGCCTGCGCCGTGAATCCGGAGAAAAAATTGGAAATGGAAGCAAAAAAATGTCATTGGGAGATATTACACTAATATGCAGCTGCGGTCATTTGGCGGTGAAAAAAAATTTGTGGAAGAGAGTTTGCGCGTTATTGAGTTCGTCTATAAAAATGGCGGCAGATATTTTGCTTGCGTCGGAAGTCTGACCGCGGTTCCTATTTATCGAGCACTTGTTAACAGCAGCGTAGTTGATTTGACAGAAATTCACCTATACATGGTGGACGAGCACTATGTGCCTCACAACCATCCGGACTCGAATTATGGAAAATTGAAAAAAGCGATGGGAGAAAAATTTCAACGCGTGGATGTTCATACTTTTGATACGAAATTGTCCATAGAAGACGCGCTCGATGATTATGAAAAACAATTACACGAAGTTCCCGAAAAAAAGTTTGATTTGACGATACTTGGAATTGGCACTGATGGACATGTCGGGTCTCTATTTCCTCGATCAAACGGGTTGTATGAATCGGGCCGCATGGTGGCGCACACCACGACAGAAACGCTTGCCATTCGTGACAGGCTTACCATGACATTCCCCATGATTATGAGAAGCAAGCAGCTCTTGGTGCTACTGGCGGGCACGCAAAAGAAAATGATACTGGAAGATGTGCTGGAATCCGACAAAAGCATAGCCGAATTACCGGCAAAGGCATTGTTGAATCACGAAAATACTATGATACATTTTCTCGATAATTAATAATTCTATTTACCGCACCACGATTTTCATCTATTATTAGTGTATTCAGCAACAGGCCCCCTATGAAATATTTTTTTACCTTGCTCGCGATAGTCGGTGGAACACTCATGATTATAAAAAGTTCATGGTTTGTTGAGTCATTTGGCAGAAGCGAATGGGGAGAACATTATTTAGGAAGTGGGGGAACCTATACCATGTATAAACTGATCGGTTTGGCAATTATTATTATCGCGGTGCTTGCGGTTACCGGCGCAATGGGAGAAATATTGCTCGCAATTTTTGGCAGAATGTTCGGTCTCAAATAATGAAAAAATTCGCGCGTTCAGTATTTTTTATGACATATCATACGGGCAATCAATTAATAGACCCCTATCTCATTTTTGGAAAAGTGCATTTGCAGCAGGCTATGCATGTCGCTGATTTTGGCGCGGGCAGAACCGGGCATATAGTGTTTCCAGCGGCAAAATTGATCGGGGAAAAGGGCGTGGTGTATGCTGTTGATATTTTGAAAGACGTGCTCGAGTCCATAAAAAAACGCGCGCAAATAGAAGGTTTTGTAAACATTCACGAAGTCTGGGCGGATATTGAGCGAAGTAACGCCGTGCGCATACCGGGCGGTACACTCGATACGGTATTTATGATAAACGTGCTCTATCACTTCAAAGATTATGTTCCTACGCTTGAGGAAGCTGCGCGCCTGCTGAAAGAGAAGGGAAGAGTGGCCGTTGTGGATTGGGTCAAACCTCTTGGAAATATTGGTCCAAAGAACAACACGATGGTTGATTTTTCCAAATTGATAGAAGAAGCTCGCGGCATTGGCTTTGCGCTGCAGGATGATTTTGAGCTTGGGCCGTATCATCGCTGCATTATATTTTATCAACATTAAATTTTTTAATAAATTAACTATGCCCGCAACAAGGAGGAAACGAATCGGTACATGGGGCGAACGATATGCGGCCGATTTTTTGATGAGACAAGGATATAATATTTTGTATACAAATGTTTTTTTGAAAATCGGTGAAATTGATATTGTTGCAAAGTCTCCGGACGGCGCGGTTACGTTTTTGGAAGTGAAAACACGGGTTGATGCATCGCCCGGAGAAGCGGAGCGTGCCATTGATTTTCGGAAAGTTCGGCATTTATACAGAGCCGCAAAGTTATTTTGTTTGCAAAAACATATCAACTTAAACTATACTAGTATTAATTTTGAGTACATAACCATATATTTACATTCTTTGAGCAAGCGCGCGACGCTCAAAAAATATTCATTACCATTTGACTATGGATATATTTGAAATGTTACGATGGGCGGGAGCGATTTTAATTTTTATTGGCATCACATATTTTATTTTTGCAAAAAAAAGCGAGCAATCGGAGCCGAATATTCGCTCAAGCAAAGCGACAGCACTCGCCGGTTTTGCGGTTGATATTACCGATCAGGCGCGCACTAAGGGATTTGATCCGGTGATAGGGCGTGAAGAAGAAATAAAGCGTGTTACGCAAATCCTTACGCGGCGTACAAAAAATAATGTTATTTTGGCAGGACCTCCGGGAGTGGGCAAAACGGCGATTGTGGAAGGGTTGGCGCTCAAGATTATTCAGGGCGATGTGCCGCATGTATTGGTCAATAAAAAGATTTTGTCATTGCGCGTTACCGAACTTATTGCCGGCACCAAATACCGCGGAGAATTTGAGCAGAGAGTAAAACACGTTGTGGAAGAAATCGAACGCTCGGACAGAAGCATTATTTTGTTTGTGGACGAAATTCACACCATAATGCAGGCAAAGGGCGCTGAAGGTTCCATCAATCTTACGGATATTCTAAAACCCGCACTCGCGCGCGGAGATTTGCAATTGATAGGAGCAACCACGCAAGAAGAATACAATCAATATATAGAACCGGACGGCGCATGGTCTCGTCGTTTTCAGATAGTGCTCATCGATGAACCGTCGGTTGAGGAGGCAATCACGATTCTAAAAGGCATCAAGACAAATTACGAGAAATATCATGGAGTCACCTTTACCGACGAAGCTTTGGAGGCCGCGGTACGGTATTCGCACGAGTATATAAAAGGAAGACGCTTGCCCGATGCCGCGATTGATATCATTGACGAAGCCGGTGCCATGGTAAATGTGGAGGAAGGGGAAGAGCATCACAAGCACGCGGCCGGGCTGCTTCATAGCGCGGGGAAAATCGTTGCCGGTAAGCGCGAGGCAGAGGATCATGTCCCCAGTGTCGGTCTCGATGATATTAAATCCGTAGTCGCTGAATGGGTAGAGATGGAGAAAAACGAGATCCACTAAAATTCGAAATTTTCAAAACTCTATATAGTATGCCCACATCTCCGGTCGCTGTAGCGACACAAACAAAAACCAAAGTCATAACACACGCCAAAATCGCGGTCGCAGTTATGTTCTTGGGTTTTGCGAGTCTTGCCGCATCGGCGGTCGGAGCAAGAGCCGTTCCTTTTACTTCTTTGCCGGATTTGAAAATTAAAAAAATTGTATTTAATCCGAGCGAATCGCTTATAAAAGTAAATAGTTTGGCGGCCGATCCCGAAACCGATCGTGTGGCGATATATTACCGGAATGTCGGCGAGACTCCCGTAGGGGAACCGTTTAGTATCAAGGTCACCTTCAACCCCGCACCCTATATACAAGGTGTCGCGGCGCAATTGCTTCCGGAACAGCCCGGGATACAAGATATTCTTTCGTACAAAGAAGTTTCCAAATTCGAGATCGGCGTCTATATTTTTCAGGTAAACAGTAAATCCGGCGATTCTTCTTCCATAAAAAATCTCAATCGCTACCATTTGGCAAAAAATCAAGACGGCCGTATAGAATTCACCATTCCAAAATATTATCGGCAAATGCTTGGAAACGGCACGCTCACGATTACGGCAGAGATAGACCATAACGGCTATGATGAAATTATAGAAGAATACAACGAAACCAATAATGATTTTTCTTCCTACATTTTATATTCTGAAATTGAAAATAAAAAAGGCAATGCCTGCGACGCGGGCAAAGACGCGGCAGGAGTAAATTGGATGCTCGAGACATGCCGTGAATCAAAACTTTTGTATTCTTGCGTGGACAGGTATCGATTTTCATTTATTGGCTGCGGAGCCACCGAAGAAGAATGCCTCGAGCACGCGGGCGATGTGGTATCGTGTAAAACAGGCCCGGATTTCGTTGTGCGGCCCACCATTACAAACGTCGGTCTCTGGATTGTGACCAAAACATACAACATGAGTTTTTCAAGAGCCAATGGCGACTACACTACCACTACGTTCTTGTTTGATGCCATTCATCTTGGACAAGATTTCAAAATTACGGTAGACGCGGCGAACGCCGCCACAAATACGATGTACGGTTATTATATCGACGAAAAACCCGTTTCGCTGAGCCAGGATATTCGAAGCATAGAAAAAAGGATTGTCTGGAAAGAAAAGCCGGAATACACTTTTAAAACACGTCTGAAGTCATTCAACCTACATGTGTTTGTACGAAATGGCGACAAAGCCGGCGCTCTCAAAGACGAATTGATGATAGACGTGGACGATGCCACTTCGGCTACTTTCCGCAGTGAATGATAGGACAAAAATAATTATACACATAATTTATGTAATTTTAGTATATTTTTGTGCCCGCAAGGTGTATACTTTATTAAATTAAATTTTTTTCTATAATTAATTTTACTTATGGCAGTAAACACTCACACGCAAGTTGCCGCGGTTTCAAAGATAAAGATGGCTACGGCTTTCTTATTTTTTGGAGGTGCCGCGCTCGCCGCTTCAGCCGCGGGAGGTTTGGCAGGCAGACAACCGGCAACCGCTCCGG
>CAZKQL010000019.1:0-5827 GCA_964554925.1 uncultured Gammaproteobacteria bacterium | reverse complement strand
ATACGAGGAACCGGAAGGTAAGGGCGGCGGCCCGACATCGGGGTATGATTTGTACACCATTACCTACGAAAATATAGGTAATGCTCCGGTCACGAAACCGTTTGCCATAATGGTTCAATCTTCACCGGCTCCGTATATGACATGGGGTGGCGGAGATCCGGTTATGTATCTTGCCGTAAATGACGCGGTGGATGGCGACGGATATTCCGGAGGTTTTTCCGAATTGACTATGAAGCCGGCGACAAAAGTTGGAGCAACGAATTTGTATACCATACCGGTGAATAGTCCAACGGGTGATTCACTAAATATGTATCCGGGATTAAACAAGTATGCACTTGTTAGTTTCTTATCAGGTACCGGAGCAGACGGGTATTCCGGCGGTTTTGTTGGCCCTAACGTGGGACAGGTTAAAGTGTATATCTCCAAATTTTACCAAGACATGCTCGGCAAAGGCGGCAAGGCAAAAGTTGGCGCGTACATTGATTATCTAAAAACAAATACGAAGGGTGTTATTTCGGAAAAGAGTGAAATCAACAATTCAATGAATGTGAATTTTGATAAGAGTTCCTACGCCGTTGTGCCAAATAATTTATGCAGCGCGGATTATATCGCGCCTGAACTCGCGAAAGATATTTGTAAACAGCAAGATGGTTCATTTATTTGTATAGACAAATATACCAACTGGTATTCGGCCTGTGTAAAGACTGCGGCTGATTGTGCTAAAAAAGTTAAAACAACAGTAGCCTGTGAAATTGATATAGCAAGCGGGCAGCCATATTTTGTTTCTGTTGAACTTGGCGTAGGTGGTAAAGATTGGCAGGCAGTAAAAACATTCAATTTTTCTTACGCCCTTGGTAATTTCCCTTCAAAATCTAGTGTCAAACCGGAATATTACCTTAACTATCCGTTTGATAAATTAAATCAGGAGAAATTGATTCGAGCAAAAATTACCGTTAAAAACGCAACCGGTGCCACTGTATATACAGCTATTCAAAAAGAAGGTAATAGTACATATTACCCAGAGGATACGGATCCTGTTTTCAGTCCTTTTGTTGGATTGTTTAACAAAGAAGCCGTCTGGAATTCAAAGAACGGTTATATGTCAACCACCAAAGCTAACATCATTAGCTTGTATCTAGGCGTGAAGAATGATGATGCAGTCTACTTTGGCTTTCCTAATTCAAAAATTGCGGATGATGCCCTAGTCTTTAGAATTCAACCCGATCCTTCACTTTCATCTCCCGCTTCTTCGACTCCTCCTGCTGGCGGAACTCCTCCAACCAGCACCGGAGGATCGGGATCCAGTAATCCTCCGACAACTACAGCATCAAACAATCAATCCAAACTTTCTGTAGTTGCAAATGCCATGGAATATTTTATACAGCAGGGCAGCAATCAGCTGGTAGGTGACTTCACATTCTCTGTAGTTGGAAATCAAGCACTGTGTTTAAAGGATGCACGTTCACAAGTAAGCTTTTCTCCTGTAGACACAGTAGATTTTGGGAAAATGGTAATCCATGAATATGCGAATCCATCCCCCGGTTACCAATTCTCATCTGCGTTAGGCGTAAATTATCTTTCAAACGGCGTTCCAGTCTTTGATTTCAATTCGCAGTTTAATAATCCGCCCTGTATTGAGGGTAACAATTCAAAGAGGTTACAGTTTTTCTTGAATGACGTGAAAAAAAATGTGCAGCCGTATCCTCCCATATTGATTCACAAATTGATGGATGTCGGTTTCAAAAATCAGGTGACCGGCGAAGACGGTGTTATTTATCCTGTCATGACAAACGGAGCTCTAGAGGTAAAATAGTAGATTCCGGAAAAATATCTGAAAAACCACTCGCGTGTAAAGCCGGTGGTTTTTTATTATCGGTTCCAGATTGCATGAATATACTCCCATTATTCATGTTACAAAATTAATTATGCACATAATTTGTGTAATTTTAGGGCATAAGTAGTGTATAATACCGCAATCAATTTTTATCCAGTATATATGGCAGTCAAAACACATGCGCAAGTGGCCGCGGTGTCCAAGATTAAATTGGCTACGGCTTTTTTGTTTCTTGGTGGCGCCGCGCTCGCCGCGTCCGCAGCCGGCGGTTTGGCAGGTAGACCCGCTAAATCTTTGCGCGCTCCGGATCTCATTGTTACCTCCATTCAATTTATAAAAGGCGATCAAAACGCGGAAAATGACAAAATACGTTTTCATTATCAAAATGTGGGCGGTTCAGCTGTAAATTCTCTATTTCAAATTCGCGGCGAGGTCGTAGGTAAAAGTATAAAAATCGAAAAAGTAAACAAAACGGTTCCTGTGAAAGGAAAAGGTTATGTTGAAGTTTTTTTCCCAAAAACGACTCAAAATTCATATCCTGCAAACGGTCTCAAAGTGTCGGCCTTTGTTGATTTTGACGAAACAAATCCAAAAGGGAAAATTCTCGAGACCAATGAAAATAATAATATAAATACCGTTGTAGTTCCAAAAACGGAAGTTTCAGTCGGAGTTCCTCTAAGTGAAAATGTAATTCCTCTTGCTTCTACGGCTTCGTTTTGCAATGTGGATGCGGCAAACGACCCGCAAGTCTGCGAAAAAAGATTCACTTCATCTCCTGACTTGGTAAATAGCATTGGCCTGCTGAAAAATCATCAGTGCGCCGGTGTCTACAAGGGGTTGCCCATCATAAAAGACAGTAACAGCGGCAAATTTACCACGCTTGATTGGGATTCAACCGCAAAAGTGGCGTTGGGATACAATTTGGATGCTTGCACCAAAAGCGGTCCGCAGGCGGCGAGCGCGGAGATTGTAAAAGCCTGTATAGACGAGATGTATCAATCAATGAAAAAACTTCCATTTTTGTTGGATCAAAATGAATGCCCTCACTATCAATCTCTTTGCAAGGGTAATCCGGCAGGATTTGATAACGTATGTCAAAAGCGGCTGCAGCTCGCGGGGTATAGCACAGATCAGTCAGCATCTATGGTCGCGCCATTTCAATGTTCCGCTGTCCATTTTGGAATTCCGATTGTAGAAAAAGGCGGTCAATTCTTTACCATGATGCTCGATACCACCGCGAATGTATTGCTTTCGACTCCTTTGAGCAACTGTTCAAAAACAGGTGGTAATGCCGCGGCCTCGAGTTTGGAACAGGCGCGTGAATGTGTAAATGAAATGTACGGCACATTTTCAAAACAAGCGTTATATTTGCCGCAGTGCGCGCAGTATAGCGAAGCATATTGCAAGACATCGGTTGATACTGAACCGAATATTTGTGAAAAGAGATTGCAGGGTGTAACCGGTCTTACCAAAAATCAATATTCCGGTTTGGTCTCAAAATACGCGTGTCAGGGAGTATACAAAGGATTTCCTGTTCTTAAGACTGCCGAGGGTCAATACCAGCCTCTCACATGGAATACATATGACAACTTTATCGAGCCGATAAATTTGAGCAGCTGCGGTTTGGTTAAGCAAGGACAATTATCTGCAAGTTCTGTGGTGGTGCAAAATTGTATTGATCAGCTCGAAACCATAAGCACGATTCAAAACAGCCCGTTTTATTTTGGCGAGGATTGTTCGGTAGATACTTGCAGCAAATTGACAAAAACAAAAGCAAACGATTTTGTATTGTGTCAAAATGAAAATTTGCCGTTTGCGTGTTTTGGCAAAGACGGACAATTTGAAACATGCACCAATTCGCCTTCCGCGTGCAGCGCGGGGGCCACCGCTTGTCAGGTATTTTAACCTGCGGCTATAAAATAATGTATGGATACAGGAACTTCTACGCAAGTCGTTGCAGCGTCCAAGGTCAAGATGGCCACCGCCCTCTTGTTTCTTGGCGGAGCAGCGCTTGCCGCATCAGCTGCCGGAGGTTTGGCAGGCAAGAGGCCAATCGTAGTCGCAATGCCGGATTTGGTTATAGATTCTGTCGTTCTTGAGAAGGCCATGAACCCCGTGGGCGAGCCCGAAGGTAAGGGCGGTAGCGCTACTTCCGGATATGATGTGTACACGGTAACTTACAAAAATATCGGCAAGGCTCCGGTACCGGTGCAGTTTGGTCTTTTGGTAGAGAGCTCTCCTTCTCCATATATGACATGGGGAGGCGGAGATCCGGTCATGTATCTGGTGAATAACGGCGGAGCTGTGGGTAGCGGCTGGGCGGGAGACGCGGAAAATTTGGGTTTATCGCCGGCTCAACAATTGGGGAAAGGTTCTTATTTCATAAAGATAACCAGCGCCACGGGAGATTCCACTGTTTTTCCGAATTTGAACAAATACAAGCTTGATGCCGGTTCTGTGGGTGCACCTCTTGATGGATCTTCCGGAGGATTTGTTAAACCCGACAATGTCGGGCAAGTCAAGGTGTATGTATCAAAATTTTATCAAGAAATGCTTGGCAGCGGGGCTGCAAGATTTAAATTTGTTATAGATTACGCACCAAAAAGTACGACCGGTCAAATAAAAGAAAGTGATGAGAAAAATAATGCCAAGTCAATGCAGTTTGATAAGAGTCAGTATAATCTGGCGCCTACCGATCTTTGCGAATCGATAGATCCTGCGCTTGGAAGCGATATATGTAAAAATGCCGGCGGATCATTTATCTGCATAGATAAATACACACAATGGTATTCGAGTTGCGTAAAAGAAGCCGCAGAGTGCGGAGCAGTGGTTAAGACACTTGTACCTTGTGGAGTTTATGGCACGCCGACCTCAACACCTCCGGGACCGGCGACATCGACTCCTCCAACTTCACCAACATCGACACCTCCTGCGACTGCGGCGCAGCCGGCGATCGAAAGTCTCGCAATATCCAGTCCTGCGTGGCCTGCGATTATCATTAACCAATCAAAAACTCAAGGAGGTTTGCCCGAATATCCGGATTCGATCTGGTTGTCTTGGTCAGGGCCGACTCTTGTGATGCTCCACACAAATGCAATAAACACAGATGCAAATACAGAGTATGCTTTTCATGTGATATACGACGGCTCAATGAACGTGAATTATTTGTTCGGTTCACAGTTAAAATGGAGTAAATCGCCTGATTTTACTTTCTCAACAAATAGTACATATTCATTTACGATATACACGTTTGTGAGAAACGGAGACAATATATCTATCGTTAGCCCCATGATAGACGACTATACCTATAAGACGATACTGAAAAAGTACGACCCGCCGACTCCCGCCAATCCGACATCTTCTCCTACCTCATCGTAGAGTCTAAGAACACAAAAAGCGCCCCACAACGGGGCACTTTTGTTTTACGGATGGCAAGC
Source organism: uncultured Gammaproteobacteria bacterium (assembly GCA_964554925.1). GTDB lineage: Bacteria > Patescibacteriota > Patescibacteriia > Magasanikbacterales > UBA922 > CAZKQL01. The sequence goes on along the minus strand of CAZKQL010000019.1, from coordinate 556 downwards.
TTCGTTGTTCAGGACATTCTATTGACTTTTTTTATCTATTATGATATTATATTTTTATAAGTAGCTTCATAAAAAGCTGCTTTTTTTATAACTTAATTTGCAAATTTAGCAAACTATACATATATGGCATCAGAAATCAGCAAATCAATTCAGATCCTTTGCGAAGACAAAGGACTCGACGCGGCAGTAGTCATGGACGCGCTTCAGTCCGCGCTCGCGGCCGCGTACCGCAAGGATTTTGGCAACCGTCAGCAAAACATAAAAGTTTTGTTTGACGCGGAGACGGGTGACATGAAGGTTTGGGATGAAAAAGAAGTGGTGGAGGACGTACCCGAAGAAATTTTGGAATCCTCTCAAGAAGAGCTCGCAAAACGCAGAGAAGAAGCGCAAAAAGACGGCCGCGAACTTTCTGAAGAGGAAGTCGCCGATCTTATTCGTTTCAATCCAAAAACCCAGATCATGATAAAGGACGCTGTTTTAATAAATAAAAAAGCAAAACTCGGTGATATTTTGAAAATTGATTTGGAAGTGCCGGGAGACTTTGGCCGCATGGCAG
>CAZKQL010000018.1:11854-14130 GCA_964554925.1 uncultured Gammaproteobacteria bacterium | reverse complement strand
AGCCTGCGGAGGCATGTACATGCGGGAAGCACCTGCGAGCTGCTGCCCAATGAATGGAAAGTCCTCGAAATGGCCATCAGCCACATCGATCGGCTTCTTGCAGAACGGGAAGTCCAGCGCGAGATCCGGAAGCACACCGAGCACGATCGGCAACGTCCGAACCAGCTCGTCGAAATTCTCCCAGTACCATTGCAGCGTCGGTCCCATGTCGAAACCGGAAATCGTCTCCTTGCTCATGTCTCTATCCTTCTTCTAGCGCATTGCGCTATTTGCGTTTAGCACTGGCAAAACACTGACAGAAAACAGCCGTTTTGTCAAGCGGCGGAAATCATCAAAAAAACAGCCGGCCGGCTGCTTTCACTTAATTGAATTGTAGACACCTACTTACCAAACCGCTTTCGTGTTCTAAAATTTTATGGCTGCAAAATTCCTTCCGTTTCACCATTAATTGAAATAACCACCTTATCTACCGTATCAAATTGTTTGAGTGTTTCCATAATCTGTGATTGTATCGCGGCGACTTTGCATGAACCCCCGGTTTCAAGCCGCGCGTTAAAATCCACATACGCAATTTTATTATCTATCCGCAATGATTGTATCGCCACACCACCTGGTATCGATGTCAGATATCCTTTATTTTTTTCATCCTGCGTCGGGCCTTTAAATAATTCCTCGAGTGCCGCTCGAGCTACGGCCTGCGTAGACGGAATTGATCGTTTTACCGCGTATACGCGCGAGCAATTAGACATGTTGGGATCTTTTTGCGTATTAGAGAAAAAAATATCTACATCCACCATTTTTTGTGCAGCAAATTTCACCGGAATCGAAACCGATACATCATATTGCGGCAGACCGCTCGGATTTGATTTTTGAAATACCAGTTTTCCTTCTGTAACTCCTTCGGGAACCGCAAACTTCAATTCACCTTCAAATGGAACATAGTCTGTTGTCATCCAATTACTTTTTGCAGTAACATAACTTTCCGCAATTTTATTTCCCACGTTATCCTCCAGTCGAATCGGAAATGTCGCTTCAAAATACCACGCGGAAGCTTCACCCGTAATTTTGAGCGGACTTGATATGGTTGCGTTTGCTTCAATCCTTTTGTCGCTTGTTCATTTCCGCTTGAAGTTGGCGTTTTATCTTCGCTATCATTTCCATTTGTATCGCTATTATCCGTGGAATCTCCTATTCCATCCGGTAAATTTACCGTGGTTGGTCCTTCGGCAGGAGCGGGTCGAAAAGCAATATACAAAATCAAACCCAGTATGATTACGCCAAATGCCGCTAAAACAGCTACATATGTTTTTTTGTCCATATAGTAATTTTAAGCAACATATGTGACGAACGAATCCTAAAAACCTATCTCGAATCTCTGGATGGTCTTCTCGAACCACCACGCGAGCCTCCACGCGATCCTCCACCGGATCGTCCTCGAGGAGATCTTCCGCCGCCAAATCCACCGCCTCGCTGTCCTCGACCTCCATATTGAGGTCGATCTTCGGACATTTCATAGGCCGGCGCAACAGGCAGACGCGCCTTGGGCAACGTAGGAACTTCTAGGATAGGCAATGTTTTTCTAATCAATCTTTCTATATGTTTTATATCTTGTCGCTGTTCATGCGTGGCAAATGAAACCGCTTTTCCAAAATTGCCCGCGCGTCCCGTACGACCTATACGATGCACATAATCTTCCGTATTGTCAGGCAAATCAAAATTCACCACAAGCGAAATATTGGTTACATCGATTCCACGCGCCGCGATATCGGTCGCGACAAGCACGCGATATTGACCGGATTTGAATCCTTGCAGCGCCGCCTTACGCTGGCCGAGTGATCGGTTTGAATGGATTTCCGCGGCAGTGTACCCCATATCACGGAGTGCTTTGGTAATTTTTTTCGCTCCGTGTTTGGTACGAGAAAATACGAGTACGGTTCCCGGCATGTCTTGCAAAAATTTATCCAAAAGTCTAATTTTTGACGCTTTATCGATTATAAAAACTTCTTGTTCAACATTTGCCGAAGATGTTCCCGCCGGAGCTACTTCTATGCGAAGCGGCATTTTCATATGTTGCGAAGCGATTTTTGCAATTTCCCCCGGCATGGTTGCCGAAAAAAGCATGGTCTGGCGTTCTTTTGGCGCAACCGCCAAAATCTTTTTTATTTGAGGCATAAACCCGATATCAAGCATGCGATCCGCTTCATCGAGTACGATAATTTTTACTCCCTCGAGTGAACAATTTTTTTGTTCAAGATGGTCGACCAATCGTCCGGGAG
>CAZKQL010000018.1:10546-11844 GCA_964554925.1 uncultured Gammaproteobacteria bacterium | reverse complement strand
ATTACATGCGGACGATTTCGCAGCTGCCGAATCTGGGGGCCAATGGGCGCTCCGCCAATCAAAACAACGCTTCGAAGCCCGAGCGGTCTGCCTACTTTTTGCAGCACTTCATCTACCTGAAGCGCGAGTTCACGCGTGGGAAGAAGTATGAGTCCCTGGCCTTTATACTTGCCAAGTCTCTGAATCATAGGGACGCCAAAGGCAAGTGTCTTTCCTGTTCCTGTTTGGGCAATTCCCACGACGTCTTTACCATCCAGTGCCACCGGGATTACCTGGTGCTGAATGGGTGTCGGATGTTTAAAATTCTCTTTATCCAGTACATCAAGAAAATTCTTGCTTATACCAAGATCCTTAAACTCCACTTCTGTGTTTTCTATTCTATTCATAAAAAATGTGACCCGACATTCTTGGGGTCACATTTCATTGAGACACAAAAGATTCGAGTCGTTGGCAATCGTGCTGATCGCCATTATGTTAAAAGCGAGGAACTATACCAGAATAACATGATTCTGTCAAGCTGTTAGCCCCCAACCACGGTTATTATGGCATTCTGACATTCCTTGTTTGTTTTTTTGATCGGCGCTCCGTCGCCTGTATCGTCCGCGTGGTAATAGCACTGCACAATAGACCAGCCGCTCATCTCTACATTTTTAGGGGCCAATGTTTTGACTACACCCTCGCCGCTACCTGCCCCATTCTGATCTTTTACGCGAAGATACAAAATCCTGCTGTCTCCTCCCGGAGCTTCAAACCACATATCAATCGGATTATTTTTGTCGTCAGGATTTGCATCGGTTACCGAGAGAAATTTAACCCATTTCCCCGTGTCACTATTCCATAACAAAACACCGCCGAATTTTGTGTCAAAATTTGCAGGAACATCTGAAAGTGGCACATTCATGGAACGGCGAGAAACGAGCGCGTAGGTATTTTCTATAATTTTTGTGATTTGACCCACGTGAATGTCTAAAGGAAGCGTAGTCACAGAGACTGTTGGCTTAGACACGGGAGTTGGAGCTGGGGTCGGAGTTGGGACTGGGGCGGGGGTTGGAACGGAGACTGAAGGCGCCGGCTGCTCTGTTGAGGATTTTGACGGGACAACGGTATCCTTTTTAGGAGCGTCATAGTCGCCGGCCAGACCGCTATCTTTATCCTGCGCATCAAAATCTTCCTGACTTACAAATCCAAAAACCAATGCTCCAACTAGCAATACATTTGCCACAATGCTCGCTATCAATAAATTCTTTACATTTTTTTCTTCCATATCTATATTTTTTAACGATATTATCATTATGCAC
>CAZKQL010000018.1:3217-10536 GCA_964554925.1 uncultured Gammaproteobacteria bacterium | reverse complement strand
TCCGGAGCGGCTTTGGCAATATTGACAAAGCCAAAGCCCACCCACCGCATGCCTAGACCCGAATACATTCGGGCCTGGGCAGGAGGAGGGTGGTTTTTTGTATTAAACATGTTATGATGCTGCCATGCGTACACTCAACAGAAAATCAGAAAAAAACGACCAAGCCAACCAAGACCCGCTCATGACGCAGGCCAAATTTGCCGAACTTACGGAAAAATTGGAAAAATTAAAGAAAAAACGTCCGGAAGCGGCGGCAGAAGTAACTCGTCTCGCGGAACTGGGTGATTTTTCCGAAAATGTCGAATATCAATTGGCAAAAGGACGGTTGCGCGGTATAAACAATCGAATAATGATGCTGGAAGTCCAATTAAATCAAGCCGAAATCATCAAAAGATCTCGCGCGAGTGATAGGGTTGAGATTGGGTGTATGGTAACAATCGAGAACGGTGGAAAACAAAAAACATACCAAATACTCGGGTCGTCTGAAACAGATCCCAAAAGAGGAATTATTTCGCACAGCTCCCCTATCGGATCGGCGCTCATGGGAAAAAAAGTCGGTGAAAAAATAAAAATAAAACTTGCGGGCAAAGAAGTCGAATACGTCATATTGAAAGTCGAATAAAAAAGTATTTTTTTAGCATTTGCCGCAAGATAGTGTTATTATTGTGGATATAATACACACTTAGTATGTCATCATCTTTTTCAAAAAAACGGACATGGACAATCGGTCTAGCGACACTGCTCATAGTCGGTGTAGGAATTTTTGTTTGGGCGCGGCAAGACACGCAAGAGAGAACGCATGTGATAGGTTCAGCGGACGGAACCGCAACGCTCACCTTTTCAAAATCAGCTCTGCCGATCGGAGTGTCACTCAAAGATATTTCGATTGTCCCGATGAAATCGGAAGAATACCCCGAAGAAATAAAAAAACTCAATCCGCTCATTGCCTATCGCATGGAGCCGGATGGAACGGAATTCATAGAACCGATCGCCTTTTCCATTACATTTGACGCCGGCAATGCAAAGTATTTGCCTCTTTTGATGCATGTGTCGGGAAACACATCCACGCCTATCCAAAACGTTCAGATAAAACGTCAAGAAGGCAAAAAAATCGTCATGACCGGAACCATACAACATTTCAGTTTAATTTTTGGGGTGCAAGGATTTATAGGAATGGAAATGCCGGAATCGCTTGGCCGGTATCCTGTCGGGACATCATTTACCGCACCGGTAACATTTAATGTCACGGATAGAATTGACGCAAGCGATGGCGGCGCGTATTGGCAATTGACCGGTCGTCCTCAATTTGAGGAATCAGGATTATTTCTCGCATCAGATATTCTTGACCCGAAAGAAGTACGTAAGCCCAACAAAGAAACCAAACTTAAACCGGGCGCGCAAACCATTGAACAAAATTTTACCTGCGTCGAACCCGGCTTTGGTACAATTGTCTATACCGCCCCCATATTCTATGACTATGAATTTTACGTCACCGGATTATGGCGTCCGCTAAACATATTGGCAGGAATAAACCCTGACTACGCGGGAGCGTACGGAATAGTCGATAGCACCAGAGTCGAATGTTACAAAATCCCAGACGCAACCGTGCAAGAATTGATGGGTCTTTTGACTTTTGACGCGGATACTTTTTGTGACGGCCGAGTGGAAATAAATGGACGGCTAAAGCACGAAAAAATAACCGAGTTGGAGTTCGAACTAAAAAACGGCGGGCAAATCGTTTCGCAGACATTTGACCCGACAAGCGGAGATTTCCATGTTTCAGTACAAGTCCCTCCCGGTCAAACATATCGAATTAAAATTACGGCCACCACAAAATCCGGAGACAAGATATTTGTATCAGATCCGGGATTCACCGTGCCGCTATGTCCTGACTATACGCCAAAGACACCAAAAGGTACCGATGGTGTAAAAAATCCTCCACCAAAAACCGGTGATCCGGTTCTTATTCCTCTGCCTGATCCAAGTGGTTCGATCCCTTTAACTCTGCCCCCGTTAATAGACACGGGCGTGACAATTCCTTTATCTCCAATAGGCGATACTAATCCAAAAAACGATACGGATACCCCGGACAACGCGAGCACTCCACCGGCGCCAACCAAACCGCTGGATATCTGTTGTCTTGATCCGAAAGCAAATATTGGCGAACGATATTATATTCCTTTTGATGGAAGCGGATGTCTACCCGGACATGAGCAAGTTCCACTCGACAAAAACTGTGCCAACCCTCTTTTGTACTAGCGAATTTTATCCGTGATACGCTTGTCCTAATGTTTCGATATCGAATTTTTTCATTTTGAGGAACGCTTCGGTAACTCGATTTATTTTTTCCTGATCTTTGCTCTTCATCATTTGATCCATAACTGTCGGCACAATCTGCCACGAAAATCCATATTTGTCTTTGAGCCAGCCGCATTGTTCTGATTCCGGAACCGCGGAAAGTTTATCCCAATAATAATCAATTTCTTCCTGCGTATCACAATGCACCATACATGAAATCGCTTCATTGAAAGAAAAATCGTGTGCGAGTGCGCTGTCCATTGCCGCAAATTCCCGGCCTTCGAGTGTAAAGCCCGCGTGTTTTATAGTTCCTTCTTTATCCGGCTCTTCGCCAGCTTCGTAGCGCATGACATACCCGACTTTTGCATCATGAAATACTGAAGTGTAAAAATTAATCGCTTCTTCCGCTTTGCCACAAACATTCCCTACAAACATAAGCGTGGGTGTAATTTTTTGTTTTATTTCCATGTCGCCCATGAACATGATTTGCCAGGACACACCGTATTTATCCTGAAGCCATCCGTATTTTTGACTAAATGGATATTCGCCCAACTCCATAAGCGCCATGCCTCCTTCTGAAAGTTTGCCCCATAATTCATCCACCTCTTCTTTTGTTTTGCACGCTATAAGAAATGATACTGATGGATTGAATTTGAAAAATGGCCCCGCGCTGATAAGCGTAAATTTCTGTCCCAGTATCTCCATCGTAACGACGTCTACGTCTCCGGATGGGGTGTTATGAAGTGTCGTTATATCCATAATTTTTGAATCCGAAAAAACAGATGTATAAAATTCCGCCGCTTCCTTTGCTTCCTTATCGTACCAGAGATGTATTGATATTTTTTGCATATATGTTGGGTTAGGTGAATTAATCTATACAGTTAATATAACAAACATGTTATCATGTTGCCATATGACTCGCATTATCCTTATTTTTTTATTTCTCATCGCTCCGACTTATTTTGTATATCTTGTCGCGATATATATGCGAACTCGGGTGCCCTATGTGATAACGCCGCGCGCATGCTTGCCAAAAATTATGAAAGAACTGCACATAACACGAGATACGGTAATATACGACCTTGGCTGCGGCAAAGGCGATGTGTTATTTGCAGCTGAAAAATTTCATCCGAAAAAACTGGTAGGATATGAATTATCCCCGCTTCACGCATGGTACGCGCAAATCAAAGCATGGATTTTGCGGTCAAACGCGCAAATTTATCGTCGCGACTTTTTTAGCGCTGATATTTCTGACGCAGATATCATTTATCTCTTTCTCGTGCAATCGGTGGTAGAAAAAATCTGGGTCAAAATACAAAAAGAAGCCAGACCCGGAACTCGTGTAGTTGTGTTGGCAAATACTATTCCTGACGGCAACGGGCAACGAATTGAGTTACACGAAAACAATCCATCCGGTGTCGGAGGATTGTTTGTGTATACGATTGCGCCGTCTGCCAAATAAAATTAACCGGCATCAGTTTTTGAACGCTGCAATTTGCTTGCGGCGACAGGACTTTGCCCGGATTTTCTGCCCGTATTTGTCTTTAAATCAAAAGCGGATTTTGCGGATGGTCTTATGCTATCCTCCGCTATCAATGCTTTTAATTCCGGATTCTCCGCCTTTAGTTTATCGAGTTGTTTTTTGTACCATTTCATATGTTTAAATAAAATAGATGTTAGCTTTTTTAAACTGACTACAGAAATTTAGGAATCTAAATTTCTTTTTATAAGTTTTGCAATACCTTTTTTACCATCAACATGAACAATATCGCCATCCTTAAATATCTTTGTCGCGTTTCCTGTACCAACAATACAGGGAATATCCAACTCGCGTGCGACAATTGCCGGATGAGAGGTCAAACCACCATAATCTGTGACAACCGCACCCGCCCTGTGCAGGGCGGAAATAAAATCCACGGTTGTTTTTAGAGAAATCAGAACCATTCCATCCTTTGCCTTAGCTATATCGTCGTGGGAAAACATGGTTACCACCGTCCCCTCATAATCGCGGCTTGATGATGCGGGGAAACCGGAACAAATAAGTTCTTCTTCCCCGAGATTATTCGACGGAGTATTATGTCCATCAATTATTTTTCTTATATCCAACGAGATTTGGCTCTCTTTGTCGGTAATGGAATCTATATTTTTTCCATTTTTAAAAACTATTATATTCCACTCCATTCTTTTTTTAAGTTCTTCTTTTGAGACAGTTCCGGTTCCACTTACCAATTCCTCAATTTCATTTGGAGAATGGTAGTATAATGTCTCTTTTTCTACATCAAAACGAGAGGAAATTTCATCAAGCACATTATCGAAAAAGTATGTGAATCTGGTAACTCCATATTTTTTTGTGTCATTCAAAAAACCCACTTGTGACACAAGCTGACCAAGTTGAATAATTTCATTTGAAAGATTAAATTCCTTTATAACCTTTTTCTTTTTTTCTTGCTCGTCTTTATCATAATCGGAATACGCATCAACAATTTTTTCAGTTTCTTGCTTATCTTTTTTATATTTTTCAATACGGGTATAAAATTCATTATCACCGGTTACCGGTCCCCAGTAATCAAATGTCTTATGCCGCCATGCTGCAATATGGTCATTGATTTGCGATGAATTGTTTGAAAGAGCAATCCGTGCTAATTCCGATTTTTCTCGTTCAAGAAAAGAAAGTGATTCAAAACCGGAAAGGATCTTCATTATGTCATGCGCGCATGCTGCGTCCGCGCCAAGTTGCGTTTCAAGCGAATGCGCCAATTCCTTGTTAAGGATTGACTCAGACATGTAATAGGTAAAGTCGCCGTACAGTTGAACTTGCAAAAAAAGACTATGGAATTTTTTTACAATCTTACCTAAATCGTCATTGGAACATTTTTTTAATGTAGGTATTTTTTCTTGGAAAAAAAACTCCCCCTCTTTAACTACTTTCTGTAGTTCATTAAGGCAATATACAATATGCCCAGGCTGGTGGTATATTTTTTCAAACATTCCCTGCTTTACCCGATCTATATCATCTTTATCCACAAAATAATACGCAATACCATTATGAAATAGATAAACCGCGCAAGAAATATTTACTCCATGCAAGGGTATCAGATCAGGATGGGTATGAGATTCCCCCCAAAAATTGGCATACGGCTTCCCGGTTCGTACGTATGATACTATCGGATTTGGAAGATAAGAAATAAGTTTCATATTATGTTTTTGCAGAATCATCTTTATTTTCCACGGCATCATGCACCAGACCTAGTAACTCCCAAGGAATTGGCATTGTTACCCCATGAATGGTGAGGGTTGCTTCTTGCCTTTCATCCGTAGGGATATATACTTTAAAATACTCTGCGTATTCCAATGTCGGGGAAACAGTTTCTCCTGTTTTTTCCTCATATTTTTTTATGATTTCAAAAAGCCAAGCCTCGGGAATTATGGAACCATGAGTCCCACCTATAAACACTACATGAGGTGGTTTTTCTGACGTAACATTTATCCATCCGGGCCTTTCGATTTTTTCTTTGGCTTTAGTTAAGTCTTCACTCTTATGTTTTTCCCAATATGCATTGTAAACTCTACCGATATGCTCCCACATGCTCGCTACATTTGTAAAATTATGTATTCTTTCATCAATGATAGCCTTTGCGCTCATTTTTTCACCTAGTCCCGCATCATCAATATCTTGCTGCAATAAATTTGGATCACGCATCCATCTATCCGGCAACGTCTCACCCCGACCCCATGTACCCGCTGCCTTTAATTTAGACTTACCAACAGCGTGCGGAGGATAAATAAAATCAGGAACCGAATATCTCGGATTCAAGGCTCGCTCTTTTGCAGATGCAATACCCGGCTTAGAGGGATCCGGCAGAGTATCTTCAGGAACTGGATAACCTAATTCTTCATTTATCTGTCTCATCACATATTCCGAAGTTTTATGTGCTCGGGGGAGAGTACTTCCACCGGGGAGCACAATAACCCCGTCACCAAAATATGGTGCCATGTCCTTGGCAATTTTTTTGCCAGCCTCTTTTGACTCTTGCACGCCCTGCGCACTCAATTCCCTCTCAAAATCTCTTTGTTGCAAAGGTCTATCGTCCTCAACTTCAGGAGTAGAAGTGCCATGTCGGACTATATATACGTAGGTATCAAGAGCTTGTCGCGGTGATTTTTCGGTAAACTCACGGGTCTCCACCTGTTTTTTCATCAATTTTATGTACGATTCTTCTGCCATCCTCCGATCCATTTCATTTATCATAATTAATGCTAATTTATTAGTTAAAGGGTGGTAATCGGACGCGATTGGAGGATCCAAATCTTCCCGGCTTTGTCTACCGCCCACTCAATATCTTGCGGATATTTATAATGAAATTCAATTTTTTTTATTAATTTTGAGAGTTTTCGAATCTGTCCATCTTTCATAATTTGTTTCTTCCCTGATAGTCTTTTTTCTATTATATTTGTCTTGATATTATGTAAATACGTGTCCGGTGTCAATGAACCGGATACGACATGCTCTCCCACCCCCGGAGCAGTTTCAATAAGCACTATATCTTCACTCCGCGAAATAGGATCAACGCTAAACCCGACACCCGCATATTCAGGATCAATCATATCTTGAACGACTACGGCCATGTACAAATCTTGTTCTGATATATCATTTTTTTCCCGATACAATACAGCTCTTGTGGTATACAGTGAAGCGAAACATTTTTTTATTGAATCCAAAACATTTGCAATACCATTTACAAACAAAAAAGTATCTTGTTGGCCTGCAAATGAAGCATTTGGCAAGTCTTCCGCGGTAGCCGAACTTCTCACCGACACGCACATATACCTATTACCAAATAAATCTGTACATGATTTTGTTATCTCTTGCTCCAAATCAGATGGCCAAGATTTATTCAGAATTTTCCTACGAATTCCATCGGTAACGATTTCCAGAGCTGAAAGATCCTCATAACTAATGGCAGACAATTCTTTTTGGATCTCTTTTTTGAGAGCCCCTACAAATGCGTCAAACGCATGAG
>CAZKQL010000018.1:2633-3207 GCA_964554925.1 uncultured Gammaproteobacteria bacterium | reverse complement strand
TCTTTTCCAATATTTTCGAAATTAAGAATATACTTTTTACTTTCTAAACTATGATTTACTTTATGGCGTACATACCTGGTTGAATGTTCCACATCTATTACTTTCCGAAGCACATTTTTATTGTGCTCAAAAAACTTTTTATCAACCCGGGACGCTTGTCCTTCCGGAGCATTTATAAACACATAATCTCCGGTTTTAAACATCCTGGTTGCGTCGTGTGTTCCAACTACACAGGGCATATGTAATTCACGCGATATGACAGCAGCGTGTGAACACACGCCGCCCTCATTTGTAACGATGCCACCGGCTTTTTGCATCAAAAGCATCATGTTTGGAGATGTCATTGTTGTTATAAGAATATCGCCATCCCGAAATTCTGCGCTTGCCTGCATAAACTCTGTAATTCCTTCGACCAGCATGACATATGCACGACCTACCGCGCTTGCATTTGTAGCCGCAAAACCATGTACCGTATCGTGGGTATCAACGCCATATTTCTTAAAAAAATTTTGTATTTTTTTATCGGCCGGCGCGCCAGTACTTATATTCATTTTTTTCCCTAAAACCTTAAACA
>CAZKQL010000018.1:0-2623 GCA_964554925.1 uncultured Gammaproteobacteria bacterium | reverse complement strand
TAGATATTGTGCTCGATTTTCGATTTCTTTCTCGGGAAGCTTTTTTCCGGATGTCAAAAATGCGCGAATATCCGCTGAACCATACGCGCGAAATAATTGTTCTGTTTCTATTCCCATCCGCTCTGCAATTTCTTCGAATAATTGAAGAGCCAAAAATTCAGCTCCTTGCCAGCAATTTTTTAGCCGAAGACGATCCACCGATTGATATCTTATTACATTTGAAAGCAGGTCAACTTTTGCCGGAAGTTTTTTCAATTCCGCGCTACGCTTTTTTTTGAATTCCACTAGACGCTTTTTTATTGTTGCCACTTCTTTTTTAAGTTCAGATACACTTGTATTTTTTAAACGATTTTTTAAATATACGATTGCTGTATCTGAAAAATATGTATTAAAAAAATTTGCAGCATATGTTTGAGCATGTACTAAAAGTTCGTGATTCGTAACTTTCTTCTTTTTGCACAAATGTAACCAATCAATTTTTTCTTGTTGGACAAAATCAATTTCATCCGGCGCGCATAAAGTAGCGTAAACTTCGTGAATATTTTCTTCGTCAACATATTTTGCCAGAATATCCATCAAACTCTTATCAACAAAAAACATACTTTCCGGCGCAGATCCCAGATAAATACCCGCGGACTTGACGACAATAGAAAAATACTCTTCAAATAGACTCAACAATTCCAATGCGTCTGCATTTTTTACATCAAAATTATTAATTTTACCTATGCAAGTATAAAAAGATGTACGCAGTTCGGAAGTATAGGCATGAAAATCTTCCAAATAACCATTTTTTAAAAACTGTTTACCACTCATCTCCCATCTCTTAATATCATCATTGGAAAAATAAAAATAGGCCTGATTTTCTTTGTAAAAACTTAATATATCTTTAAAATTGACATGAAATAAATCCGAAATTCCCTGCGTACAGGTAATCATATTAGCCTCCATGATCATGAACGAAGATTTTTCCTGCCAAGCAAATGTGTAATCTGACATATTAAGTGTATTAAACGAACTACGCTTCAGGTTCATCCTTTAAAGAAGTTGCAACAAAACTGCGGGAGGACCCACAGGGGTTACTCTATCATATGTATGATGGTAACTACAAACCTTATAAAAGTGAAATCAATCTGGCTCCCAGGTCTGGATTCGAACCAGAGACATCCACGTTAACAGCGTGGCGTTCTACCCCTGAACTACCTGGGAATAAAAACCCGCCTCTCGGGCGGGACTTTTGTCAATGTAACTTGAAACAAATCCCGTTAGGATCGATTATTGTTGTTATTATTATTTAGGGCAGGTTGTTTCATAGTTCGCATACTATAGCATAGTATATTAATTAGTCAACTTCGCGCAAACGAACGATAGACTCACGCAATTTCTCTCCAAATTTTAGACATAAATTCAGTTCTTCCTCGGTTTCAGATTCATTTACAAGTAATCCACCTACATCATCCACCTCATCTTGATTAAGTAAGCGTAAGGCCTTTTCAAATTCGTCTTCACCATCTTCGCTCAACTCTTGGTCGTCCACATAGCCAATTTCTACCCGTAACAATTGGCCGTCAGTATTATATTCTGATCTGATTTTCTCTAATTCAAGCCCGCCCCAACTTCCCAAACCAATTTTGTATCCTTCTTTTTTGTATAAATTATCTCCCGGCTTATAAACGACCATTGCAGGTTCTCGCTTGCCATCTGAGACAGAAGAAAAAGGAACAATTTCAGATTTTTCCGGCTTGGCCAATTCACCGACTCTTTTTTCACCAAGATAATCGAATAATTCTTCTCTTGCAATATTTTGTATACGTAATTGTTTCACTCTGCGCAACACTCTAAACACATCTCGCAATTGGTCAACGTCCGCCTCCCCAACCTGCAGCTCTTTCATTTTTTCTTTTTGTAATATATCCAAGTTGGTAAATTTTTGTTTTTTATCGTCCCAGTTTGCTTTGACTATGAGCTCACTGATCTCTTCTTGTCGAAGACCCATTGCGTTCAGGCGCTCTACGAACTCAATCGCTTGCGCTGCAGCGTCCACCGGCACTTTGTATAATCCATCGCTCCGCGTCAATGTGCGCACAACATCGAGCATTCGTTCAGAAAAATTTGATAATGAATGCTGTACATACGACTGCGCTTCCATGAGTGCTTTCCCTCCATCTGAATCGTTAGTCGCGCCTAACGACCTTTGTCTATGATGTCTGATCTCGTGCACAAGCGTCGATGAAGCGCCGGACACACCGCCGGAGACAAGAAGCGCCCTCATTCGCGTGTCCAAACTCGGCTGATCTTGCAACACATACACTCGCCGGCTTTCATGAACATAATGGCCCCCGGCGGTTCTACCCATAGTCTGCTGCAAGTATTTTAAATCCCGATTGTCATCACAAACAATTTTATCTTCTTTAACCAGATCCTGTACATCTTCCGGAGCATGCGCCACTCGCAATAATTGTTTTCTTTCTTTAGAAAGCCCTCCCGGACTCCTACCGAATTTAATTGCATTTAATTCCGGAAAATTCGGCTGATCCCGTAAATCTTCAGCAAACAAATCCACCCCTTCTCCATCGTAGGCCTCCATAATATCCGTTTCAGCACGCAGTCTCTCAATCACACGATC
>CAZKQL010000017.1:9927-14514 GCA_964554925.1 uncultured Gammaproteobacteria bacterium | reverse complement strand
ATTTAGTAACCTAGAACCAGATTAGTTATAGAAATTATGCCAAAAAAAGAGCTCGCCAAATCATACGAACCAAAGCGATACGAACTGGACATATACAACAGTTGGGAGAAATCCGGCTTTTTTGATCCGGACAAATGTATAGAAGCCGGTATAGCAAAGCCTGACGCGACCCCATTTAGCATTGTTTTGCCTCCTCCAAATGTAACGGGAACGCTGCATATCGGTCATGCTGCCATGCTTGCCATAGAAGACGTGATGATTCGGTATCACAGGATGAAAGGCGATAGGACGCTGTGGGTACCTGGGACAGACCACGCGGCGATAGCGACACAAGAAAAGGTGGAAAAAATAATGTGGAATGAAGAAAAATTGACACGCCATGATTTGGGACGCGAGAAATTTTTGAAACGAGTGGAAGCATACGCGCAAGCGTCTCATGACACGATTGTAAATCAATCAAAACGCATGGGAACAAGTATGGATTGGAGTCGCGAGTATTATTCGCTCGATGAAAAACGAAATCTCGCGGTGCGCGTTGCTTTCAAAAAAATGTATGACGAAGGTCTTATTTATCGCGGAGATCGTATCGTAAACTGGGACCCGAAAATGCAATCCAATGTGTCGGATATTGAAGTCGTCCGTAAAGAAGAAAAAGCGCCATTTTATTATCTCCAATACGGCCCGTTTGTAATCGGTACCGCGCGTCCCGAAACAAAATTTGGTGATAAATATGTGGTAATGCATCCTGACGATGAAAGATATGCCGAGTACAAAAATGGCGACACCTTTGAATGCGAATGGATCAACGGCGCAATATATGCGACCGTAATCAAAGACGAATCGGTAGACATGGAATTTGGAAGCGGTGTAATGACTATAACGCCTTGGCATGACGCCACCGACTTTTTTATCGCGGAACGACACGGGCTCGACAAAGAGCAGATTATTGATTTGAACGGAAATTTGCTTTCCATCGCGGGTGAATTTGCGGGAATGCCTATCGCGGACGCGCGCGCGAAAATTGTGGAAAAACTGCAAGCAAAAGGATTGGTGGTAAAGATAGATGAAAATTATATTCATAATGTCGCGACAAACAGCCGCGGCGGCGCGGTGATAGAGCCGCAAATCATGAAGCAGTGGTGGGTGGATGTGGACAAAGAATTCAAGATGCGGTATTCCAAAATTGATGGAATAAAAAAAGGCGACAAGGTAACGCTCCAAAAATTGATGCAGCACGCGGTGCGAAGTTCTCAGATAAAAATTTTGCCGGAGCGTTTCGAGAAAAATTATTTCAATTGGGTGGATAATTTATTGGATTGGTGTATCAGCAGACAGCTTTGGTATGGCCACAGAATTCCGGTATGGTATTGCGTAGGAACGGACGCCTGCAAGCTCGAATGCAAAGAACCGATTGTATCAATCGAACCGGTTACAAAATGCCCGCATTGCGGAAGCGCAAATATCCAGCAAGACCCGGACACGCTCGATACATGGTTTAGCGCAGGATTATTCAGTTTTTCTCCGCTTGGGTGGCCGGACGAGAATGCGCAAGATTTGAAAACCTATCATCCAACATCAGTTCTTGAAACCGGTTATGATATTTTGACGTTTTGGGTAGTGCGTATGGTTTTGATGAGTACCTATTTGCTCGGTGAAATTCCGTTCAAGACCGTGTATTTGCATGGACTTGTCCGCGATGAACATGGAAACAAAATGAGCAAATCTCTTGGAAATATTATTGACCCCTTGGACATGTGCGAAAAGTTTGGGACGGACGCGACACGATTATCTTTGCTTATCGGCTCAATATCGAGGAGCCAAAAATCGACATGGAAAAACCAAAGGGAAAGACTTTGTGGGATTTTTGGATTTTGAAAAAATTGGATAATTTGATTTCGACAACAACTCAAGATTTGGAAGATTTTTGTTTTTCACCGGCAGGAGAACGGCTTCGCGATTTTACTTGGAATGATTTGGCGGATTGGTATTTGGAAGTTACGAAAATCGAATCTGTCACGGATGAAATAAAAGCTGAAAAAGCAAAAATTTTGAATTTTGTTTTGAATACGATTTTGAAATTGTGGCATCCATATATGCCGTTTGTGACAGAAGCCATTTGGAGAGAGGCTTATGGAAAAGAGCGATTGCTTATGGCGGAAAAATGGCCGACAATTGACGAGCAAACGCCGCAGGCCGGGTACGAAGAAGGGCGCGAACCATTTGTAGAGATTGCCGCGCTTCAATCCGTGATTACTACCGTACGCGCGCTTCGCAGTGATTACAAAATAGAACCGAGCAAAGAAATCGCGGTTACGATTATTTGTGACAAAGAACAAATGCTTCTTGATGAAAATGCCGGTGTTATTCGCAGATTGGCGCGCATCGAGTCATTAACCATAACAGCTGATGAGTCTCTGAAGCCCGCGCAAGCGGCAGCTGCTGCAATAGCCGGTGTCGCGGTTTACATAAATTTGGAGGGGACGATTGATACAGAAAAAGAACGAGCACGTTTAGAAAAAGAAATCGCACATGTGGAACCTTATGTCGCCGCGCAAGAGAAAAAATTAGCTAACAAAAATTTTACGGATAATGCGCCGCAAGAAGTGATAGCGGAGGAAAAGAAAAAATTGGAAGAAGCAAAAGAAAAATTACAAAAATATACGGAACAGCTTAAATCTTTAGCATAATACTATGGCAGGTGAAGAAGCGGCAAAAACAGAAGTGGCCGCCGCGGTAAACAGGCTGAAAGACGCGGGTATCGTGCTTACAGATGTTGCCATAATAGAGGAATTTGAGAGAGGCCAAACGGCTGCGGTGCATGTAGAACCAGCGGCAGGTTTGGAAGACAAAAGTGTTATTCCACGCGAAAGCGTAGAGAAAGAATCTGTTGAGCCGCTTCTCCACGCGAAAATTGAACAAGTAAGACGCGAGCTCAAAGATGCAGAGGCTCTTTTTTCCGTGGTACAAAAAAATATACATGCTCATTTCCTTCAGTTTTCAGAACCTTCATCCATGCCGGAGGAATCCCGCATGGTTGAATTCGCGCTTTTGAATCCGGCGGCAAATCCGGACATGCAAAATTTCTATAAGAAAGCGAAGACGATTGATTTTAGTATAGATGGTGAGATTGGCCGTCTGTATAAAAAGTTACTTGCCGAAAGAAATACGACTGAACCACAACTCGCGGCGAGCGAATTTGCTGAACTGGAGAGTATATGCGCCCATGACTTGGCTCAATGTGTGCGGGTTATAAAAGCTTCTGACGCGATGTTGTCACGCAATGTATTGTCGGAGCAGGCCAAAGAACAGACAAAGTCCGGGAGCGGGGACTTGGGGAAAATAAGAAGTCTTTTTGTTGCCGTAGAGCGTGCCTGGGAGCAAGGAAATCTTTTGCAAGAGGATTTACATACTCGTTTTGCCGGCAAAGATACGGTATCGTCCGAAGATCAACACGAGACAACACTCGCTCACGTGCTCGATGTGCTCGAATCCGGTGTGGGCGATGAGCGTCGAGGTAAGATTTCCGGAGACTTTACGGTAGATGATGCGGCAAAAAATGCAAAGGTAACATTAAACGAAGGCGCGCTTTATTTTATTTTGAGAAATATAGCGTATAACCCGATTCGGAAAAATTATATTGAAGCGACAAGAGTGGATGTGCGCGTGGATATGAAAGAGGGAGAACACATGGTGGTGATCGAAATAGAAGATAACGGGCTGGGCGTTGACCCGGAAATGAAAGAGCGCATTTTTGAACCCGGCAAAACCGGGGCTGCAAGCAGTTCAGAGGGAATGGGCATGGGCTTGGCGTATAGTGATAAAAGATTAAAGAGCATGGGTATCGGCATTGATATTGTTTCGAGTCGTACTGTCTCGAGGAAGGAAGACTCGGGGAAATTCGGTACAAAATTTGTGGTGACTGTACCGATAGTCGCCGCTTCAGCCGTATAGATTCACTACATTTCAAAACCAGCCTTTCGGCTGGTTTTTATGTGTGTGGAAGGGCGCGCGCAAGCACACGCCCGGCCCACTCCGGGTGGTGTCGCCTAGAGGGCGACGGGTTGCTCCTCCTCGGAGCGGCTGTGGGACTCGCCCGCCTCATCGGCAGGCTCGTCCACGGTTGTGGGAAGTGCGTGGACGGAACCGTCCACGCTGTCAACGAGTACCTCGTCGCCATCGGCATTGCGCCGCAGCTCGAGGGACCCGAACATTGCAATCAGTTCTCCCATGCCGCAAATGTACCTTTTTTTAGCTAATTTGTCAATAGTTTTGGTTGATAAGCTGTGCAAAGTATCTACCATTTAAGAAAAAGTTAATCTTTCGGCCAATTTAGTCTGGAAGCCTTGGAATTTTCGTGGTACAGTACATTCAATCCCTAACTTCAAGGAGGGATATTGCTTCCGGAGGCTGCCGCTGGCGGTTTACGGAGCAAATGGTTTTTTTACGGACAAATTTTGCCTCGCAAGGGCAAAAAAGGAGGAGTATGCGTTGGCTTAGCGCCCTTTGTTTGTTGCTGTCTTTTTTTGCGCCCGCGTGTTGCGATCACGCGCCCGGCTCCGACGTTGGTCAATCGGCGGCCGAACCGCT
>CAZKQL010000017.1:8445-9917 GCA_964554925.1 uncultured Gammaproteobacteria bacterium | reverse complement strand
AGTTCAAGGACGGCGTCTTCGTCTACCTCGCACCCGAGACCGAGGCGGACATCTACGCGCTCGAGTCTTCCGGTTACACCAAGACCTCGTTTACCGATCCCGAGGGTAACGAGTGGCTCTTGTCCACGATCAGCGGACTCGTGCCGCATGCGTTTCTCGAGAGCGGCTACACCGACGCGTGGTTTGCCACGGCTTCCGGAGAAGGTCAGCGTTTCTTCTGCAAGTTTTTCCCGGGAAAGCCGGCACCAGCAAAGGATCCGATGATCGACTCGGCCGCGCGCTGCAGCGTGTTCGTCGACGCGGGGCATCAGTTCTATGCTCGCCTCGAGCGGATCGCGGATGCAGCACCGTGCCCCATCGCCAACGAATACAAGCAATGGCTTCCTCGCGTCGAGTCCCACCCCGTACCTCTCCGCATTCCGTAGACAGTCACCAAGCGCCTGCCCGTCGGCATCGTAGACGGGCACCACATCATTTTTGTCCGATTGTTTGGGGCTTATTTGGGTTATGACATTTTTGCTTCCCGGCAACACTTTTGGGCTTATTCGGGTTGAAAAACCGCAGCAGGTCTGGTAGAGTAGCTACAGTTTATATAGCTTTTGTATCTATGTCTGTATCAATCGACAAAGAACTCATTAACGAAGTACTCGAACGCGGCGTAGAAAACATCTATCCTAGTAAGGATTTTTTGGAAGCCCGCCTCAAAGAAGGAAAACAACTGTCTTTGTATGTGGGTTACGATCCCACGGCGCCAACACTCCACATCGGGCACGGGATTACGCTTCTCAAATTGCGTCATTTTCAGGAATTGGGTCACAGAATTATCATGTTGCTGGGCGATTTTACGGCAATGATTGGCGACCCCACAGACAAATCCGCCGCTCGCAAAAAACTTACGCTGGAAGAGACAATTGCAAATAGCAAAGAATATCAGAAACAAGCTTCCGCGATTTTGGATTTTGCCGGCGACAATCCTGCGGAAATAAAATACAACAGCGAATGGCTTGGCAAAATGAATTTTGCGGATGTATTGGAGTTGGCGTCTAATTTTACCGTCGCACGGCTTCTCGAGCGCGATATGTTTCAGAAAAGAATCGAAGAAGGCAAAACCATTCACTTGCACGAATTTTTGTACCCCATGATGCAGGGCTATGACAGTGTTGCGATGGATGTGGACGGAGAAGTCGGTGGAAACGACCAGACATTTAACATGCTTGCCGGCCGAACGCTGATGAAAGAATTAAAGAACAAAGAAAAATTTGTACTTTCCACCAAATTACTCGCGGATAACTCCGGCAAAAAAATGAGTAAATCCGAAGGAAACATGATCGCGCTGTCTGACGCTCCGGAAGATATGTTTGGCAAAGTAATGAGCTGGACCGACGACATGATTGAAATTGGATTTGAATTGTGCACCCGCGTATCCATGGATGAAATCAAGACCCTCACAAAAAGTATGAAATCAGGTGCGA
>CAZKQL010000017.1:7742-8353 GCA_964554925.1 uncultured Gammaproteobacteria bacterium | reverse complement strand
TGCATACGAAGTTACCAAAACATTCCTCGGAGAAAACGCCGCGAAAAAAGGTCAAGACCATTTTTCACAAGTAATCCAACACAAAGACGCACCGGATGAGATGCGGCAATTAAAACCAAGCGCATACGATATTGTTTCCGTGCTTGTGGAAGCCGGATTCGCAACGAGTAAAAGCGATGCTCGACGCGCGATAGATGGCGGCGGAGTAAAAATAAATGATACAAAAGTACAAGGCGCGACAGAAACCGTAAAAGCCGGAGATATAATCCAAAAAGGAAAACGTTTTTTTGTAAAAGTTGTTTAAATCGCATGTCATTAGATATTCAAAACCAAATCAGCGACCTATTGCGTAACGCGGGAGTTACGGGAGAAATCCTTTTGACGAAACCACCAAAAAGCGAAATAGGTGATTTTGCGTTTGGCTGTTTTGCGCTGGCAAAAGAGCAGGGCAAAAATCCAAATGAAGTGGCGACAGAGCTTACGGCAAAAATTGCGCCAAACGAGCTGATAGAGCAAGTAAGAGCATTCGGCCCGTATGTTAATTTTTTTGTAAATCCGTTGGCGGTGGCGGAAGCGTTATTTAATGAATTGCAAAATAAAGAACAATTTGG
>CAZKQL010000017.1:0-7732 GCA_964554925.1 uncultured Gammaproteobacteria bacterium | reverse complement strand
GAAAAACGATCCTTGTGGAATACGCGTGT
Source organism: uncultured Gammaproteobacteria bacterium (assembly GCA_964554925.1). Taxonomy (GTDB): domain Bacteria; phylum Patescibacteriota; class Patescibacteriia; order Magasanikbacterales; family UBA922; genus CAZKQL01. The sequence goes on along the minus strand of CAZKQL010000017.1, from coordinate 7,703 downwards.
CCAAACCCCATGAAAGTTTTTCATTTGGGGCATCTGCGCAATCTTATTACCGGAGAAGCTGTGGTGCGCATGTTTGAAAACGCGGGCTATGATGTTATGCGCGTGAATTATCAGGGAGACGTGGGCATGCATATCGCAAAATCATTGTGGGGGCTGGACCGGATGCGAGACGAATTTAATCGGATGAAAGATGCCGCGCTCGATGATCAAATCGCATTTTTGGGCAAAGCGTACGCGCATGGAGCAACGAAGTTTGAAGAAGACGAAAACGCAAAAAAAGAAATTTTGGAATACAATCGAAAAGTTTATGAACACGATCCGGAAATTCTTGATGTATATAAAACGGCGCGGGCTTGGAGTTTGGAATATTTTGATACGATTTACGCAAAACTCGGTACGCATTTTGATCGCCTGTATTTTGAATCGGAAGTATTTGAGTCGGGTAAAAAATTGGTTGAGGAAGGACTGGAAAAAGGCATTTTCAAACAAAGCGAAGGCGCGATTATTTTTGAAGGAAGCAAACACGGTTTGCATGACCGCGTGTTTATAAACAGCCAAGGGTTCCCCACCTATGAGGCAAAAGACATGGGACTCGGGCAATTGCATTTTAGCGAATACAAACCGGATCAAGTGCTTCATGTGGTAGGCAAGGAGCAGGCTGATTATTTTAAAGTAGTGTTCAGGGCGCTTGCTGGATTGCTTCCACAAACAGAGGGCAAGGAATATCATTTGGTGGGTGGATATTTGCAGCTGAAAGGCGAACAGAAAATGAGTTCTCGTAAAGGGAATGTGGTTGCCGGAGACGAATTGATACGTTTGGTAGAGGCGCGTGTGCGCGAAATTATGACCGAACGTGAGCTCGATCAGAAAGAAGATATAGCGCGTAAAGTCGCGATTTCCGCCCTCAAATATTCGATGCTCAAGGTTAACGCGTCACAGGATATTTCATTTGATGTGAAAGAATCAATCAGCACCCACGGCGATAGCGGCCCATATCTACTTTATATTATTACCAGAATTCAGAGTATGCTGGGCAAAATCAGTGAGGACGCGCAAACCCCGACTTTCAATCCAAAAGAAAATAACGTATCATTAACTCAAGAAGAAAAAGATTTGTTATTGGAACTTTCGGCGTTTGGTGAGCATACCAAAAAAGCGGTTGGTGCATACGATCCATCGGTTATAGCAAAATATATTTACGGATTGGCGCAGACATTTAATAAATTTTACCAAGCGTGCTCGGTGCTCGAAGCGGAACAAAATCTACGCGCGTTCAGGATTGAGTTAATTAAGGCCGTGGACATGGTCATGCGTCGCGGGCTGGATTTATTGGGTATAGAAACAGTATCTAAAATGTAAAATATGTTTGATGAAAGACAAGATGGATATTACCAGCCACCGACCCCCGAAGGAGATTTTGCGGCGACGTTGGTGGATTATCCGCCAGTTGAGGATCGAACGGAATTCGGGAACACAATCATTGAGAAAGAGGATCACAAGCTACCTGAAACGTCTGAATTATACACCATGGCGGTTTTTAAATTAGCTGAAAATTTCAAGAAGATTGGTGTGGCGGACTGGGCCATATGCGGGAGTATGCAAAAATTGCTCGCGGGTGTGCAGCAAGTAGGGGACCTTCCCGGCGATATTGATGTGGTTACCACAGTGCCTGCGGTTGAAAAACTTTGGGAGCTGCAGCAAAACGGCGAATTGGATTTTGAAGGAAAAAGCGTGGTACATGAACCAAAACCGCTTGGCGAGGAAGAAAAATATGGTAAAAGCAGTGTGCTTCGTATTGAAATCAACGACCCGATACTCGGTTCGATTGATATGGAAATTTTTGGAGAGGGTGGTGATCAGAACGAAACTATAAACAGTTATGGTGGCTCTGTTCAGCTGGGAAATCAAAATAGAAAGGCGGAAATTTGGCGATTGGAAGGCGGGGTGCAGATTTTGTCAGAGCAGGATCAGCGCCGTCAGTACGCGCTCGTATTATGTAACGAACTTATTCGTGAAGCCGGCGGCAGCAAAGAAAAGATCGCGTCACGCATGGTATCGCTTCTGCAGTATGCGGAGCGTGACCCTGAATTATTGCTTGGGGATTTGCAGATAATCCAAAATGAATACAAAAATTTACCCGATCAATTGTCCAATATGGCAGTGAATCTTTCGACCATTATTCGGAGCCGTGAAGCGCTTGGGCAGTATCAGGAGATCCCGAAAGCGGAGACAATGGATCAGCCTCCGCTTGTGGCGACAGATGTCGATCGCATGCTCGAGCGAGGCGCGGAAATTGTTGAAGCCGGTACATTTGACGCGGTATTAGTGCAAGGATTTTTGAAACTTGCGTCCAGAATTGAACTGGATCAATCCGGCAAAGACTACAAAAAATTGCGTGCCGTATATCAAGGCATATATAATATGACAGAGCATGTTTTGCAGCATGGCTCGGCGGAAGATATACAAGTGCTGCGGGATACACTTTCCGTGCTCTATGCCAGAAATAAAGAACCGCGCAATTTGTATATTTTATTTTTGGAGATCAAAAGATCCATTGCGGAATTCCAAAAAACAAAACATAATCAATAATCGATATGTCAGATAGCAAGAAAATTCAACCGGCTTTGGATGAGGCGTTTCTTGACCCGGACGTAGCGGTAGAAATGGTAAAGCAATTTGAGGATTCCAAGGAATAAAACGTGTATGTCGGCTGCCATTTCATTGTTGATATTCGCGGCGACCATCGGACTGGTATACCTCGGCTATACCAGTTTTTTGTATCGAAAAAAAGCAAAACAAGCCGAGGCGCATATCGCCAAGCTATCCGAGGAACTCGATACATACGACGCGATTTTAAAAAATTGGGACGTGCAAAAAACGGAATTCATTTCTATAGCGTCGCACCAGTTGCGGACGCCATTGGCCGTAATTCAGGGATATATCGAACTTCTGCAAAAGGGCGCGTTCGGTAATTTGGAAGGTTCAATGAAAGAAGCGGTAAATGATATTGAAGAAAGCAGCGCAAGACTCGTGTCATTGGTAGATTCATTGTTGAATGTCGCTCAGATCGAGCAGGGGTCTGTTGATTATAGATTCGCAACGCATAATTTTATGGATATTGTTGAGAGCGCGTATGTGGAATTGTTGCCTTTCGCGGAATCTAAACAGGTTGAATTATCTCTTGACGCGGAGCCACGCGAAATTTTGATTACTCTTGACGCTGAAAAAATTCGTCATGTGGTGTGTAACTTTATGGAAAATGCGATCAAATACGCGCCGCGTGGCAGCGTGCGTATCAGTGTCGAGTCAGTGGGTAACACGCTTACATATAGTGTGGCGGATAACGGCTGCGGATTCGAGCCGGGAGAGCAGTCTTTATTGTTTGAAAAATTTTATAGGACTGACACTGCAAAGCAAACAGACAACAAAGGAACCGGGCTCGGCCTCTACATTGCCCGAAATTTTATCGAGGGGCACAGAGGACAGGTTTGGGCAAAAAGCGAGGGAACCGGCAAGGGCAGCAGTTTTGGTTTTTCGATTCCTTTTGAAGTCCCCGCCTGAACACTATTTATACTCAATGTCGGCTTGAAAATTATTCGCTCGCGATATACTATACCAGTATTCAATTTGTAATTATCTTCCTATGTTTAGATCATCCGATTCGCCACTTTATAGCAACGAGTCTTCAAACAAATCTTCACAAAATGTCGAAACGGTTGTTGGCCCTTCGGTGGTGGTGGAAGGTGATTTTTCGTCTGAAGGAAACATTTTGGTAAAGGGTACGGTGTCCGGAAATGTAAAAACCTCCCAGCGCTTGACGGTGGAAGCTGGAGCAAAAATTTTGGCGAATGTTAAAGCCGGCGAAGCATTGATCTCCGGAGAGATAAAAGGAAATGTTCGCGTGGCAGGGCTGCTTGAGCTTACCGAATCAGCTCGGGTATTGGGGGATATTTCCTGCAAAGTATTGGTGGTGGCCGCGGGCGCGTTATTGCACGGAAAAGTAAGCATGAAAGACATAGAAAAAGATGAAGAAAAAAAACCCGCGTCAAAAATTTCTCGAACAAAAAAAGATACTCCAACCTTTGCGGAACCGGTAGAATTGTCCGCATAATTTTCTTCTGTCATTTTCCTTATGTAGGTCTAACTCTACGACAATTATTTGAAACAAAAAAAGTATGATTCGGCGTTGAAGTCGATAGAGACCAAATTGACAGACTACGGTATTGCTGGTAAAATCATCCGGCTGCAGAATTTCACAAACGCCGAACGCGTCATAGAGGACGAAATTCAAAAGGGGGCGAAGACAGTGGTTATTGTAGGGAATGACATTACATTTGGACATGTATTGTCTAGAGCCGCTTCGTGCAATGTTACCTTTGGTTTTTTACCTATCGGGCAGGAAAATTCCATAGCAAGTGTGCTCGGCATTCCGGTCGACCAAGAAGCCGCGGATGTGCTCGCAAAAAGGCGAAAAGTCCGGCTCGATGTGGGTTGGTTCAACAATCGGTATTTCGTTTCGCAGCTTTTCGTGGAACCGGCAAACATATCAGTCGAATACGACGAGCGGTTCAAGGTCTCGAGCAGCAGCCACAAGATGGAATTGGTGGTGTGCAATTTGCAGCCGTTTTTATGGAAAAAAGCGGGCAAAGATATGATCGTGCATCCGCAAGACGGAATGCTTGAAGCGTTTGTACGACCGGTTATCAAAAAAGGATTGTGGAGACGTCCGCACTTTGAAGACCACAGCATTTTTCCTTTCGAAGAAATGATCGTGAGCAGTTCAAATCCTTTTACCGTGCACGCGGACGGCAAGATGAGCAAAGAAACAAAAATAAAAATCAAATTGGCAAAAAGCAGAATCGAGATGATTGTGGGGAGGGGGAGGAAGTTTTGACAATTAATGCGCGGGTGGCGTAATGGTAGCCGCACTACCTTGAGGTGGTAGCGCCGAAAGGCATGGAAGTTCGACTCTTCTCCCGCGCACAATTAAAAGACCCCTTAGAATAGAATGGGGTCTTTTTTACCCTCTACTTTTTTTGGCCTTAGCCATCTCCTCGTCGTAGGTATCTTTGATGCCGGTTAAACCGGGGTTATGCCCGTGGAATTTTTTGACTGTTTTCCTTAGTGCTTTTTCCTCTGCCTGTCTTTCTCTTCCTATTTTTTTTGGTCTATTTCGTTTTGACAGAAGTTGGGGCGCTGACTCCGCCACTCGCTTTTGTTTTGTCCGCTCAACGAGCTTATCCACTTTGGCATTAAAATGATCACGACGTTTTTGCTCTTTTGCTTCCGTGTCCGCGTTTTTTAGGATTTTCTCTCTTTTGCTCTCTCTTGAGGGGCGGAGCCCCTCACGTCGCCCACGCAAACTGTCAAAATCTTGTCGGAGTTCCAATTTTTTATTTTTTTTACTCCCAACTCTGCTCGGTAATTTTTCCAATGCATCCACATCAAAATTGGCAGCCTCAATGTCATCCACATAATGTTCTTCTCCATTATCAAACTTTTGTTCAACAGCAATCGTAATGTCATTTTTGTAGTCAAATTCGGTATCGTTCAACTCGGTTTTTTCCTCGATTTGTGTATTTGGTACTCTTTGCTCATTGTCATCAAAATTAGCGAATTGCTCGGAACTCACGGTGCCTCTTGTGTCTATGGCTCTATTTTTCCATGCAATACGGGTTTCCTTCGTTTGAATATCAGTATCTGCGTTGTCCCACCCTTCTTTTGTCACGGCTGCGGCAGGATCAATTCCTTCAGCCAACAACGTTTTTTCTCTTGCAAGGAAAACCTGTTCCGAATCGGGACTATTATCCGGTATTTCTCCGGTTGGTACATAAGAATGTCGTGGATCATTTGTTCGCGGATTGTCGCTTGTTCCCGCTCTTTCATCGGAGTCATAGGCATCTGCCGGGATCCGTTTCCCCTCGCTCGTCGCTGTAATCTCCGTATACGCGTCGCGCGTTGGCTTTATGCCATCCGTTTTATTTGAATCATCAGAGCCCATGGAATTACGGCGTCGAGACCCTTCGTATTCATACATTTGGTATCCCTCCGGATTGAATCCTCTTTTACCCGACATATTGTATTAGTAATAAATTATAAGCTGAATTATACCCTTGGAGGCAGACAATTGACAAATATAAAAAATCCCCTTAATTTCAGAGGATTTTTTATATCTATTCATGCGGTAAGCCGAATTTTGTGCCGGCTTTGCTATAAAATAGCGAAGCCTGGTGATCATTTCTCTACGAATTGCATTGCTGCAATTCTTTAACGAACTAACTTTTCGAATCCCGACAAGTCGAGAAACGCTGCTCTTTCTCCGAGTAGGGTTTACCACCACACCATGTCGCCATGGTGGGAATATGGTAGCTTTTGACTCGAGATCAAAAACATCCATACACTTTTCACCTTTCGCTCCAAGCTCGATATCGTGACCCAAAGACCTCAACACGGGCTTTAGCTAGTATTGTCTCTGTGGCACTATCCCGCCCGCACACTTGCGTGCGCGAGGGTGGGCGTTACCCACTACCCATTGTCAATGCTTTCGCATAAGGAGTTCGGACTTTCCTCCCATGTATTCTTTTACGGGTAACTCCCCAGTCAGCCCCCAAAGGGGCCAATCCGGCGATGAGTATAACGCAGAGTTTACACGAGCGATCACTTCGCATGAATAGACACCTATAATATACGCCAAAAATGGCTAAATGTCAATTGACCATGGGTATCTTTGCGAGTACAATACGTCTTAATTATCAACAAAAATATGAAGCGATCCGAGATGCTGTTTATGGTTTTGCAGGTACCGATTGATTTCTGCATGCTTTTATTGGCCGCCGTATCGGCCTATTATTTGCGTTTCACTAGCTGGGCCATTGAGCTACGGCCCATCATGTTTGATTTGACGCTTGCCGAATTTATGCAAAGCGCAGGTCTTGTCGCCCTAGTTTGGCTCGTGATTTTTGCCTTTGCCGGCCTCTACTCTCCGGATCCAAATCGCAAATTTTCAAAAAATATTTCTCGCGTGATTTTTGCGTGTTCGACCGGTCTTGCCGGTGTAGCGCTTTACGTTATGTTTACGCAGCAACTCTTCGATTCTCGTTTTTTGGTTGCGGCAGGTTTTGGATTTGCGGTTTTGTATATCATCGCCGGCCGGTTGATTGTCCGCGGTTTTAAAGCTCTCATGTATCGATTGGGTCTCGGGCTTCGCCGCGTAGTGGTTATCGGTTCGGAGACTATAGCCAATGTTATACTTGACGCCCTCAAAAACCGTCCGGAGCTCGGCTATAGAGTGGTGGGAGTGTACGATTCGTTTACTGATTGCATAAAAGCAAAGCTTGTCCCGCAATCAATCGATGAATGTATTTTTACCAATCCGCGCGCGAATGAGAAAGAAACATTGCGCGCGCTCGACTTTTGCAACGAGCATCATATTGTATTCAAATATTCCGCTGATTTATTCGCGACCTATGCCGCGAATATGGCGGTACATCCGCTTGCGGGTATTCCGATTGTGGAATTGAAACCAACGCGCCTTGGCGCATGGGGTCGTGTTATAAAAAGAATGTTCGACATAGCGGTTAGTATTGTGGTTATTATTTTGCTCTGTCCCGTATTTATTATTTCCGCCTTGATTATCCTTATCGAAACTGGGCTTCCGATTATTTACAAAAACGAACGCGTGGGGCTTCGTCGCCATACATTTA
>CAZKQL010000016.1:12486-14801 GCA_964554925.1 uncultured Gammaproteobacteria bacterium | reverse complement strand
GATTTATGTCGCCTTTTTTAGCTTTACCAATTCCGACACGCGCAATCCGGAAGAAAAAAGCAGTTCAAGAATCGCCTTGTCCCTTAATTTTATGAGAACCGTACCTGCCACTTTTTTGTCCTCCGGCGACAGTTTCGCGGTGCCAATTCCTTTGAGCGGCGCTTCGAGCAGTCTATCGAGATCAGACCCCTCGAGGAAACTGACTTCTCGGTCCGGCATCTTCATGAGTTCGATTTTTTCGGCGGGAAGCGAAATGATATCGCGTTTTGCAAGATATTTGAGAAAACTCCGGAGCGCAATGAGATGATAATTTTGCGTATTTTTTTTGAGCGCTTCCCCGTGAACGTCTTGCAGGCGATTGAGCCACAAACGGTATGAGCGAATTACATCACCGGTGATTGTTTTTGCATTTTTTTCTTTTCCATACCAGCCCAAAAATCGGGAAATATAAAAATCATAATTGCGAATGGTTTTGTCGCTTCGGTTTTTCTCAATTTCCAGGTGTTCCAGAAATTCGGTAAGCAATTTTGCCAATGTTTTTTCCGCCATATTTTTTTGTAATTAGTATTGTACGACACAAAGGAGATGTATACAAGGAATTTGGATTGACAAAAAAAAATAATCAGTTATACTGTATTTATATTCCTACGAAAGAGCACTTCCTTCGGTTCTGTCCGCTGGCGGTGCTTTTTCATTTTGGACGATAACCGATTTTTCTCTCCAGCTTGTCCATATATTCGATTTTTTCTTTGGCGGCAATCTTTAGAAGATGCGAACAAGTTTTGCTGTGAGGGCTGATGATTGTTTTGAGTTTATTGGTCGCGTATAAATGCTCGACAAGCGGATAAAAATCACCATCACTCGTAATAATTACCGCTTTATCGTAAGTATGAATATCTAGTACTGCTCGAAGCGTCAAATCAACATCAACATTTCCTTTAATTGAGCCATCTGAGGCATAAGAAATTTTTTTGAATTGTAAAATAAATCCGTCTTGCGCCAAAAATTTATATATTTTTTTGTTTTCAGCGATATAACCCAAAAATAAATAAGCTCGACGAATATCGTGTTTTTCTGTCAAATAATAACGGAAACGACGCCAATCCAGATGCCAGCCCAATTGTCTGACACCTTGATAAACATTTTGGTTATCTATAAACGCAAAATTATTCCCCTCCTTTGTCATATATTTTTGTATTATATTAACCGTAACATGGGCACTGCGGGATTACAATATTTTTATTAAATACATCTTAATTTTTTTAAATTTTGTCAAAAAAATAAAAGAATACAAAAACAACATTGACAAAACCCGTTTTTTGTGCTATACTATCTTCAGAAAAATAAAAAAAGGGGGAGAAAACAAACATAAAAATAAACAGTATGCAAAACTACACGCGCCATTTTTCTGATATTGATTCAAAAGCCGAATATTCGTCGGTGTACTACTATTTATTGGCAGGTATCATCCTCATGATAGCTGTTTTTTTATTTTTACCCAGAGTTTCAGTGGGATAAATCGGTTGCAGGGCAAGAGCGGGGGCACGTTTTGCGGAGCATCTCACTTAATTTGTAGATTCATATGTATTATTTAAGATGAAATAAAATATTTTGACAATTCATGGCCCGCTTTTTGTTTTGGCGGCAATCAATATTAAGACCCCGATTAGCAAAATCGGGTTTTGTGTTTTATACTTGACCGCAAGGCAAATTTGTGGTAGATTGTACGGTCGCGATTTTGCGACCATTGGTTCTTTGGAGGTAGGGAGATGGACGACAACGCGCTGTTCGAGCGGGTCCATGATCTGCTCATCGAGGTCGCCGTCGCTGCCCGCGAAATGGCGATCGAGAAGAAGACCAACTATCGTTTTTTTTATGTGGGTTGCGCGGTGCTCGCACGCCGTGATGACGGCCTGTTCGGTGTCTTTTCCGGGTACAACTTCATGGAGCGCAAGGGCGACCCCCAGAAGTGCTGTGCCGAGAAGCACGCGATTCAGGAAGCCGCAAGTTGTGGCTACACGCGTATCATCGCTATCGTGGTCGTGGGCAAGCCCCAAGCGGACGACGAAAGCGGCATCGCGTTCGACACCCTCCACCCCTGCGGTGCGTGTCGCAGGTTGTTCAATAGCCATCCCGCGGTAAGCCCCGACACGCTCGTCCTTACGGTTCACCACGAGGACACCGAGCGTCTCGAGCTCTGGACCGTGCACAACCTCACCACGACCCACTTCCTAGCCGCTCACCCCAATTGAGTGGCCGGCCCCCGCTTCGCTTTTGCACTTCCCGACCCAGTCGGGACGTCCAATGCCTACAGG
>CAZKQL010000016.1:4128-12476 GCA_964554925.1 uncultured Gammaproteobacteria bacterium | reverse complement strand
TTTTACGGCTTTCATTCTCCAGCTGAAGTCCCTGCTTTCAAACTCTGAATTGTTAGTTTGAATTCGGATGGATGAGGAGTGAAATCATGTCCAATTTTGGTCTTGGGACTTTTACGCTCGGGTTTGAGCTCACGCCCGGCGTGTACACCCTGGTCTTCGTCGTCTCGTATGTGGATGCCGATCAATCCCAACTCGATGGAGTGCATCTTTGGCTTTGCTTTAGTTTCAAGCAGGCTATGGAGGGGCCTGCCGCGCACCTCATGCGTGAGGCAGATACGGAGCGCTTGAGCGAGTTTACCGCGCAACTGTGCGCAAGTCATCTGCCTCCCAATTCTCCCTACGAGCCGTTCCACTACGAGGGGTTCGAATCGCTCATCTATCGGTCGCTTTTCAGGTTGCTTGCGCAGACTCTGGATGAGAAGCGCGAGCTTGCAGAAGCGTCGCAAAAACTTTCGGAGCAGCTCCGGGCTGTAATGGCACGCACTCGCGGAGGTTCTCTTAACTAAGAGAGCGACCATGCAGCAGGCGTTCTAGTATCGTCGACCTTTTAAGGAGACATCGTCCGCGCTCTCCCAACGAAAAGTCGGGATCGAGCGCGGGCGGCTTCAGGAAAATTATTACTATTCATTATTATGTCATGTAGATGTCATGTCATTGACAAAATTCCTCATTCATTATAGATTAACTAATCTTTTTCAAGCGAATTTGAGTGTTTGATTTAAGGGAAAAAGACTGTTTTTTACAATTTATACAAATTGGAAACTAAGATGGTGGCGCTTCTCGCTACCGCAAACTAAGCACTGGCGAGGGGTCAGTGCCATAATGGGCTAAAAGGAGACCCCAAATGCAGAAGTCATGGATGGATAGCAAGGGCGTTCAGTTCATGGTGTTCTCTGTGCTCGCGATCGTGATTCTCGGCGGAGTTCATGTATACTTCAACCCGCCGAAAGCCTTCGAGCCTGTACAAGGCACTCACGCGGCGAAGACCGATACCTCGCCGAACGCTCCCGCTCTGCAGCACACCGACCCTCCGGCTGATCCGCACCGCTGTCAACTGGTCTACTACGACGGAGACCATGACAGCTATGGTGCTGGCGAGCGGCTTAAGGTATGCATGGATACCGGCAAAGCTTCCACCGACTACGCCGCCAAGTCTGGCGACTGCGACGACCACAATCCGAAGATCCACCCGGATCTGTTCGCGGATGTTGACTGGAAAGACTTGAATCGAGAAACAGTCTGGGTGATGCTCGAGAGGATTTGCGCAAACGGCGTGGACGACGACTGCGATGGATATGACGAGTCGTGCCAAGAAAGCTGGCGTTGCCTTGGTGAACCGATTAAGTCGGATTCGCCTCCGGATACACACACGTGCCATTTTACTACAGAGAGATACCTCTGCGGTGACGAGATCGATGACGATGAAGACGGGAAGACTGACTGTAACGACCCCGATTGCTTCACCGCGCTTGAATGCGGGTATCAGATTACACTCGATAGCAAGGGCTACACGTTCTATCTCCGCGGCAAGTACGATGAACTCATCCGCCATGGTGACGGCACGGATGATCACATCGATGATGACGGAGACGGGTACTGTGAGACATCACCCTGTGTCTCGTCTGCCGATCCATCGCTCAAGCCCGAGGAACTGAAGCCCGGCGACTGCCAGGATAATCCTGTGGGTGAATATGGCATCTTGGGCTCGGAGATAACTCCGCGCTGCAAACATGGCTCGCATGGCTGTATCTTCCACACGAATTCGGACTCATACGACGCCAATCCTGGAGCGGTTGAACAAACCGGAAACGAAACCGACGAGAATTGCGACGGGATCTTGGAGTAAACAACGAGGAGAAAAGGAGAAGTTCATGAACACCAATTTCGAAAATCCTCCGCTCCCTCACTGGATTGCTCTTCTGGCGATGGCCGTGGCCACCTGGCTCGCGATCAGCGGATCGCGACCTGGCCAGCGGCTGTTTGGTGACGATCGTTCGGAGGATCTCATCAGCAGCAACCACGAGGAAGCCCGCACCTACACGGATGATGAGGAGCCTTACTATAGGTTGGGAGATGAAGGAGGGTACAGATCGTACTGGACTGGACAGGACACCGACGGTGACGGATGCAGCAACCTTGCAGAAAAAGATCTCTGCAGGAGCGTGCCCGGAGCTGAATTCCTCTCACATGTTCGCCCGCGATGTCGCGATGTTCAAGACCCGACTCAAATAACTCCTGCCCTTCCTGAGGTCTGCGACGGCGTCAACAACGACTGTGACTGGCCTGTGCGAAGCGAGGAAGATAACCCCGTGGACGGTCACGTGTACTACTATGACGTGGACGGGGACGGATTTGGGCGGACAGACGACACAGAAAAACTTTGCAAACCGCGCGGGTATTACACCGCAGATGTCGGTGGGGACTGCAATGACGGCGAATATGGTAATTTCGTGAAAGCGGATGCCGATTTCGAAGTCTTCGTAGATCCCGCCGAGATCAATCCCAACGCGCTCGAATTCGAAGATGACTTCGTCGACACCAATTGCGATGGTTTTCTCGACGAAGAATCATTGCAATTATCTAAAGATTATCGCACCGATCAAGAATTGTGCGACGACGGCAACCCATGCACATGGGACTACCCTAACTTCGCGTTCAGAACAAGCAGAGTCGAAAGCTGCGAACACGATGGGGGCTTTAGTAATGAAAAAAAATGTGGTCCCGGCGAACAGGGAGTTTGCCAAAACGGCACATGCGTCCCGCTCGACTAGAAGTCGTAACAACATTCCCCATACCGACTACGGCCTCGCTCACACACACGACGAAGCGCCATCCACCCATCTTAGTTTCAAATTTTTTTAAACGGCAACCAATGTCGCAGCCTGAATTCCACCTCATCCTCCCAACATCCGATCATGCCACAATGTCGGCTCTATGTTTCGTACAGCCGATGCTTTTGGTATAGATAAACTTTGGCTGGTGGGTTACACTGCAGCTCCACCAAAACCTCAAATCGACAAAGTATCTCTTGGCGCAGAAAAATGGATTCCTTTTGAAAAAATAGAACAAACAGATTTAGCTACAACTATTCAAAAACTAAAAGAAGGTGGTTTTGAAATTGTCGCGCTCGAAAAAACAGAAAAAAGTACAGATATTGGACAAGTATCATTTAATAAAAAAGGTGCGGATATCCTCAAACTGGCCGACAAAATTGTGCACATTCCCATGCTCGGCAAAAAGGAAAGTCTAAATGTCAGCGTCGCGGCAGGAATCGCGATGTATTGCATACGAGGCAATATCTCATGAGGCAATATCCTCCCCATCTTGTGGCATCCTGTGCTATACTTAACTCTATATGGACATAGCATTTCTAGCTCGCCTCTGCGGCATCATCGGACTTCTTCACATCACCTACGGAGTTTTCGTAAAAGACGAAATGCGCCAGGACATGTTATTTGTAGCCGGCGGGTTTGGTCTTTTGGTCTACAGTATTAATTTGAAAGATCCGATTTTTATTCCGCTCCAAATTATTTTTATTTTGGCAGGCGTATACGAAATGTATACCCTGAAAAAGAAATCTCATAAAAAATAACTATGCTGCTCAATTGGTGTGTCTCGGAAGTTCCCTGTACCAGTGTCGCCCTCATGTATATTGTCGCGGCGCTTGGTGCGGTTATGCTCGTCTACGGAGTGTTTCTCGAACAAGAACGACGTCAGGATCTGGTTACCATGATAAGCGCGCTTGCCTTATTTGTATATGCGTTATATATCGACAATAAGATGTTTATGATCGCGATGGGAGGACTAGCGGTTGCTTCTCTCGTCGAGTTTGTGGAAATATACGTTGGTCTACACAAACACAACAAAGAAGATCTGAAACGGTATAAAGAATTAAAATAATCCCGCTATGCTCGACTTCATTTCAATTGGAGACGCGACACTCGATACATTCCTCGTGCTTGATGAATCCAGTTCTTCGTGTAGCATCTCAAAAGACAAAACATTGCTCTGCTTGAATTATGCCGACAAAACGCCCATAGAACACAGCACACAATCGGTGGGCGGCAACGCGGCAAATGTAGCGGTGGGGTTGAAACGTCTCGGTTTTTCCGCGGCAATTGTTACAGAACTTGGCGATGATTTTGCCGGACATATTTTGCTCGAAGAACTGGAAAATGAAGAAGTGGATACTACGTTTGTAAAAATGCTAAAGAGCAAAACCACGCGCTATTCAATTGTACTTAATTACCAGACAGAGCGTACGATTTTGTCATATTACGCGCCGCGATCATACACGCTTCCCGCTCTTCCGCAAAGCAATTGGATTTATTACACATCACTCGGAAAAGGGTTTGAGGGTTTGCAAAAAAAATTGGTGTCCCATCTTTCAAAACATCCGAATGTTCGGCTCGCCATGAATCCCGGATCGTATCAGGCAAAACATGGACTGGATGCGATAATGCAGCTTTTGCCGCGTACGGATGTTTTGTTTGTAAACAAAGAAGAAGCCGCGCTTATGACCGGCGGCCGCGCCAAACCGATACCGGCCATGCTCAAATCCTTGTATAAACGGGGACCGGATATCGTGGTCGTAACCGACAGCACGCAGGGATCATACGCGTATGACGGCGAACACGCGTATTATATGGGAATTTATCCGGTGACTCCTAAAGCAAAGACAGGCGCGGGCGACGCTTACGCGAGCGGATTTTTGAGCGCGCTTATGTCGCAAAAACCAATCCGAGAAGCTATGAAATGGGGCAGCGCGAACGCGGCGAGCGTTATCCGGCAACTCGGCGCGCAAAAAGGACTTGCGACAAAATCAGGAATAAAAAAAATCATCAAAGAGTACCCAAATGTTGAACCGGAATTTGTGGTGTAAGAAGTCAACCCATGACGGCGTTTCGCTGCCACACGAGCCAAGATTGACATTTTTGTGATTTTTCGCTATAGTGATCAGACACTTTAAATCTTCTGCCTGTACTGTTCTTTGGCATATCTGTGTCCTCTATGGCATCCAAACTAGAAAAAAATTCCAACGGAATTGTGGGCAAATTATACAACCAAGTGCTGAAATCCAAAGAAAAAAAGAATGTCCACAAACAAAAGGACATTATTCTTTTTGTGGGCAAATTATACGGCCACATGGTAGAAGCGTGGAGAGCGTACGAAAAGAAAACCGGCAAGAAATACAGACTGGGACTTTTGTATGACGCAAAAGCAAAACTGGATCCCTTCACCAGAGAAATTTTGGAACATATAGATTTGGTTTTGAGTTGTGACACTGCCTCTGATACCGCTTTGCAACAAACGTTGTTGCCTTATCGGGAAGAAATTGTCGCGGTAACGCTTCGTTCCGAAGAAAAAGTGGCGACGTTCGCGCGCATCGTACCGCATCTGCCCTATGTGTATACGCCCACCAGCCAGTCGCTTATGTGGGCCGGGGACAAGATATTATTGCGTCAGCAGATCGAAGCGTATGATCGTAAAATTACTCCGGTTTTTACCGTAGTTGAGGATGTAGACAAACAAACTATAAAAGAAGTGGAAGAAACGGTTGGGTATCCGCTTATCGTAAAGCCTTCAGGGTTACAAGCGAGCCGACTGGTGAGCGTATGCTACCATCGCGAGGAGCTGGAAGCGGTTTTGAAAAAAGTATTCAAAAAAATCAGCGGCGTGTACAAGGAAATAGACAAGACCGACATGACACCAAAAGTTTTGGTGGAGCAATTTATGGAAGGCGAAATGTATTCGGTGGATGCGTATGTTAATCACGAAGGTAAGGTCTATTTTTGCCCTTTGGTACATATCAAAACAGGCAAGGATATTGGCTTTGATGATTTTTTTGGGTATCGACAAATAACACCGGTGCTATTGAAAGACACGGAACAGGTTATAGCGCGGGGTGTAGCGCAGGAATCCATTTACGCGCTCGGACTGCGCAGCACCACTGCTCATATAGAACTCATGAAAACAGAACAAGGCTGGAAAGTGGTGGAAGTCGGTCCGCGCATCGGCGGCTTCCGTCACATGATGTACGAATTTTCGTATGGCATCAATCATACGGCAAACGATGTTCTCATTCGTCTTGACAAGAAGCCCGAGATCCCAAAAAAAGTGAAGGGACACACCGTCGCGATGAAATTTTTTGCAAAAAAAGAGGGGAAACTTATCAAACTTACGGGTGTCAAAAAAGCCCAGGATTTAAAATCATTCAAACGGATTTATATAAACAAACAAGTCGGTGATTCGTGTCTGTATGCCAAACACGGAGGGAGCAGTGTGTTCAATATTATCATGTTTAATGAAGACAGATCAGAACTGCTTGCTGATATTCGCCGTCTCGAGCAGATGGTGGAAATAGAGACGGAGTAGAAAGGAGAGAAATATAAAAAGGATTCTGCATCCTTTTTACTCCTCCGGTTCGACACCGAGCTCGCGAAGTTGGTCTTCTATATTTTTTATATCCCTTTCTATATCTTCGGGCGGCATACCTTTTGTTCCTGATTTCATCATTTCCAGCATTTTTTTGCGCATCTCCAAGTCTCTTGTCAGATTTGTAATTTTATCCAATCTTTCAGCTTCTCTGTTTCGTTCTACCATATATTTTAGGTTTACTACACGCGAATTTTAAGATATTTTTTTCTACCCTGGAAATGCTCATGCGACCGGCACACCGCGGCATAGTCCACGCGCGGGCCGAGTAGCGCAAATCCATGTTCAAAGCCGCGCACATGCTCGCGGATTTCTGATGCCAAATGTGGGTGTTCTTGTTCATTATTCGCCAATTCCAGCAAGTCGTCAAGCTGCGTTTCTATATGGGCCAGGATTTCTCTGAATTCTTCTATGCGTTCTTCGTAGCGTACGCGGTCGCTGTGTGTGAGGGCTTGGAATGCAAATGCTCGAACATCACAAGTCACATCCACTACGAATTGATGTACCAGTACCCGTTCGTGATCCGC
Source organism: uncultured Gammaproteobacteria bacterium (assembly GCA_964554925.1). Classification (GTDB taxonomy): domain Bacteria; phylum Patescibacteriota; class Patescibacteriia; order Magasanikbacterales; family UBA922; genus CAZKQL01. Next base: position 5,514 of record CAZKQL010000016.1, on the reverse strand, counting down.
AAAAAAGTCCAGATATAGACCGCGGGTAAGTTCGTCGTATGTATGGCCGGCGTCTTTGTATTCTTGGTAGCGTTTACGGAGCATGGGCGGTAATTTTTGAGTAAACGTCGCTTCTGCCATTTGCGATTCGTAGCTGCTATAAAATTCTTGAAACGCCTGTGTCTCCGGCCATACAAGTTTGGCGAAATGGATCATGGTACGCTCCAGTTCTTCTTCGGATAATGTTTGGTTTGCTTGTATCTGCTCGAGCGCGGTGTACATGTCATTTCGTGTTTTTTCGGGTATCAAAGGAGGGAGGTTGTTGTACATCCGTTCGAATATGTCGGTGGTGTGGTGGAGGGAGGTTTTTTGCATATAGGATTAGTATATCATTACTCTTTTGGCTTCTCCAGCAAATACAATGTGTTGTTCGGATTCCAACCTTTCACTTTGCGCGTCTGTACCACTTTGTATGGCGCGATAGGCGAAAAGCTAACAATATAGTCCTGCGTATTATTTACAAATAAATGCGTAAGCCACCACGGTGCGCCCCACGGACCTTTTTGCCCTGCCTGCTGTGCTTCATGCGCAGACCAGTATGTGTGCCATCCATCCCATTCGTACCCTGCGTCTATGTTTTCCGGTTTTAATTTTGATTCTTGAAGAATCTGGCTTGCCATTTGCCATCTGGCTTTATTCCAGTTCAAATAGAATGTGGTTTGGCTTACACTAAACATGGCAAAAATAATAAGCACAAGCCAAAAAGCGATCGGGGAAATTTCCGTTTCTTTTATTTTTTTGCTCATCAAAATGGCAACCGCTACAAATAAAGGCAAAAAATATCGATCAAAACTATCAAACAGAAGAAGGGGAATCGTAAATAACAATACAAACAACAAGACGAATTTTGTTTTGTCACCCGGAATAATTTCCCCTGATCGTATATGTAAAACATTGAGTATTTTTTGAATTATATCTGCTATACATTCTTTAAATTTCGACTGCTTCTTTGCTCCGATTATATATATGAGCCAACCGGCACTTGCCGCGGAACATATTGTCACGAATCCCCACACAACACTTGGCAGCATTGGCGTCAGCGTACCATTTAATACACCTTGCATCGGCCCCACGCCATATATATTTATGATATTGAGGACGTAAGGAAATTGGAATTTGAATTCATAACGAATAATAAGCGCAGTCGCGACAACTAGAAAGGGGAGTATAAATACTTTTGGCGAGAATATTTTTTTGAAGTTTTTTACGGTCCAACCTGCAGCAATAGGCAGCGCAAAAAAACCAATATATATAATGGTAAAAAACAGCCACCATATCGCATGCTCCATGACGTCTTTTGTTGATTTTAGATAATGGAATTCGATTCCCGGAGGCAGTACATTTTTT
>CAZKQL010000016.1:0-4118 GCA_964554925.1 uncultured Gammaproteobacteria bacterium | reverse complement strand
TAATTCCCAGCAACCCGGGTATGCCAAAACTCCAGAGTACATCCCTAAATCGGATATATTTTAGTTGCGTAAGCGCGTAGAGTCCGGCCGCTGTCATTACCAAAATATTTGTTTGTCGTGTGAACATGCCGAGAATTGAAAGCACTGATCCCAGAAATAGCCACCATGGTTTTGCTTGCGTAAATCCTTTATAGTAAGCGTATATTCCGGTAATGATAAAAAATAAAGCCGGGATTTCGGTCATAAACGTAAAGGTCGCGTTATAGAAAATGGGATTGAACCACAGCGTGAGCGTGAGGAAAAACGCGAGTTTTGGTTTTTGCGAAATATCGAGGAGGAGTTTGTAGAAAATAATCAGCGTAGCAAGCGAGAGAAACAATGTGGAAATACGTAGTATGGTAAAAGAAAATCCAAATAATTTGATAAGTCCTGCGCCGTACAAAATAGGTACATAAAAAGTTGGTCCGGCAAACGGAACCATGCGAAATTCGCCTGTGTCTGCCCAGTGTTTTGCGATTTCCGTGTGCACCCAGTCGTCATTGAGGGCAAATTCCCCGATTGGATTTACAAAGAGGAATTGGAGGAGAAAAAGCCCGAAAATGGCATAAAGGTAAAATGTAGGTTTTTGAAGAATTTTTTCCATATGGTTATATTATATAAAAATAGCTTAAAAATCCACTCTGCGCGAGGGATTTTTTTGTTTTAATTACACTGTAGTTTGAATAATACAAGTCGACAAAACTTGCCGAGTTTAATTGCCTTTGCTATACTAAATACATGTTTTATGGTCCCCACTAAGTATGCCTTTCATTGAACAAAGAAATCTCAAGAATAAGCCAATATTTTACCTTGCCACCAAAGTCAAAGTGAATTCGGGTTATAAAAAAATCAAGGTATATATAGGCTCTATGGTCCCCACTGACTTAAGTCCTTTTCTTACCGCCCTGCAGAAGAAAGAGAAGGATATTTTGGAGCTGATAAAAAGTCAGTACAAAGCCGAATCAATTTTTACCGCTCCGGTTATTCGTGATTTGGAATCTCTACGAGTCGATTGGAAATATTTTGTTGATGGGTTGAAACCTACTGAACTGGAACGTTTATGGACGCGTTTTGCAGTACAGTTTATTTTCGAATCAAATGCTATCGAAGGCAGCCGCCTATCAGCAAATGAGGTGGAAAATATTGTACGAAAAAAATATCTCAAAAAAAGTTTGGAACGACGAGAAATAAAAGAGGTGCACAATGCACTTAAAGCTTTTATTTTAATACGCGGCGGGCGTTTTAAAATGAATGAACGTTCTGTTATTGCTTTGCACAGTTTAGTAACCGACGGTTTGGGAATTGAACCGGGGTATAAAACAGAAGAAATTATAGTACATAATAAACTAACCGTGCCGCCGGGTATGGTGCGGAAAAGTATGTCCGACCTCTGCGCATGGCACAAGCAGCAGCGTAACATTAACAGATACCCGCTCGTTATCGCCGCTGATTTCCATGCACGCTTTGAACATATTCATCCATTTGCGGATGGTAATGGCCGTGTTGGACGTCTTTTATTTATTTGGATGTTGCTCGAGGCAGGTTTGCCACCCATTCTATTTCGTTACAGCAATCGTCGTACTTATTTTTCCGCTCTTGATCAGGCTGATGAAGGTCGGAAACAAAAATGGCATTGGTTTTGCGTGCGGGTGTATAAAAAAACAGTTAGAGCATTACTCACTAATCGGTATTAATTTTCCTAAGCACTCCACCGATTGATATACTCAATCGCCGCGAGCGCGGCTGTGGCACCCTGCCCCGAAGAAATGCTGATTTGTTTGTACGGAATGTCGGTTACATCGCCGGCGGCAAAAATTCCTTTGCAGCTTGTTTCTGTTTTTACGCTTGCTTTTATTTCTCCTGCTGCATTTTTTTCGATGCTCGTCACAAATTGAGAATTTGGAATCATTCCCACATGCACCATTGCCCCATCAATTTGCAATGTTTTTTCTTCGCCGGTCGCCTGATCCACATACACAAGTCCGGTTACTTTTTGTTCACCAAGAATGTGTGTCGTGTTTGCATTGTATATAATTTCTACCGTCTTTTTTTCTTTTACTTTATCAATCAAAATCGCTTCGCCTTTTGGGAATCCACGCATTTCAGATTCCGGATATTTGGAAATCAAATAGGTTTTTTGCGCGATACCTGCCATCATAAGCGCGGACTCGAGCGCGGAATTTCCGGATCCTATCGTCGCGGTAATTTTGTTTTTGTATAGCGGGCCATCACATACCGTGCACGAAGTTACGCCTTTGTTTTTCAATTCTTTTTCGCCCGGAATTCCAAGCTCGCGCGGATGAATGCCACTCGCAATGATGACAGAAATTGTTTTGTATTCTTTGGTGTTGCCGGCATAATCTTTTACCTGCACGACATGATAATTTTTTTCTTGGGAAATGCCGGTTACTTCAAACCCTTCTTCAAATTGAACCCCATATGACTGCGCGTGTTTATAAAAATTTTGCGCCAAATCAAATCCGGTAATGTAATTGGTTCCCGGCCAATTTTCTACGTCTCCGGATAGCGCGACTTCGCCCCCGATGTCTTTGCTTACCACTACAAAATTGAGTTTTCGTCGCGCAGCATAAATAGCCGCGGTACAGCCGGCAGCTGCCGCTCCGATAATGACGAGGTCGAGTAGTTCTGGTTGGTCGGACATATCTGGTGTATGGATATTCAGTTTAAAACACTTATAAAAATACCAACGAACACATACTAGGTCAATGTGTTGATAAGCGAGCGTATATCCGCGACATTTTCGACCGGCGTTTTGTCGGTGTGGAACACGGCAGAACCCGGACAAACCGCGTCAATCCCGCTTGTTATAATTTCCGGCAAAGTCTGTAAATTTACTCCACCGTCGAGCGACACAAATAAATCAGGATATTTTTGTTTCAGTTGTTTCATTCGGTTCGACGTTTCAGATATGTATGACTGGCCTTGAAATCCGGGGTGTACTCCCATAAACATAACTGCGTCGAGATGTTCGATATGCGCATCAATGACTTCTATCGGCGTATCGGGATTTAATACCAAACCAACCTGCCAACCGCCGCGGCCGAGCTCGCGAATGGTGTGCTCTATTTTGTTTTCCTCTACCGCTTCATAATGAAAAAAAACACGTTTTATCTGCGGCACACCCATCCATGAAACCATTTCTTTTATAGGATCTGCGACCATGAGGTGAAGTTCTGCGTTTATTTGCAAAATTTGTTTGGCAACTTCAGGATCTCGCCAGGTCGTATTTGGTACAAAAATTCCGTCCGCGATATCTATTTGGACCATGTCGATTGCATTTTGTATTGCATAAATCTGTGTTTCGAATTCTTCGCGCGATTGCACCAACATTGAAGGAATAATCTGCATATTATGTTTCGAGCTCTGCGACTTTCCCAAGTCTTCGTTTGTGCCTCTCTTCACCTGTGTGTTCTGTCTCGAGCCAGCGTTTTACTATTGCCATCGCGTGCTCGTCTGAACTCAATTTTGAGGCGAGACAAAGCACATTCGTGTTGTCGTCTATAACCATCGTTTCCGCGCAGTCTATATTGTAGCCAATGCCGGCGCGTACTCCTTTTGTTTTGTTTGCGGCGATGCAAACGCCCACTCCATTTTTGCAGATCAAAATGCCGCGACTTTTTTCCGCCGCGACTTTTTTTGCAAGCGGAATCGCGTAGTCCGGGTAGTCATCGGTTTCCACATATTCGTGAGGTCCCATGTCTTCTATTCTGAGTTTAAGTTCATTTTCAATATAACTGACGAGCCGTTTTTTGAGCTGATATCCGCCGTGGTCTGACGCGATGTAGAGTGATCCTTTGTACATATTTTATTATCAATATTAGGCAATGGGAAATACAAATAAATACCGTCCTCGCCCTAATGTCACTTATCGGCAAGGTTAACGGGCTGCGGATTGTATTTATTTGTATTTCCCATTGCCTGAATTATAAAGAATAAGAGAGTATTTATCAAACAACTCAATATTGACTTAGATATGTTTATTTGGTGTACTGTCGCCTGTCATAAGATTCGTGCATGTGCACGAGGAGGTAAGTTGATGAGATCAAGATGGATAGCCC
>CAZKQL010000015.1:3033-14803 GCA_964554925.1 uncultured Gammaproteobacteria bacterium | reverse complement strand
GCTCTATCCCGCTATATTGCTGCAATAGCGTAGGTGCTGAAAAAATCGTACGTGGCGCAAAGCGCCTAGAGCGGGCGATCGGAATCGAACCGACGTCACCGGCTTGGAAGGCCGAGGTAATAACCATTATACGACGCCCGCGTAAGATTGGATGCCAGGACATTGTACTTAAAGAGGGGCGGTTTGTCAATAATATTGACTTACCGGCATTTTAATTGTATGTTCACCAGGTCTCCTATGTCACAGCTTCTACACATTTCAAAGAATAAAATCATTCTCGAACAACGCGCGCAGATCACAAAAGAAATACGCGGGTTTTTTTGGTCGCGCGGATTTATGGAAGTCGAGACGCCAAATTTGGTAAAATTGCCCGGGCAAGAACCGTATTTGTCGCCCATGAACATAAAACTTCATAATGAACTCGGTGCTGAATTTGAAGGATATTTGCATACTTCCCCGGAGTACACATTAAAAAAAATGCTCGCAGCTGGATTTGGCGATATATTTTCCATTTGCAAAACATACCGAGATTTTGAAAGTTTTGGCGATAATCATAATCCGGAATTTACCATGCTCGAATGGTATCGCGTGAATGTGGACTTTTGCGCGCTCATGGATGATGTTGAACTATTACTCCAGCATTTGCATCCATTGATTCCAAATTCTCCGCTGAAAAATCTTCGTGTCGAGAGAGTGCAAATGAAAGATCTGTGGCAAGAATATGTAAATGTGAATTTGGATAATTATTTGGAAAAAGAAAACATGGCAGCATTGTGCACAGATATGGGATACAACATAGAAGAAGACGAAGCCTACGAAAATTTGTTTTATCGAATTTTTTTGAATGAAATCGAACCGCGTCTCGCCGAACGCGGAGTCGTTATCGTGCATCATTATCCGGCGCGAATGGCTGCGCTTGCAAGACTCTCAAAAGAAGATCCGCGCTATGCAGAGCGATTTGAAGTATATGTGCGGGGAATTGAACTCGCGAATGCGTTTTCTGAATTGACTGATCCGGGAGAACAAAGAAAACGTCTGGAAGAAGAACGAGAACTGGGCAAAAAAATGGGTAAAGACGTGTATGATGTAGATGAGGAATTTATAGAGGCCGTGGGCAAAATGCCTGAATGCGCGGGAATCGCGCTTGGCGTTGATAGGCTGGTACAAGTACTGACGGGTTGCAAGAATATAAATGACGTGTTAGTATTGCCAGCGTCATTGGGCTTTAAAAGCCTACATAACTAAACAATATATGGGCGACACAACAAATATCAAAAAAGGCGCGGTTATCAAACATCAGGGAGATTTGTATGTAGTCTCTGATTTCAAATTCGTAAATCCGGGAAAAGGCGCGGCATTTACCAGAACCAAAATGAAAAGTATCACGACCGGAAAATCCGTTGAAATTACTTATAAAAGCGGCGAGTCGGTCGAGACGGTGCAGGTGCAAAGACAAACATTGCAATTTCTTTTCAAAAGCGGCGATCTATTTTCGTTCATGAACAACGAAACCTACGAAACCATAGAAGTGAACGCGGATGTGGTCGGAGATGATGCAAAATATCTCAAAGAAGGACTCGAAGTGATAGGCATGATATACAATGACGCGGTCGTGGCAGTGCAAGTTCCCATCAAAATAAAATATATCGTCAAAAGCGCGCCTCCCGCGGTAAAGGGCGACACTGCGAGTGGTAATGTGACGAAAGAAGTAGAGCTTGATAATGGACTTATAGCGTATGTGCCGATTTTCATAAAAGAAGGCGAAGAAATTCTAATCAACACGGAAGATAACAGCTACGGCGGGCGCATCAGTGAGTAGTAATTATGGTGAACAGAAACTGCTGATATCTATCCGCAGCAACGATTCACCAAATGTGCCGGCGTAAAGCAAATTGTCGAGACTGTCGACCTCAAGATCAAATATCGCGATTTTGTTATCTATTTTTCCCAGATTGCTAAACGATACGCCGTTATTTTGCGAGTAAAACACGCCGCCATAATTCATGCTCGCGGAAGGCTGAAAAATACTCGCATACAGATTGCCGCATGTATCGATTACCACATCGGAAATTTCTTTTTTCTCAAACTGCAATTTCCATGACGCGCCTTGGTCATTTGAAATCCACACCCCAAACCCTGCGCTCATGGCGATTACTTTGTCTGTAACTATGAGGTCGTCGATACCGGAGAATCCGGTCATGGGCGGACCTTTTGTATAGAATTTCCAGTCTTTCATGTCCGTAGTTTTATGAATAGAGAAACTTGGATTTCCACCGACACCTTTGTTTTCTGTTATCAAATATAGCGTTTCCCCATGTACATAATACGCATGCGCTCTTTTCGCGGTCGCGGGTAGTGCAATATTTTCCAACACGGAAAAATCTTGATTGATCCTGACAAACGATTTCATATTGCTCGGCACATTGTCATTTGGCAAGGAATTTATGCTCGCTCCTCCTAGGTAATCCCACCAGCCGTTATGGAATTCAAGGAGCGGAGGGGAATTCGGTAACGGCTCAAATGTCATCTGATCAAAAAGCCATTTTGTTTTTTCCGCGTCCAAATGCTGTCCATCCATGAGCACGCCGCCTCTGGTATTTACCGCGGCGCCATTGCAGCCGGCATCTTTTTGCGCGCCGATTCCCGGAGATTCGGCTGTATTTACCGCGTTTACCGACCCGTCAATATTTACCCAATACGCGCCCACATGCCAGAGTCCCGCGTATACGCGCGGACAATTGGTAACCGTCACTTTCTCGCTGTGTCCGAGGTACAAATCTTTCGCAAGGTTGCTAAACGCGTGCGTTTTACTGTCGTAGAGAAACAGTCCCTGATCGGTGGAAAGCAGGAAGGCGAATTCTTCGGTATTCAGCTCAAAAAAAGTGAGCTCCTTGTATCGTAAATCCATGTCTCGTATCAGCATGATGCCATCGTCCGGATTGTTGAGATACGCCATGCTGCTGAAACCGCTCACCGTTTTTTTCCATGTTTTCCCGGAGTCAAATGAATCATATAGACCGAACATGTATCTGAACGCGAACAGGTGCTCAGAATTGTGCGGATCGATGACTACATCCTGTACGCGAAGATTCGTGATTTCTCCCAATTTCCATTCCCCGTATGAGCCCGGCATTTCGAGTATGTGTTTTTCGACAGCTATCGTTGTCCATGTAGCGCCGCCATTCGAACTCTTCGCCAGCATGTCTGCCGCAGGGTTTGCCGTTGATTCCGCTATGAGATATATGGTTTGGCCATTGTTTGACACATCGGCGCCGGTGTAGTTGTAGTTTTCGAGACCAAGCCCGATATTTTTTAGCTGTGTTTCCGTAAGCAGGGGCTTCCATGACGCGCCTTTATTTGAGGTTTTGTAGAGAATGGTATCATTTTGTTGAGTGCCGCCAATCATGGGCTCTATACCTTTTTTAAATAATATGCCGTGTAATCCGTCGTTTGCGAACGCAAAATCCTTGATAGCATCGGCTACAAACGCAGTGGCTGATATGGGCGCACTATTTTCTATACGTATGACAGCTGTGCCATAGACTTTACTTTCGGCGTAACTGACCAAGAGTACCAGTGTATTGTCTACAAAATCCATTTTAAGAAAGCTTACGAAATTCAAATTTGGCGCGACCATTTTTTTGTCTTTTATCAATTTTCCCATATCAAGGTGTGTCCATGTTTTACCCGCGTCAAAAGATTCGTATAGATAGGCGGGAATATCGAGTTTATATGAATCAATCGTATTCATTATATCGACTGCTGCATACGCGATTACATAATGATTGGAATTCTGCGGATCGATGAGCGCTTTTTGTATGAAAATCGATGAGGGTACCGATAATCGTTCCCATGAATTTCCAAAATTATAAGAATGATACAGTCCGCTGTCTCCCGCCATCAGAAGATGTTTTTTATTTTTTTGATCAAAATCAACGCTGCGCGCCACTCCCACCCCTTGAATTCCCGTGTGCTCCCAATCCGCCGCGTTAGTGGTTGGGGTAAACATAGGCGAGCGCATCGACTCCCGAGTCGTAAGGCTTGGCATAATATCGAAGGGATACATGCGGAGACGTTTTTTTCCTGAAGTAAGCGGTTTGCGATACGCCGCTTCTTCCCAATCCGAAACAACTTCGTAATTTGTTAAGGTGAGGTTGGATAAAGTGCGGTATGTGTTACTCGAATCCTTGTATTCTTCGGTGCGCGGCGCGGTTTCGCGTTTTTCACTTTGCTTTTTTCTCGCCGCGATTTGGCTGTCTGCGTTTACAGAGCCGGGTTCATTCATTTTTGTACCAAATCCCACGGGAATCAGATACAGAATCGAAGCCAAAATGAGTCCTGTCGCGGTTGTGAGTGCCAGTCTTTCCTTTGTCGACGTTTTTGTAGGAGGCATAGCGGTTTGTGTCATGTTATGAGACTAGCATTTGTATTATTTTTTTCTCAATATGATTTGTGGAAATGCCACTGGCATCGTAGAGTTCCTCGGCCGTTCCTGACAATTGATATTCGCGCACGCCGAGCATTTCGAATTTTTGTACTTCCAATTTATTTTCGGTAATGTATGCAGCCAGTTGATTGCCGAGTCCTGAATGAATATTGTGATCTTCCACTGTCAGCACTCGTTTTGTTTTTTTGATGGATTCAAAAAGCGGCGTGTCAAATTGTTTTATGGAACTTACAATAACCAATTCCGCTGATATTTTTTTGGAGCGTAATTGTTCTATCGCTTTTAGAGCTTCTATGACGGTCGCTCCGCTTGCAACTATAGTTATATCTTTTCCCTTTCGTAAAATATCGCAGCGGCCGTAGTAATATTTGTAATTTTTATCAAAGAAAATACTGCCGTCTTCGTGTGTTAACACAGGAATTTTGTGTCGTCCCATGCGCACATAAAAATTTCCATAGTGCGTAGCGACAAAGCGAATAATACGATCGCAGTGATTTGGATCGGCCGGCTCAATTTGCATGGTGTTGAGGAGCCCGAGCATGGATCCACTGTCATCTATCGCCTGATGCGTGGGTCCGTCTTCTCCGACCGATAATCCGCAATGCGTTGCCACCATTTTTACATTTGCTTGATTGATGTCGTTTACGCGCGCCTGATCTTTTGCGCGGCTGGTCATAAAAGCGCCAAAGGTGGAGCAAAATGGGATCATGTTCGACAGACTCAGGCCACCCGAACACGACACCATGTGCTGCTCTGCAATCCCCACTTCTATGTGCCGGTTGGGCAATTCGTCTTTTACATAATTTGTTTTTACCGATTCTGCCAAATCCGCGGTTAAAGCGACCACTTGTTTATTTGCTTTTGCCAAATCAAGCAATGCTTTTCCGTATGCGGATCTGCAATCCGTCAGCTCATCTGCTTTATATACGCGAGGCGTTCCCGGTTTAATTTTTACAGGCGAAAGCAATTTGGTAAATTTCGGCACCTGCGGTTTCCATGAAATTGTTTTTCGAAATTCAGCTACGGCCAGCGCTTCTTTGTCTGTTAGCGTTAATTCTTTCAAAGTTTTTTCCACTTCGCTCGGCTTTGCCGCCTTTCCATGCCAAGTCGCTTTTTTTTGTTTGCCCTCTTTCTCCATAAAATCAACGCCGTATCCCATAATGCTGTGGCCCAACAATAAAACAGGTTTGCCTTTTACTTTGTACGCTTTCAAAAGCGCTTTCCACATATTATTGTAGTCATGCGCATTTGTATGAATCACTTCCCATCCCGCGGTTGACCAGATTTTGTCCGGACGCAGCGGCATTATTTCCTTTAGTCCATCAGATAGCTGCACTTCATTGTAGTCCATGAACACAATAAAATTGTCGAGTTTGTATTTTGCCGCGAAATTCATCATTTCGTAGACTTGGCCTTCTTCTGATTCGCCATCACCAACAAGACCAAAAACTTTTTTTGTAGATTTTGTGGAGGCTGCCATTGGCGCGAGCCCTGCTTTGTATTTTTCAGCTAACGCAAATCCGGATGCCGCGGAAATTCCGGTACCAAGCGGGCCGGTTCCGTACCACACGCCGGCAACGTGCCGTGTAACGTGTCCTTCAAATGGTGTTCCGGCTTTTCTAAATCCTTTTACCGCTTTTTCTTTTGAAACATATCCCATTTCCGCGAGCGTTGCGTAGACCGCGGGTGAAATATGGCCGTTTGACACGATTACCGCCTCGCCGGTTTGCGCGATTATTTGGGTGTAAACAAGAGAAAGATAATCAATGCAAGAAAGCGATCCGCCCGGGTGGCCGCTTTGAGCGTTTGTCGTCATGGCAACGATAGAGTGGCGGCAGGATTTGGAAATGCTTGCAGGAGTTGTAGGTCTTTTGCGGTGAGTTTGGATTTCATAAAATAAATTCAAATACCGGGGTATGATAGCACCAACAGGCGGTAGGTTCAATTCCGGAATTTCTAAAAAATGCTTGGTATGGCGCATTTTTCTTGGTTTTTGGTATAATTCGATGGATTAGAATTATATGGATATGGCCGGCTACAAAAGAAGCGCGGAAAAAGAATTCACACGAGGTGAAATTTTGGGTGCGGAAAAAGATGAGTATAGAGAGGGCGAGGAGAGGAGGGAGTATGAAGATGCTGTATATGATATTCAGGAATGGCTGTATGATGGTGGGGTAGCTCAAGCAATTCAGTTTATTACCCGACTTCCGGAAGACCAAAGAGCGGATGTGCTTGCTGATCGCCGTGTTCTTTGGGGCGCCTCCCGTGCACTTCGTGACGTTCTTTTTTTTGAAGGTCCTACGGACCACTGCAAATACATTTACAATTTTTTCTTTCCGACCCATCACCAATTATTGGACTCGGAAGGGATGGAAAATGACGCGAAGCACACATTTTGGAGGATGGGGATTTTGAAAGATTGAGCGATTATCAATGGGTAGCGGAACATTTTTTGAATGACGCGGAGGGGGAAAAATTTATTTCCGATAAAGCGTTGGAAGTTGTTGATATTTTTGTACATGAAAGTGATGAACGAGGCTTTCCGAACTGGTTTAGAGCAATCAACATCGCTAATAATTTTTTGCGGGATAAAAAAGCGGAAGTTTTGCGCATTTTTGAACCGGCTCTGGTAGATTCTATACAAGAGCCGTTGGAAGTGTATGAAAAAATGGATGCTCTTAAATATCTTAAGAAAGTTTATCCGGAGATTTTTGAAAGCGCGTCAGTTGTCGCGGAGGCAAAAAAGTTGATCATACGTCAGATAACCTCGGGCGAGGCCGATTCGGTAGGCAGTCTGGGAGTTTTATTTTCTCTGACTGAAGCTGATTTGGCGGCGGATACGGAAATCAGCGGAGCCGCGCGCGCGTATTTGGTGGAAAAATTGATTACAGATCCGAACGCAAATGATACGGAAGATCCTGATTTTAAAAAATGTGTCGAGATTGCCGGTGCCGGAAAAAGTGAAGTGTACGCGGGAATATACAAAGACGCGCTTGTGGAATCGTTCGGAATATTGGACGAGCGCGTGCAGTCCGGTGTTGAGGATTGGAGGTTGGATACCGATAGAGTGGCCAGAAATTGCGTTGAGCTTAAAGCACTTATGAGCGACGCGACTACGCGGGCAGCCGAAGAAAAACAACCGGACGACACGCAATTGACAGACTCGGATAGTGGAGAAAAGAGGATGGATCCCGAAGTTAAGGAAGCCTTCAAGAAAGCATTTGCGAGTGCAGCGCGTGTGAATGATCAAAAAGTCTGTATGGCTCTTGATACCGACTTTATAACTTCGTCCGAAGAATTGCTGCGTGACGAAGATTTGGGTAAGGTCAAGGAAGAATTATTGGCGAATGCTCTTACGGATATGAGCAAATCTGCCAGAGGGTATGAAAGATGGCTTAGCTATTTTATATATGCAGTAGATGGGGAGACAATTCGCAGGGCTGTGCTAAAGGCAATGGAAATCGTAGAGGAGAAGGTGCCTGACGGTGATAAATTTAATTTTTTGTTACGTATTTTGGATGAATTGCCGGAAGAGATACATAGAATGCTATCAGAACTGTCGGACGTGGAAAAGTATATTAACGAGTCGGAGGACATAGGCAGAAGTATTTGGGGGTACGCGGCTTTTTACAAGGATCAGATAGAGGAAGGGAGACGCGTCAACCACGAAGATTTTGTCTTTGAAGAAGATCCGACGGTAAAAGAAGGAGTAAAGAAAATATGTACCGGTATTTTGAGAGAGGGGAATTTTGGCCAAATGGTGGATGCGTATAATATTCTTGCCGGAGCCGGCATCAAATCCGCGTCCGATACGGAATTTGAACCGGATGAGGCGGTAGTCCATGCCGCGCGAATAGGCGCTTTGTTAAAAGCGGAAGAAGTCGATTCCGCTTTGAGTACATTAAATTATTTTGATTGGCTGGCAAACATTGTTTTTAAAAAGCATCCGGAAATTGCGGCGGAGGTGATGGAAAAGAAATATCTAAATTCCAATGAGCATGCGAATCTCCAAGGTCTAAAGGGATTGTACGCACGTTTGGAAAAGGTGCGGCCCACGGCGCCTGTAAGTAGAGAGATGGCTGAAAGCTCTATCGCGCGTTACCGGAGGGTTTTCACAGATCTAGATGATGACTGGAGTATCGCCACATGGCTTGAAAATACAATATTTACCGCTCAACCGGATGTGCTCACCCCCGAAAAAAAGACGAGCATAGCAAAAGAAGGAGCAATCAGTCAATTGGAAAGAGGTCATTTTAGCGAGGCAAAAAATATATTTGAAGATTATTTACAAAATGACGTAGAGACAAAAAAGGAATGTCTGACTTCCGGTTTGCGTGGTCTTCTCCGTACGGGAGATTTGCATATGTTCAGAGTGATTGATACCCAAACCTGGATAAAGGAAGAAGCTCCCGAAATTTTGGAAGAAATCGCGCGTGAAAAAGACACCTTGGTTGACATGGCGAAAAAAGTCGGGGTAATGGCCATTGGTACCGATGTACTGCAATATCAACCTCGAGAATGGTCTACGATGATGAGAGTTTTTGAATCAGGCGAAATAATTTTGGATGATGAGAAAAAAGAAGCCGCCGGTATATCGCGCATAAGAAAAGAAATCATGGCCGAGTACGAGGAAAAAAAAGAATTTGTAATTTCAAACCCATACAAAGCATTGGTATCATATTTGGGAGATGGGGCGGAGTCTGTAATTTGGGAATATCTGGGACAGCGAGATAAACACCAAATGCTTGAGCCTGTTGAGAAATTTGTGCGCTGTATGACCGCGGTAGAAAATGCGGGCGGTTCGAGTCGAAAGGGTCTTGTACAAGATTTATTTGTTCGCGCGGGTATGGGAAGCGGTATGCAGGCGGATGTATGGAGGAATATCATGGGCAAAGTAACTCCCGATGTTTGGAAACTGCTCGAAACCATTTCGGCGTACCCTGACGCGGAGCCACCGCTTGCGAACAAGGATGGTATTAATTTATTGCGGATTCAAAATGAAATAAAACTGCACCAGACACCGGAGCTACGAAAAGCTGTTGGAGAAATCCCAAAGGACAAACCCGAATTGCGCGCTTACGCGGCAGAACTCATGAGATATCCTACGATAAATATAGAAGCGATTGTTAGGTTTATAAAAGACCCAAAAGCATTTTGGGCGAGCAGATCCGGCGCGGGGGAGGATAATCGCGTCGTTGCCGCGTTACTTCGAGAATCAGACCCGAGCGGGTATCCTAACTGGAGCACTGAACTTTCCCGAGACGCCATTGTGGAAGGAAGTTACGATAAGTTGAATTCTTTTGAGCCGATTGCGGTTGAATGGAGTGAAATGCGGGACACAAAACAGCGATTAGATGTTTGGGCAAATTCAGACGAAGAAGCAGCTACTGGCGAACCCGGCATGACCGGTCGTGACTTTAAGAATCTCCATAAAGATGTTCAGGAGAAATTAAAGAAAGCCGATCCATTCTTGGCAGAAAAGAGTGACAAATCGGTCGATATGTCGGTGTGGGCTTCATACGCAGCGAGTGATGAAGTTTTGGACGCGTCGATGCAGTGGTGCATGGAAAAGGGCGAAGTGTATGCAAAAAAAGCTGTTGAATATGATTTGAAACAAAAATTGGCTGAGCCGAGAAATCAATTGGCCGTGCAAGAAAGATATAAAAGCGGGCTTGAAGCGAGATTCCGAAAGGCAACTTTAACAGATGATGAACGCGCGCAAATTGAAGCAAATATCGCGTCGGCTGCGGATCGGATACATGGATTGCGAGAAGCCATAGTCGAAATTACACAATCATCAGAATTACAAATGGCGGCTTTTGTTTCCCATGTGGAAAAATTGAAAAGCGGAGAGGCCGATTTTTCCGGAGAAGAGAAAAGAAAAGCGGTGAAGGAATTTTGGGCGCGGGTGGAGCAAACCGATTTTAAAGTCAGTATCTTGCATTTGGCAAAACAGCTCGCGGGAAAAGAATTCGCAAACATGGATGAATTTAGAGAATTTGCGATTGTGTACGCGGATAGACGCGAGTTGGCCGACAGACTCTCGACACTTTTGGATGAAGCGGAAAAGAGTCCCGGTATTGATTGGTTCCAAGCCGAAGTGCTAAAGCCAAGCAGCGTCGAGTCTGCCATTGCGGGGACACTCTCCGGGACATGCGACGCATTCGGGCACGGTAAAAAAGCGCACTTTATGGCAAATCCGATTTGTTCGCAGTTCGTATTGCGGCAGTCAAAAGGCAAACCAAAAGAATGGAATACAGACCATGTTATCGCGCAGTCGCTCATGACTGATAACAGACAATTATTTGATAAACCGCAAGATCGGTGGGATTTTTTTACCGAATTGGCGAATAATGGGGGAAATATCGCAAAAGCATTAACAAAAATCGGATTTACCGGAAGCGTAGAAGATTTTTTGAAAAAATATGTTAACGCGGAAGAATTGATTGTGCTAGATAGCGTGGAAGTACCGATTAATATTCAAAAAAAGATGGCGCCAAGCGTTGTGTACAAAACCTTGCAAGATGCCTTTGGCGCGTTGGTTCAAAAAAATTCGCGTTACGATAAATCGGTTCGGTTGGGTACACAGTGGAGTTATGTAAAAGGGGCAGATTTTCCTCACGCGCCAAATACGGATGTATGGGTAGCGCCATTGGCGTATTCGGATAATTTGGGGCTAAATCAGCACAAAGATAGTTCCATTGTGCTAAGGGACAGAATTAAAGATGCGGATGCTGAAAAAGATGAATCTAAAAAGGAGTTGTCTAAAGGTCCCATAAATGTGCGACCTGCTCGGCCGCAAGACGCGCTTGCCATTGCCATGATGGAAGATATTGCGTTTAGAAGAACAGGAGGAGAAAGCTATATTACGGGACTGCTTGCCATGACTAGAAATTTAAATACTGCATGTTTGCAAAGCGCACACCATGAACACGCACCGATTGCGTTTGTGGAAGAAAATGTGGACGACAAAGGTGAAAAAGGAGTTACCGGTTATCTTATTGCACAGACAAGGCAAGGTGGTGATATGTATATAGACGATACCGCAACTACCGGAGAAGTAAAAGGCACAGGTACACGGCTCCTCATGAAATTACTTACCGAAGCACGCGGCGATGAACAATTGAAAAAGAGAACCATACGAATGGATTGTCGCGGTACCACATCCGCGCTCGCCATCTCAAAACCTTCGAGTGTAGACGTGCTCCGCATGATGGGGTATAGGCTGGACGGACCAAAATATGAAGAAGTCGAGGCGCGACAAAGCGATAGGTTGTTTAGTTACGCGCTTGTGCCGATGGCGGCATAGTTATTTCACCCAAA